>NZ_JARVXM010000005.1:0-124875 GCF_048957655.1 Stenotrophomonas sp. AS1 | reverse complement strand
GGGGGGGGCGGGGGCGGGGGGGGGGGGGGGGGGGGGGGGGGCGGGGGGGGGGGGGGGGGGGGCGCCGCCCCCCCCCCCCCGGCACTACCGAAAATGCCATTACCGCTTCTGCGCGAGCAGCCATTCCCACATCGCTGCATCGGCATACGTCGCGTCCCACGCGTTGTGGTTGCCGTCGGGATACTCGGTGTAACGCACATCCTTCGCGCCGGCCTGCTGGAACGCGGCGTGCAGCTTGCGGTCGTCATCCGGCGGCACCACGTCGTCCAGCGCGCCATGGAACATCCAGATCGGGACGTTGCGCAGGCGCTGGGCGATGGCCGCGTACGGATCGGCCTCGTGGGCGACGTCCTCCACAAACAGGGTGGGGCGCACTGCACGCGGCGCCAGCACTGCGCCGCAGATCGGCACGATGGCGGCGAAGCGGGTCGGTTCGGCCAGCGCGATGTTCCAGCTGCCGTAGCCGCCCATCGACATCCCGGTCAGGTACTGGCGCTGTGGATCCGCACCGAATTCGGCGATGGCGGCATCCAGTGCAGCCAGCGCGATGCGGTTGTTCTCGCCCGACCACTCCTGGTCATTCGGCGTCTGCGGCAACACCACCAGCGCGGGGAAGGTGGAGGCGTGCTGGCGCAGGTATGGCCCCAGCCCGGCCTGGGTCTGGCGGCGGCCGTCGCGCCCCCGTTCACCCGAGCCGTGCAGGAACAGCACCACCGGCAGTTCGCCACGTGAGGCCGCTGCATTGCGCGGCACGAACACCTGGTAATACGCGGTCTGCCCATCCACTTTGACCGCACGGCCGACGAACTGGCCGCCGGAGGCCGCCGGAGTGCTCGCGCAGCCGGCTACCGTCATCATCGCCACTGCCCACAGCAGCCATCCACTCCAACGTCGCGCCATTGTCGTGCCTTGTCTGAAATCGATTTCAGTCTAGGCCCGGTAGCGTGTCGGAGCATCTTGCAGTGCATCAGTCCGGGCGCGGCGCCGCGGCGAGGATGTCCAGCTGTTCGATGGCTTCAGGGTGGCCTTCGGCGGCTGCCGCCTGCACCTGGGCCAGGCTGGGGTGGACCACCAGCAGGATCGGGTTCTCGCACTGCGGGCAGTCGAACTGGGCTTCGTCTTCGTGCAGTTCCATCGGCATCTGCCGCGCGCTGCCCTGCCATTCGCAGGCAGCGCAGGTATACGTCGCGTCACGCCAACCGGGGACGAAATAATTGTCGAGGGTCACGGCCATGCGGGGTCCAGGGTCAGTGCAGCAGGATCAGGGTGGCCAGGCCGAGGAAGCTGAAGAAGCCCATGACGTCGGTGACGGCGGTGACCACCACGGTGCCGGCCACGGCCGGGTCGACGTTCATGCGCTTGAGCAGCAGCGGCAGCAGCACGCCGGCCAGGGCCGCGGCGCAGAAGTTGATGATCAGCGCCAGGGTGATCACCAGCGACAGCAGGAAGCTGTGGAACCAGAGGTAGGCGATGATGCCGACCACGGTGCCGATCAGGGTGCCGTTGATCAGCGCGACGCGCGATTCCTTCCACAGCAGGATGCGCGCGTTGCTCTGGCCAACCTGGCCCAGGGCGATGCCGCGCACCATCAGGGTCAGCACCTGCACGGCCGCATTGCCGCCCACGCCGGCCACGATCGGCATCAGCACGGCCAGCGCCACCACCTTCTGCAGGGTCAGCTCGAACTGGCCGATCACGCTGGCCGCCAGGAACGCGGTACACAGGTTGATGCCGAGCCAGACCACGCGGCCGCGCACGGCGCGCTTGATCGGCGAGAACAGATCTTCTTCTTCGTCCAGACCGGCGGCGCCCAGCGCCTGGTGCTCGGCCTGCGACCGGATGATGTCGACCACGTCATCGATGGTGATGCGGCCGAGCAGGATGTTGTTGTCGTCCACCACCGGGGCGGAGACCCAGTCATGATCGGAGAACTGGCGCGCGACTTCATCGGCGCTCTCGCCGACGTCGATCGCCGGCTGTTCGTCATCGATCAAGCGGTTGATCGGGGTGTTGTCCTCATGCGTCACCAGCGCGGCCAGCGAGAGGCGGCCCAGGTACTGATGGCGGCGGCTGACCACGAACAGGTGATCGGTGTGGTCGGGCAGTTCGCCGCGCAGGCGCAGGTAGCGCAGCACCACGTCGACGTTGACGTCGGCGCGCACGGTCACCACGTCCGGGTTCATCAGGCGGCCGGCGCTGTCCTCGGGATAGGACAGCACCTGCTCGAGCCGCTCGCGGTTCTCGCGGTCCATCGACTTGAGGACTTCGTCGATGACCGTGTCCGGCAGATCCTCGACCAGGTCGGCAAGGTCATCGATGTCCAGGTCTTCGACCGCGGCGATGATCTCGTCCGGGTCCATGTCGGCCAGCAGGCTTTCGCGGACTTCCTCGCCGACGTGGACCAGCACCTCGCCATCGTCTTCCGGATCGACCAGGCCCCAGACAATCTCGCGCTTGCCCGGGGGCAGCGATTCGAGCAGGTTGCCGATTTCCGCCGGCGCCAGGGTATTGACCAACCGACGGACCGGACCCAACCGCCCGCTGTCCAGTGCATCGGACAACAGCCGCAGCTGGCGCGCCGTCTTGTCGTGGCGTACGGCTTCGGCCATGCGCAGCTCCTGCGGAAAAAGAAAAAGGCCGCTATCCGGTGGAGGATGCGGCATGGGCGGTGGTCACCGCGTCATTATCGCGTGCTTGTGTGTCAATCGGGTAGGGCGCAGACGGCGATGCGCGTGGGACGCACGCATTCAACGACGGTAGTGCCGGCCGCTGGCCGGCAACCACGCATACCGATCCGAAGGTTCATGCGGAGCCGGCCAGCGGCCGGCACTACCGGGCCTTTTCGATCCAGCGTTCGATGCCACGCCGGTCGCGCGCCTGCAGCAGCTTGGGCGCCATCGCCTGCAGCACGGACAGGTCGCTGTCGCGCACCGCGCGGCGTACTTCCAGCAGGGTGCCCGGGTGCAGGCTGAATTCCGTCAGCCCCAGCGCCAGCAGCAGACGCGTCATCAGCGGGTCGCCGGCGATCTCGCCGCACACCGCCACCGGGATGTTGTAGGCCTGGCCGGTGCGCAGGATATGCGCCAGCAGGCGCACCACCGCCGGGTGCAGCGGGGAGTACAGCTCGCCGACCGCCTCGTTGTTGCGGTCGGCGGCGAGCAGGTACTGGACCAGGTCGTTGGTGCCGATCGAGAGGAAGTCGACCAGATCGATGAAGCTCTCCAGCGCGATCGCGGCGGCTGGCACTTCGATCATCGCGCCGAACGGGATGTGCTCGGCCACTTCGTGGCCTTCCGCGCGCAGCAGCTCGGCCTGTTTGGCCAGCCGCCGGCGCACGGCGAGGATCTCCTCGCGGGTGCTGACCATCGGGATCAGGATGCGCAGCTTGCCGTAGGCCGAGGCGCGCAGGATCGCGCGCAGCTGGGTGTCGGCCACCTTCGGCCGCGCCAGCGACAGGCGCACGCCGCGCAGGCCCAGCGCCGGGTTCTCTTCGTTGCTCAGGGTCAGCCCGGTGCGGTCGGCCTTGTCCGCGCCCAGGTCCAGGGTGCGGATGGTGACCGGCCGTCCGCTCATGCCCAACGCGGCATCGCGGTAGGTCTCGAACTGCTCCTGCTCGTCGGGCAGCTCGTTGCGCTGCAGGAACAGGAATTCGGTGCGGTACAGGCCCAGCCCGTGCGCGCCCAGCGCATGGGCCTGGGTGACGTCTTCGCTGGATTCGGCGTTGGCCAGCAGCGCGATGTCGACGTTGTCGCGGGTGCGGCTGGGCTTGGTGCGCAGGCGCCCGAGTTCGCGCTGTTCGCGCGCATGCTCGCGCAGCCGCACGCGGTAATCGCGCAGGTCCGGTGCCTGCGGGTTGATGGTCACCGTGCCGTCGCTGCCATCCATGATCAGCACGTCGCCATCGGCGACCTTCTGCAGCACGTTCGGCACGTTGACGATCAACGGCAGGTGCAGGCTGCGCGCCAGGATCGCGCTGTGCGACAGCGCGCTGCCGCCGGCGGTGATGATGCCGACCACCCCGTGGGCCTGCAGCTGGGCCAGCTCGGACGGGGCGATGTTGTCGCAGATCAGGATCTCGCCGGCCATGCCTTTGACGTCCGGCGGGCGCTTCTGCAGGAAGGCATGGATGCGCCCGATCACATGGTCCAGATCGTCCATGCGGCTCTTCAGGTAGGCATCGTCCATGCCATCGAAGACCTTGGCCAGGCGGTCACGCTGCACGCGCAGCGCGTAGCCGGCGCTGTAGGGGCCACTGCGGATCAGCTCGTCCAGGCCGAACAGCAGTTCGGGGTCATCCAGCAGCAGCGCATGCAGGTCGAGGAACTCGCCGACTTCCTGGTTGAGCGCGCCATGCAGGCGCTGGCGCAGATCGTGCATTTCGCCGCGGGCCGCTTCCACGGCCACGTGCAGGCGCTCCAGTTCAGCCTCGACCTTGGCCGGCGGAATGCGCTGCTCGGCCACTTCCAGGGCGTGCGGCAGGCGCACCCGGGCGCGGCCCAGGGCGTTGCCGCGCGAGGCACCGTGCCCGGACAACAGCATCGCCCCGGACGCGGTCCGGGCCGGTGCGGAGGATCCCGGTCGCGGTTGCCCCCCCATGCTCAGTTGTCCTCGTCGAAACGCCGTTCGAACAGGGCCACCACCGCGTCCATCGCGGCGGCTTCGTCCTCGCCGTCGATGCGCACGGTGACCGGGGTGCCCTGGCCGGCGGCCAGCAGCATGACGCCCATGATGCTCTTGGCGTTGATCTCACGGCCCTTGGCGGCCATGGTCACGTTGCAGCGGAAAGGCGCCAGCTCCTGCACCAGCTTGGCAGTGGCGCGGGCATGCAGGCCCAGGCGGTTGGAAACAGTGAGTTCACGTTCAAGCATCGTCGACAATCGCTCCATTGCGAGTGCCTGCCGCGGCAGTGGCAGGCAGTTGATCCAGTCCCTGTTCCGGATAATTCATCACCCGCATCAACATCGGCAGGCTCAGCGCCGAAACCCGGCGTGCCGGGGTGCCCAGACGAGCCAGTTGCCCGGCCAGATTGCTGGGGCTGGCGCCGTACAGGTCGGTCAGGATCAGCACGCCCTGGCCACTGTCCACCCGGCGCAAGGCGGCCGAGGCGAGCGGGAGCAGGACGTCCATATCTGCGTCGAACGGTACTTCGAAAGCTTCGGTCTTCAGCGGCAGGTGCCGCAGCAGACGGGTCGCCACGTCCAGCAGGGCCGTGCCGACACCGGGATGAGTTACGAGGAGAATGCCACAGGTCATTGCCGAACGTTAACAGGTCAACATGAATTGGCGATAGCACGCGTGAAAGACTGCTGTGTTCCGCGGTTCAGCGTGTCGATGACCTGTCCCGGGTCGGCGCAGGACAGGGCGATGGGGAGAGGCCGCGTCGAGGTTCGGCCAGGCATGTCGCCACGCCCGGCCCCGATACGTGCCGGCGGCCGCCGGCGATGCCGTTTTCAGTCGAGTTCGCGATGGAACGTGGCCACTTCCGGCCAGCCCTGGTCGCGGGCATGGCGGGCCATGCGCTCGGCCATGTAGACCGAGCGGTGCTTGCCGCCGGTGCAGCCGAAGGCGACCGTGACATAGCTGCGGGTGTCATTGCCCAGCCGTGGCAGCCAGGTGTCGAGGAAATCGACCAGCTGGCCGGCGTAGCGCTGTACGTCGGGCTGCTCGTCCAGGTGCTCGCGCACGCCGGCATCGCGGCCCGAGAGCGGGCGCAGCTCCGGGTCCCAATGCGGATTGGGCAGGACCCGCACGTCGAACACGAAGTCGGCCTCGGCGGGGACGCCGCGCTTGTAGGCGAACGATTCAAACAGCAGCGAAAGCTTGTTGCCGTGGGCGAGCGCGAATTCGGTGACCACCTTGCGGCGAAGCTGGTGCACGTTGAGGCTGCTGGTGTCGATCACCGCATCGGCGGCACGGCGCAGCGGCGCGGTGAGTTCACGCTCGCGGGCGATCGCTTCGGGCAGCGACAGCCCCAGCTGGCTCAGCGGATGGCGGCGCCGGGTGTCGGCGTAGCGCTTGAGCAGGGTTTCATCGGTGGCATCGAAGAACAGCAGCTGCGCATCCAGCCCCGCGGCCTTGGCGTCTTCGCGCCAGTGCGAGAGCTGGGTCAAATCGCTCTGCGCGCGCACGTCGATGCCGACTGCCAGCCGGCGCGGCGCTTCGCGGCCCGGATCACCCAGCAGACTGCGCACGAAATCCGGCAGCAGGTCGATCGGCAGGTTGTCCGAGCAGTAGTAATCCAGGTCTTCGAAGGTCTTCAGTGCGACCGTCTTGCCGGAACCGGACAGGCCACTGACGATGATCAGGGTGGCGGCGGTCGGGGCGGAGGCGGGGGTGGTCATGGCGTGCGACGTTCCAACATGTTGCTGTGGCGGGCGATGAACATCGCGGCCGGGTCGATGCCCTTGGTCCGCAGGATGTGCAGGCGCGTGGCGGCTTCGGTCAGCACGGCCAGGTTGCGGCCGGGCATCACCGGCAGGGTGATCAGCGGCACATCCAGGTCCAGCACGTGGCGGGTACCCGAGTCGCCGGTCAGGCGTTCATAGCCGTAAGGGGTGGGCTCGGTCATCGGCTTGGTCAGGTGGACGATCAGCCGAAGGTACTTGTTCTTCTTTACAGCCGTGTCACCGAACATCTCGCGCACGTTGAGCACGCCCAGGCCGCGCACTTCCAGCAGGTCCTGCAGCAGCTCCGGGCAGGTGCCGTCGAGCACGTCGGGGGCGATCTGGGTGAATTCGGGCGCATCGTCGGCCACCAGGCGGTGGCCGCGGCTGAGCAGTTCCAGCGCCAGCTCGCTCTTGCCCGAGCCCGCTTCGCCGGTGATCAGCACGCCGATGGAGTAGATCTCCATGAATACGCCATGCAGGATCACCCGCGGCGCCAGCGTGCGCGCCAGGTGGTAGGAGAGGTGGTTGAGCAGCTCGTGGCCACGCTTGGGCGAGATCCACAGCGGGGTCTGCGATTCGTCCGCAGCCGCGCGCAGGTCTTCCGGGCAGGACTGGTTGCGGGTGATCACCAGCGCCAGCGGATGGGACTGCATGATCCGCTCGATCGTTTCCCAGCGCTGGCGCGAGTCCAGCGAATCCAGCCAGGACAGCTCTTCGGTGCCGAGGATCTGCACCTTGTTGGGGTAGATCGCGTTGAGGTACCCGGCCAGCGACGGGCGGCGGGAGACCTTGTTGCCGGCCTCCAGCTCACGGCGCTCGCCCTGCTGGCCGGCGACCCAGCGCAGGCTCAGGCGGTCGCGCTGCTGTTCGAACAGTTCGCGCGCGGTGATGCTGGTATTCATGCGGCACTCGCCGGCGGGGGGAATTCGATGACCCGACGCAGCGCGTCGCCGTCGCGCGCTTCGCGCAGCGCCTGGCGGATGGCCGGCTCGGAGAACAGCTCGGCCAGCTCGGACAGCAGCATCAGGTGTTGATGGGTGTAGTGCGCGGGCACGGCAATCGCGAAGACCAGATCGACCGGCTCATCGCCGCCGAACTCCACCGGCGATTCCAGCCGCAGCAGCGCGCCGCGGGGGCGTTCAAGCAGCGGGGCACGGCCGTGCGGGATGGCGATGCCGTGGCCGATCGCGGTGCTGCCCAGCGTCTCGCGCTGGCACAGGTTCTGGTACAGCAGCTCGGCGTTGGCTTCGCGGCAGGCCAGCAGGCGGGCTGCGGCCATCAGCACGCTGTCGCGATCGGCGGCCGGCAGCACTTGCGTGCGGACGGCCGCCAGAAGATCAGTCAGAGGCATGTCGGGGTGGAAACGAGGGCATCAGCCCTCATTGTCGCCCACCGGCAGCGGTTGCGGTGCGTGCTGCTGCTTTTTCTCTTTGTGCTTGATGACCAGGCGGTCGAGCTTGTCGGCCAGGATGTCGATTGCCGCATACATGGTGGGGCCGCTGGCGTCCGCGTGCAGAGTCTGCCCGGGAACATTCACACTCGCATCGGCATGGTGCTCCGGCTTGCGGATCGACAGTTGCACGCGGACCTCGCAGTGCTGGTCGAAATGCTTCCTCAGCCGTTCCAGCTTGGTCTCCACGTACTCGTTCAGAGCCGGGGTGATCTCAAGGTGGTCCTTGCCAAACGTCTCGATGTGCATCGGGTTTCTCCTTTGTTCGGATGTGCCAATGAACCTTCCCGCCGGGCGCGGTGGAGCGTCAGACGATTCGTACCCTTTCGTGCGAGGCGGAAATGTTCATGGCTTCACGATACTTCGCCACGGTGCGTCGCGCCACCGGTATTCCCGAGGTTTTGAGCAGGTCAGCCAGCTTGGCGTCAGAAAGCGGCTTGCGCGGGTTCTCGTCATCGATCAGGCGGCGCAGCATGGCCTGGATGGCGGTACTTGAGGCTTCGCCACCGCTGTCGGTGTCGATGCCGGAGGCGAAGAACGCGCGCAGCGGCAGCGTGCCGCGCGGGGTGCGCACGTACTTGCGGGCGATCGCCCGGGAAATCGTGGATTCGTGCAGGCCGAGCTCGCCGGCCACTTCCCGCAGGGTCAGCGGGCGCAGGGCCTGTTCGCCGAACTCCAGGAAGGCGGCCTGCTGGTCGAGCAGGCAGCGCATCACCCGCAGCAGGGTCTCGCCGCGGGCCTCCAGGCCCTTGAGCAGCCAGCGCGCCTCCTGCAGATGGGCGCGCATGTAACCGGCGTCGGCCTCCCCGCAGCGGCGGATCAACTGTTCGTAGCCGCGGTGGATGACCACCCGCGGCCCGGCGTGGCCGGCCAGGGCCGCGCGCCAGACGCCATTCTGGCGCCAGACCACGCAGTCGGGCACCACGTAGCTGTCGTGGGAGAGCTCGCCGATCTGGGTGCCGGGGCGCGGGTCCAGCGAGCGCAGCAGCTGCACCGCCACCTCGACCTCGGCCAGCGGCTCGCGCAGCTCGTGGGCGATGCCGGCCACGCCGCTGCGCGGCAGGCGCTCCAGCGGCCCATCGGCGATGCGCCGGGCCAGGGCCAGGCCGGGGGTATCGGCGGGCAGTACCAGCAGCTGCAGGTCCAGGCACTCGCCCAGGCTGCGCGCACCCACCCCGACCGGGTCGAAGCGCTGGATCTGGTGCAGGACGGTCAGGATTTCGGCCTCGTCGGCCTGGATGGCCGGGCGCAGGGTCTCGGCGATGGCCGTGAGCGGCTCGCGCAGGTAGCCGTCCTCTTCGAAAGCGTCGATCAGGGCCGCGCCGATGCTGCGGTCGCGGACCGACAGGTGCGACAGGTGCAGCTGCCAGAGCAGGTGGTCGGCCAGCGATTCGGTCTCGGCCACGCGCTCGGCGGCACTGCCGTTGTCGTCATCGTCGAAGGAGCCGCCACTGCTGCCGCTGGTCCAGTCGCCTTCGCCGGGCGACCACTCGTCGCCGGCGGAGACCTGGTGCTCCCCATCGGCATGGGTATCGGCGGGGGCGGGCGGGGGACTGTCCTCGCCGGGGCTGGCCTCGAGCGCCGGTTCAGCGTTCTCGGCCCAGTCCAGCAGCGGGTTGGTTTCCACCGCCTCGTTGATTTCCAGCTCCAGCTCGGCGCTGGACATCTGCAACAGCTTGATCGCCTGACGCAGCTGCGGCGTCATGACCAGGTGTTGCCCCATCGATGTCTGCAGCCGTGCTTTCATGCCTGTGCCGAACGGAAGGAAGGCGTTGCGGCGGCCGCTGGATCAGAGCTTGAAGGTATCCCCAAGGTAGACGCGGCGGACGTCGGCGTTGGCCAGGATCTCGTCCGGCGCGCCCTGTGCCAGCACGCTGCCCTCGTTGAGGATATACGCGCGGTCGCAGATTCCCAAGGTTTCGCGGACATTGTGGTCGGTGATCAGCACCCCGATCCCGCGCTGCTTGAGGTGGGTGACGATGCGCTGGATTTCACCGACCGAGATCGGGTCGACACCGGCGAACGGCTCATCGAGCAGGATCAGGCGCGGTTTGGCCGCCAGCGCGCGGGCGATTTCACAGCGGCGGCGCTCACCGCCGGAGAGGCTGGCCCCGAGCTGGTCGGCCACGTGGTTGATCTGCAGTTCGTCCAGCAGGCTGGCCAGTTCCTTTTCGCGGCCGGCCTTGTCCAGGTCCTCGCGCAGTTCCAGCACCAGGCGCAGGTTGTCGGCCACGGTCAGCTTGCGGAACACCGAGGGTTCCTGCGGCAGGTAGCCCACGCCCTGCTTGGCGCGGGTGTACATCGGGTCGCTGGTGATGTCCTTGCCGTCCAGCACGATGCTGCCGGCATCGGTCTCGACCAGCCCCACGATCATGTAGAAGCAGGTGGTCTTGCCGGCACCGTTGGGGCCGAGCAGGCCCACCACTTCACCGGCCTCCAGGGTCAGCCCGAAATCCTTGACGACTTCACGCTGCTTGTAGCGCTTGCGCAGGCCTTTGGCGACGAGCATTACTTCTTGCTCCCGGCGGCGGGCGGGGTGGCAGGCTTGGCCGCGGGCGTGGCCGGCTTGGCCGCCGGGGCGGCCGGGGCGGCGCCCTTGTTCTTGGGCTGGATCACGGTGCGCACGCGGGTGCCGTCGCCACCGCTCTGCATGTTGCCGGTGCGCGTGTTGTAGGTCATTTTCTGGCCGCTGTTGGTGCCGCGCGGCGACTCGACCTTGTAGTTGCCGGTGAGGATGATCACTTCGCTGTTGACGTTGTAATCCATGTTGTCGGCCCAGGCATTCATCTTGGAGCCGTCATCCATTTCCTGCTCCAGCGTGGCCTGCTTGCCGGTCAGCACGACGCGTTCGATATCGCCGTTCTTGCGGAACAGATCGGCGTTGGCCGCATGGATCACCAGGGTGCCCTGGGTGATCACCACGTTGCCGGTGAACGTGCACTTGCCCGCATCGTCGGTCAGGTTGCAGTCGTTGCTGTTGGATTCCAGGTTCATCGGCTGGTTGCGGTCGGACGACTTGGCCAGCGCCACGCCGGGCAGCAGCAGGGCGAGCAGCGCGAGCTTAGCGGGCAGCGTTCGGTTCATAGCGGGTCTTGACCTGTGAAAGGAGTTTGTACTGCCGGGTTTTCATGTCGGCTTCAAAGCCGACGCCTGTCTGTGACAGGCCCGGGCGGGTCATGGTGACCCGGGCATCGGTCCTGGCGCGGTTCTCGTTCGGGAACACGTCCAGATGATCGGTGCGGAAGGTGGTGGGCACAACGCCGGGGACCTTGGGGCTGTCGCCGCTGACGTTGCCGATGAGCTTGAGCTGGTCGCCCTTGGCGCTGACCCAGCCGCTGTCCCCGCGCATCTCCCAGTGATTGCCGTCCTGGTCGGGCAGCAGGAACACCGGGGTGGTCAGGGTCATGGTTTCATCGCTGCGCGCACGCTCCAGCAGCGGGGCGCGCAGGGTGGTGGATTCCTTGCCCTGTTCGTCCAGCGCCACGATCTGGAAATCGTGCAGCACGTAATCCTTGGTGGCATCCTCGCCCTCGGCCACGGGGGCCTTGTCGCGATGGTGCAGGGCCAGCCAGCCGGTCAGCAGTGCGGCGACCAGCAGCAGGCCGCCGATGGCGGTACGCACGTTCATGCGCCGAACCTCGCCAGCACGGCGTCCACATGGCCCTGTGCGGCCAGCAGGACATCGCACAGCTCACGCGCGGCGCCCTGGCCACCGTCGCTGCGGGTCTGCCAGTGCACGCGTTCGGCGATCCACGGGTGGGCATTGGCCGGCGCGACCGCCAGGCCGACCGCGCACAGCGGGCCGAGATCGGGCAGGTCGTCGCCCATGAAGGCCACTTGGTCCAGGCCGATGCCGTGCTGCCCGCACAGCGCCTTGACGCTGGCCAGCTTGTCGCCGACCGCGATCTGGGTATCGATGCCCAGGTCCGCGCCGCGCTTGAGCGCGGACTGGCTGTTGCGCGCGGTGATCAGCACCGGGTGGATACCGTGGTGTTGCAGCAGTTTCAGGCCGAGTCCGTCCTGCACGTAGTACGCCTTGCTCTCGTTGCCGTCCTTGTCGTAGTAAAGCCGACCGTCGGTGAGCGTGCCGTCCACGTCGAAGCACGCCAGCCGTATACGGCCGGCGACGGCATGCAGGTGGGACGGGAAACCGGGCAACGGGGAGTAGGGCATCGTCTGGGGGCAGCTCAGCTGAATGGAGGAAGGCAACTGTGGTTTAAACCACCCGGGCCCGCAACAGGTCATGAATGTTGAGCGCGCCGACCAGATGGCCGTCGGCATCGACCACCATCAAGCCGTTGATCTTGTGGGCTTCCATCAACTGCGCGGCCTCGGCCGCCAGCTGGTCGGCACCGATGGTGCGCGGGCCGCGGGTCATCACATCGGCGATCTTCGCGCTGCGCACGTCCAGGTCGGTATCCAGCGCGCGGCGCAGGTCGCCGTCGGTGAACAGGCCGATGAGGTGGTTGTCCGCGTCCACCACGGCGGTCATGCCCAGGCGCTTGCGGCTCATCTCCACCAGGGCTTCGCTCAGGCTGGCACCGACGTCCACGCGCGGCAGCTCATCGCCGCTGTGCATGACATCGGTGATGTGCAGCAGCAGGCGGCGGCCGAGGCTGCCGGCCGGGTGCGAGCGGGCGAAATCATCGGCCGTGAAGCCACGCGCATCGAGCAGGGCCACGGCCAGTGCATCGCCCATGGCCAGCGAGGCGGTGGTGCTGGAGGTCGGGGCCAGGGCCAGCGGGCAGGCCTCGGCCGGTACGCTGACATCCAGGTGAACGTCGGCGGCGCTGGCCAGGCTGGACTGCGGTCGGCCGGTCATCGCGATCAGGCGGTTGCCCTGGCGCTTGAGCACCGGCAGCAGCATCAGCAGTTCGTCGGACTCGCCCGAATAGGACAGCGCCAGCACCACGTCGGCCTCGGTGATCATGCCCAGGTCGCCGTGCCCGGCTTCACCGGGGTGCACATAGAAGGCCGGGGTGCCGGTCGAGGCCAGGGTAGCGGCGATCTTGCGGGCCACATGGCCGGACTTGCCCATGCCGGTGGCGACCACGCGGCCCTTGCCCTGCAGGACCAGCTGGCAGGCCTGGCTGAACGCCTCGCCCAGCCGCTCGGCGACCGCGCCCAGCGCATCGCGCTCGATCTCGAACACGCGGCGGCCGCTGGCGACCAGTGCCGCAGCGTCGGCCGGATGGGGGAGTTGGGGCGAGACAGCCATGCGAGCGCCACGTGGAAGAGTAGAATGAGCGCTCATTTTATTAGGAAAGCCCGTTGGACGCCGAGACCATCCGCAATCTGATCGAAACCGGCCTGCCTGGCGCCCGCGCGGACGTGCAGGGTGACGACGGCGTGCACTTCGAGGCCACCGTGGTCTGCGACGCCTTTGCCGGAAAAATGCCGCTGGCGCGTCACCGCATGGTCTACGCGACCCTGGGCGATCTGATGGGCGGGGCGATTCATGCGCTGGCGCTGAAGACGGTCACCCCGGCCGAAGCGGGCGGTTGATTCCGGGGTACCCCTCACGGTTATCGTTTCAGCCGACCCACGGTCGGCTACCCAGACCATTCAGCCGACCAACGGTCGGCTCTACCTCATTCCAAGTAGATTCCATGGCCAAGATCGTAGTGACCGGCGGCAAGCCGCTGCACGGTGAAGTGAACATTTCCGGCGCCAAGAACGCTGTCCTCCCCATCCTGTGCGCGACCCTGCTGGCCGATGCGCCGGTGGAGATCACCAACGTGCCGCACCTGCACGATGTGGTCACCACCGTGAAGCTGCTCGGCGAGCTGGGTGCCAAGGTCACCATCGACCAGGGCACCCTGTCGCGCGGCAGCGCGATCGTGGTCGACCCGCGCTCGGTGGACCAGCACGTGGCGCCGTATGAGCTGGTCAAGACCATGCGCGCCTCGATCCTGGTGCTCGGCCCGCTGCTGGCCCGCTTCGGCGCGGCCGAAGTGTCGCTGCCCGGCGGCTGCGCGATCGGCTCGCGTCCGGTCGACCAGCACATCAAGGGCCTGCAGGCCCTGGGTGCGGAAATCACCGTCGAGAACGGCTTCATCAAGGCCCAGGCCAAGCGTCTGAAGGGGGCCCACTTCACCTTCGACATGGTCAGCGTCACCGGCACCGAAAACGTGCTGATGGCCGCCGTGCTGGCCGAAGGCACCACCGTGCTGGACAACGCGGCGATGGAGCCGGAAGTCACCGACCTGGCGCACTGCCTGATCGCGCTTGGCGCGAAGATCGAAGGCCTGGGCACCGCCCGCCTGACCATCGAAGGCGTCGAGAAGCTCTCCGGTGGCCGTCATGAAGTGCTGCCCGACCGTATCGAAACCGGCACCTTCCTGGTCGCCGCGGCGATGACCGGCGGCAAGGTCACGGTCAATCGTGCCCGCCCGAACACCATGGACGCGGTGCTGGCCAAGCTGGTGGAGGCCGGTGCGCACATCGAGACGACCGAAGACAGCATCACCCTGGACATGGGCGGCAAGCGCCCGCGTGCGGTCAACCTGACCACCGCGCCGTATCCGGCTTTCCCGACCGACATGCAGGCGCAGTTCATGGCGCTCAACTGCGTGGCCGACGGCGTGGGCGTGATCAACGAAACGATCTTCGAAAACCGCTTCATGCACGTCAACGAACTGCTGCGCCTGGGCGCGGACATCCAGGTGGAAGGCCACACCGCGATCGTGCGGGGTGCCGAGCAGCTCAGCGGCGCCCCGGTGATGGCCACCGATCTGCGCGCCTCGGCCTCGCTGATCCTGGCCGGCCTGATGGCCGAGGGTGATACCACCATCGACCGCATCTACCACCTGGACCGCGGCTACGAGAACATCGAAGAGAAGCTGTCCTCGCTGGGCGCCACCATCCGGCGCGTCGCGGCATGATCCTGCGCGGCCGGTTCACCCGCCGCCGCAAGGCGCTGCTGGTCCTGGTGCTGATCGTGCTGGCATGGCTGGGCTACGCCTGGTATGCCGGCATCGCGATCACCCAGGGCATCCAGCAGGAAGACATGGACTGGAACGCCGATGGCACGGTCAGCCGTACCGAGGTGTTCCAGTCGTTCCATGCGGTCGGCGTGGACAAGAGCGTCGACGGCAACCGCCACTGCAGCACCTACTACTGGCGCGATACGCGGCAGCAGATCCGGGTGGACTGCAGGACGGTCTTCGGCGAGGCCAAGCCGGAATGAAAAAACGCCCGCGCAAGCGGGCGTTTTTCTTGGTCAGTTCATGCCTTTGATCGTCAGGTCCAGCGCATCCTTGCCGCTCTCACGCTGCAGCAGGCGCGCCGGCACCGGGAACTCCGGCACGATCCAGGCGATCAGTTCCTTGTTGCCGTCCACGCGCGAGACCTTCGTCGCGTCGTAGGACTTGCCGGCCACGGTGATCTTTTCCTTGCCGACCACCTTGTAGGACATCGGCTTGATCCGGCCTTCGTCGACCATGCGGTAGTTCAGCGGCTTGCCGGCAGCCAGATCCCGCGCGATCGCCAGGTTGATCAGCAGGGCGTCCATGTCGCCGGCCTTGAGCGCGACCGGGCCGCGACGGTCCGGCTTGACGTCGCCGGTCCAGGTCGCCTGGTTGCTGGTCCAGTTGTAGTTGGCGTCCACGTTGCGCTTCTTGACCAGCAGCACCGAGCGGTCGTTGCTGCTCAGCGGGCGCAGGCGGCCGTTGGCTTCCTCGAAGACGGTGTTCTGGCTGAGATCGGCCAGCTGGTTCTTGACGTTGAGGCTGTAGCGCCACTTGTTGGCGCCTTCGCTGGTGAGGGTCATGGTGCCATTGGCCTGCATGCCCATGTAGCTGGCCTGGTAATCGGCCTTGAACGGCTGCAGCGCCATGGCGGGCAGGCTCACGACAGCCAGGGCGCCAGCGGCGATCCAGGTCAGCGGACGGTTCAGTGTGGTCATGCTCAGACTCCTTGGTATTCGATCAGGCGCAGATCAATCCGATCTTCGCCATCTTCGCGTTGCAGGATGCGCACCGGCGTGGGAACACCGTTGGCGATCCAGAGGATGGTTTCGTCGTTGCCGCCGTTGGTGCGGTACACCCGCAGCGCGTTGTAGGACAGGTCGCCCACGGGCACGTTCTCCGTGTCCGGCGCGGCCTGGTAGTCGTGCTGGCGGACGCGGCCCACGTCCACATAGCGGTAGTGCATCTGTCCGCCGGGGCGGGCGTCGCGCATGATCGCCAGATTCAGCAGCAGCGCGCTCTGGTCGCCGGGCTGCAGCGGGATCGGCTGGCGGCGTTCCTTCTTCAGATCGCCCAGCCACTGCGCGGTGCCGGCCTGCCAGTCATAGGTGCCGGTCACCTTCTTGCCCAGGAACAGGCCTTTGCGGACAGTGCTCTGGCTCAACGGCACGTAGGTGCCGTTGCGGTTCTCGAACACCGTGCTCTGCTCCAGGTTCAGGCCGAGCACGCTGGCAAAGCCGCTGCGGCCCACCACCTGCATGTCCACCCGCCACTGGTCGCCACCGGTGTGGGTGACGCGCATGGTCGCATCGCCGGCCTGCTTGCCCTTGTAGAGGGCTTGGTAGGTGGCGGTGAATGGCTGCAGCGGCGGCGCCTCCCAGTCCATTGCAGGCAGGGCGGGCAACGGGGGTGTCGCCGTCTCCTGCGCGTGGGCAAGGGCGGCAGTGCACAGCAGGGAGGCCATCAGCAGCACGGGCTTGAACAAAGGCGTTCTCATGCGGGCCGGTCGGTGGGGGAAGGGGAAGAATGCCAGCGCCGGGATCAGCGGCGCGTGTGCGCGGCGCTTATCAATTCAGCTGTCCGGCGCAATCTAGGCGCAGCGGGCTAAACAGGGGGTGACCGTCGAGCTGGAGCTCACCTGCCTGTTCAGTTACGCGGCCGCTGACCAGCAGCCCGAGGCTGGCGATGAGCAGCGGATGCTCCACGGCCAACACCCGCAGGGCCAGCGCTTCGGCGGTGTCACCGGCCTGGACCGGCACGCGGGCCTGCGCCAGCACGGTGCCGGCATCCAGTTCGGGCACCACGAAGTGCACGCTGGCGCCGTGCTCGGCATCACCGGCTTCCAACGCGCGCGCATGCGTGTGCAGCCCCTTGTACAGCGGCAGCAGGGAGGGATGGATGTTGACCAGGCGGCCATCGAACCGCGCCACGAAGGCCGGGCCGAGGATGCGCATGTAACCGGCGCAGACGATCCAGTCCGGGGCGAACGCGTCCAGCGCATCGGCCATCGCCGCATCGAAGGCGGCGCGGTCCGGGAAGTCCCTGGGCGAGCGCGCCCAGCGCTGGGCCGGGCCGACCTTGAGCAGGGCCGAGGCCTCGGGTTTGTCCGAGAGCACGGCCACGACCTGCGCATCCAGCCGCTGCGCGGCGATGGCGTCCAGGATGGCCTGCAGATTGCTGCCCCGGCCGGAGGCGAGTACGGCGATACGGCTGCTCATGCGGTTTCGAAGGCCGCCTTGACTGCCGGGCGCGACAGCACCACCAGGGTGAACACGCCCAGGGCGGTACCGAACGGCATGAAGATGCAGGCGATACCGGCCACCACCATGCACAGCAGGTAACGCCGGCGCTGCGCCAGGCAGCGCCCGGCATAGGCCATGTACCCGGCCAGCACCAGCCCGGCAGCGCAGCCCAGCCCACCGATCAGCACGAACACCCACCCAAGCAGGCGCGGATCGAACGGCGGCGGCGCCTCGCCCGGCGCCAACGGCGGTGGTGCGGCGAAGATGACGGCCACGCCCATCAACAGATAGATCAGCGGGAACAGCGAGAACAGCGCGGTCAGGCCGGCCAGCACATAGTGGAAGACCGACAGCAGTTGCAGCTGCGAGGTGTCAACCGCGGTGCCCGGCACGGCCGGCGCCGCTGCGGCGGGCAGCGACGGCGGTTGGGCAGCGGCCTCCAGGCGGGGCTCCATGACCGGGCTCAGCCGATCTTGACGCGTTCGGTGCCATCGGCGGGGGTCACGGCACCGATGGTCCAGTGGTCCAGCCCCTGCGCGGTGACGGCGGCAGCGACCGAGGCCACCTGGTCGGCGGCCACGATCAGCACGAAGCCGATGCCGCAGTTGAAGGTGCGCCACATCTCGCTGTCGGCCACCGCGCCTTCCTTCTGCAGCCACTGGAACACCGGCGGCAGGGTCCAGGCATCGGCCTGGATGTCCAGGCCCAGGCCCTCGGGGACGACGCGGATGATGTTCTCGGTCAGGCCGCCACCGGTGATGTGGGCCATGCCGTGGATCGCCGCGCCATGGGTCTTGAGCAGCGCCAGGATCGGCTTGACGTACAGGCGGGTCGGCGCCATCAGCGCATCGACCAGCTTGACCCCGCCCTCCAGTTCCAGGTCGGCCGGCTGGCCGGCGCGGTCATAGATGCGGCGCACGAGCGAGTAGCCGTTGGAGTGCGGGCCGGAGGAGGCGATGCCGATCAGCACGTCGCCGGCGGCCACGCTGGCGCCGTCCTTCAGTTCGCTCTTCTCGACACCGGCGACGGTGAAGCCGGCCAGGTCGTACTCGCCCGGGGCATACATGTCGGGCATTTCAGCGGTCTCACCACCGATCAGCGCGCAACCGGCCTCGGTACAGCCGTTGGCGATGCCGCCCACGACCGCTGCCGCGGTATCGATGTCCAGCTTGCCGGTGGCGAAATAATCCAGGAAGAACAGCGGCTCGGCGCCCTGGACCAGCACGTCGTTCACGCACATGGCGACCAGATCGATGCCGATCGTGTCGTGGCGGCCCAGCTGTTGTGCGAGCTTCAGCTTGGTGCCCACGCCATCCGTCCCCGAGACCAGGACCGGCTCGCGGTACTTGCTGGAGAGGTCGAACAGGGCGCCGAAGCCACCCAGGCCCCCCATGACTTCCGGGCGGAAACTGCGCTTCACCAGCGGCTTGATGCGCTCGACCAGCTCATTGCCCGCGTCGATATCGACACCGGCGTCGCGGTAGGTCAGGGGAGAGGGGTTGGACGGGGAATTGGTCACGGGCGTCGGCGCTGCGCTGGGGTGAAAGCGCGATTTTAACAGGCCACGTTGGCGCGCAGGCCCTATTCGGGCAACAATTCCCCCCGGATACGCTCAATGGAAGTCCTGATGCGCCGCAGCCTCTTTTTCATGATGTTCCTCGCGCTGTGCCTGCCGGTGGCCTCGATGGCCCAGAGCGGCCTGCGCACCGAAGGCGATGTGGCCACCGCCAGTGGCGCTTACGAGGCCGAGGTCCCGGTCAACAGCCAGGCCGATTCGGACCGCAACGGTGCCCTGGCCAGGGCGCTGGGCAATGTGCTGGCCAAACTCTCGGGCGACCGCAGCGTGATGAGCCGCCCCGGGGTGATGCAGGCCCTGCGCAACGCCAAGGATTACGTGGCCAGCTATGACTACCGCCAGGACCAGAGCACCTCGGCCGGCGGCGCCCCGAGCTACCGCACGATCCTGGTGGCGCGCTTCCGCGAGGATGACGTCGACGGGCTGATCTCGGCCCTGGGCCTGCCGCTGTGGCCGCAGCCCCGCCCGAAGCCGGTGATCTGGCTGGCCATCGACGATGGCTCCGGCCCGCGTCTGGTCACCGTGCAGCAGGCCAACGCGGCCCGCCCGCTGCTCAACCGGGCCATCGAACGCGGCTACAAGCTGGGCCTGCCCTCGGGCAGCGCGGCCGAGCAGGCGCTGGTCGGCGCGATCTGGCGCCAGGACACGGCCGCCGTTGCCCGCGCCTCGGCGCGCTATGCCCCGCCGATGCAGCTGATCGGCAAGCTCTACCGCGATGGCAGCGGCTGGGTCGCCGACTGGGTATTCGTCGATGGCGGCAAGGAACTGAACAAGTGGAGCACCAAGGACAGTGACGCCCGCCGCGCCATGGCCGGTGGTGCCGACGGCGCCGCCGATGCGCTGGTGCGCCGTTACGCCAAGGCCGGGGCCGCCACCGGTGCCGCCGGGACCTACACGATCGTGGTGCTGGGCCTGAACAGTGCCGAGGACTACATGCGCCTGGCTGCCGGCCTGCGCGAGACCGCGGTGGTGCGCAACGTCACCCCGGTGCGCGCCTCGGGCGACCGCCTGGAGCTGTCGCTGGAACTGACCACCGGCCTGCCCGGCCTGAACCGCATGCTGGGCGACAACGGCGTGATCGCGCCGACCGCGCCGCTGGCCCTGCCGGTGCCGATCGATGAAACCAACCCCTCGGCCCTGCCGCCGCCTGCCAGCAACGAGTACCGCCTGCGATGATCCTTACCCCCGAAGCGGAAATCGCGCAGTTCCTCAGGCGGTTGAAGTATGTGCTGGTGGCGCTTGCCGCCGGCTGGGTGATCTGGCTGCTCGGCCCGATCCTGACCCCCTTCGTGCTGGCCCTGGCGCTGGCCTGGCTGGGCGACCCGCTGGTCGACCGGATCGAGGCCACCGGCCGCTCGCGCAACACCGGCGTGGTGCTGGTGTTCGTCGCGATGATCCTGCTGATCACCGCCGCGCTGCTGATCCTGGTGCCGATGATCGAGCGCCAGGTCGCCACGCTGGTGGCGGCGATCCCGCAGGCACAGCAATGGCTGATGGAAAAAGGCATCCCGTGGTTCGAGCAGAAGACCGGGCTGGAGGTCATGCAGTGGATGGACCCGGACCGGCTGATCGAATGGGTGCGCAGCCACTGGCAGCAGGCCGGTGGCTTCGCCAAGACCTTCTTCGGTTACGTGCAGCGCTCGGGCTTCACGATGGTCACCTGGGTGGTCAACATCCTGCTGCTGCCGATCCTGGCGTTCTACTTCCTGCGCGACTGGGACAAGCTGGTCGAGCGCGTGGCTTCGATGATTCCGCGCAACCACGTCGGCACCATCACCAACCTGGCGCGTGAATCGGACGAGGTGCTGGGGGCATTCATCCGCGGCCAGTTCCTGGTGATGATCGCGCTGGGCGTGGTGTACGCCGCGGGCCTGTCGCTGGTCGGCCTGAAGCTGGGCCTGTTGATCGGGCTGGTGGCCGGCCTGATCAGCTTCATTCCCTACCTGGGCGCGACCACCGGCATCGTGATGGCCGTGGTGGCCGCGCTGGTGCAGGCGCAGGGCTTCGATCTGAAACTGCTGATCCTGGTCGGCGTGGTGTTCACCGTGGGCCAGCTGCTGGAAAGCTACGTGCTGACCCCGCGCATCGTCGGCGACAAGATCGGCCTGCACCCGGTGGCGGTGATCTTCGCGGTGATGGCCGGTGGCCAGCTGTTCGGCTTCCTGGGCATGCTGCTGGCGCTGCCGGTGGCGGCGGTCAGCAACGTGCTGCTGCGCTATGCGCACCAGCGCTATCGCCAGAGTGATCTGTATGCCGGTGAGAAGTCGGCGATCGTGCTCGATGCCTACGTCGACAAGCCCGAGATCGTGATCGTAGGCACCCCGAAGGGGCCGGACGCGCAGTGAGTGTCGTGCCGCAGTTGCCGCTTGCCCTGCGCTACCCGCAGGACGAGCGGCTGGAGACCTTCATCGGCGCGCCGGATGGCGCACTGGCGCAGCTGCGCGCCATCGCCGTGGGCGCGGCGCACGACTGGGTCTACCTCGAAGGCGCGCCGGGCACCGGCAAGACCCACCAGGCGCTGGCGATGTGTTCGCTGGCCGAACAGGCCGGCCGCCAGCCGACGTACCTGCCGCTGAAGGCGGTGGTCGGACGCACCCGCGCCGCGCTGGAATCGCTGGAGGGGCGCGACCTGGTCGCGCTGGACGGGCTCGACGCTGTAGCCGGGCAGCGCGAAGATGAAGTGGCGTTGTTTGATTTCCACAACCGTGCGCGCGCCGCGGGGATCACCCTGCTGTACACCGCGCAGCACGCCCCGGACCAGCTGGGGCTGGTGTTGCCGGACCTGCGCTCACGCCTGCAGCAGTGCGTGCGCGTGGTGCTGCAGCCGCTGGACGACGAAGGCCGTGCGGCGGTGCTGCGCGAACGCGCGGCGCGACGTGGCCTGGCCATCGACGAGGCCGCCATCGAATGGTTGCTGACCCGTACCGGCCGCGAGCTGGGCAGCCTGGTCAGCCTGCTGGACTGGCTGGACCGCGAATCGCTGGCGGCGCAGCGCCGCATCACCGTACCGTTCCTGCGCCAGGTCCTGGAAGACGGTCCGCACCTGTTGTAAGGGTCGGGAAACGGCCCGTAGATCCACGCCATGCGTGGATGCTTTTGGTGCTGGCAGCGCGACCGCCTCAGCCACGCATGGCGTGGCTCTACCCTGGTGGTATTCGGGAAACGTCATGTAGATCCACGCCATGCGTGGATGCACTCGGTGCCGGCGTCCTGGTTGCCTCAGCCACGCATGGCGTGGCTCTACCCTGGTGGTGTCAGGCGTTCAGTTCCGCATCCAGCTGCGCCAACCGTTCCGGCGTGCCCACATCGGTCCATCGGCCGCGATGGTGCTGGCCAGTCACACGGCCCTGCGCCATCGCATGGCGCAGGAGGGGCACGAGGCTGAACTGCGGCGGTGTCGCGCCGGCCCCGGTGGTGTCGCCGATCACCGCCCGCCAGCCGTCGAGGATCGCCGGGCGGTACACGCCGATACCGGCGTAGGTGAGCCGCGCGCTGTCGCCGTCATCGCTGACGTGGCCATCGTCGTGCAGGATGAAATCACCGCGCGGGTGCTGCGCGGGATTGTCGACCAGCACCAGATGCGCATCGCCGGCAGGCGTGCGCGGCAACGTGGCGACCTCCATATCCGTCCACACATCGCCGTTGATCACCAGGAACGGTGCCTCGCCGAGGATCGGCAGGGCATTGAGGATGCCACCACCGGTTTCCAGCGGCACGACGCCCTCATCGATGAAGTGCAGGCGCAGCCCCCAGCGCGCACCGTCGCCCAGCGCGGGTGCGAACTGGTCACCCAGCCACGCGGTGTTGATCACCACCTCATCGATCCCGGCGGCAGCGAGCCGTTCCAGGTGCCACACGATCAGCGGTTTGCCACCGGCGACCAGCAATGGCTTGGGGGTGTGCAGGGTCAGCGGGCGCATGCGCTCGCCTTTGCCGGCCGAGAAGATCATGGCCTTCATGGGCGCGCCAGCACGGGTTCGGCGATGCGGGCGAGCGCCGGTTTGATCCGCAGTTCGAACAGATCGAGCAGGGGTGCGAGCTGCGGATGACGCGGCAACACTTCATCCAGATAGCCGATGAAGCGCGGTGCATCCTCGAAGTAGTGACCTTTGCCATCGCGGTCGCGCAGGCGCACGAACAGGCCGAGGATCTTCAGGTGGCGCTGCACGCCCATCCAGTCGGCGTCGCGCAGGAACTGCGGCCACGGCCGCACCGGCAGGCCGGCGGCCAGGGCGAGTGCGTGATAACGCGCCAGCCAGGCGTCCACGCGTTCGATCGGCCAGCTCAGGAACGCATCCTTGAACAGGCTGACCGGGTCGTAGGCGATCGGTCCGCGCACCAGGTCCTGGAAATCCAGCACCGCCGGCCCCCCGTCGATCGGCATCAGGTTGCGCGGCATGAAATCGCGGTGGGTCAGCACCTGCGGCTGCTGCAGGGCGTTGTCCATCAGCAGGCGGTGCATGCGCTGCAGGTTCTCGATCTCGCCGCAGTCCAGTTCCAGGCCGAGGTGACGTTGCAGGAACCAGTCGTCGAACAGCCCGGCATCGCGCTGCAGCAGCGCCTCGCCGAAGCTGCCCATGCCCTCGGGCACGGGGATCGACTGCAGCCGGATCAGCTGCGCGAAGGCGGCATCGAACCAGGCATCGGCGTTGTCATTGTCGATATGGCGCGCCAGGGTCGGGCCGCCCAGGTCTTCCAGCAGCAGGAAGCCGTTGTCCTCATCGCGCGCCAGGACCTGCGGCACGCGCACGCCGTTGGGCTCGAGCAGGTCGTGCATGCGCAGCCACGGGCGCACATCCTCCAGCCCGGGCGGGGAGTCCATCACGATGTGGCTGCCGCGCGCGCTGGTGGCGCGCCAGTAGCTGCGGAAACCGGCATCGACCGACGCACGGTCAAGCGCAGTGGCCGGGTCGCCGAGGGCGGCACAGGTCCACTGCCGGCGGTGTTCGGCGCGCAGCGGATCGGAAGCGGGATCGTTCATGGACGGGTACGTCGAAGCGGCGCCGGACGGCGCGCGGGAAGAAAGAAGAGGGCGATGCTCAGCGCTTGCTGCTGAACAGCCGCAGCACGGCCAGGACCGCGACCGCACCCAGGATCGCGCCGATGAAACCGGCCGGCTCGCCGCGGGCATACCAGCCCATGTACTGGCCGAACCAGCCGGCCAGCAGGGCGCCGACGATGCCGAGCACGATGGTCAGCAGGCAGCCCATGCGGTTGTTGCCCGGCATGAAGAAACGCCCGAGCAGACCGACGACGAAGCCGACCAGGATGATGTAGAGCCAGCTGGTGCTGCCAAACAGTCCGTTCATGCCAAATGCGTCAGTAGAGGTGGACGCAGCCTAGCAAGGCCGGGCTGCGTCCGCCAACGTCAGCAGCAGCCGTGGCCGCCGTGACGGGTACCGCTGTCGGCGGCGACCGGCGAACCGCTGGTCTCGCCACGCAGGCTGGCCGCGTAATGCTCGCTGATCACCTTGGACACGCACGAGGTCACGCGCTTGCCCATCGGGATGTGCAGGAACTCGTTCGGGCCGTGTGCGTTGGAGTGCGGGCCGAGCACGCCGGTGATCATGAACTGCGCGCCCGGGAACTTCTCGCCGAGCATGCCCATGAACGGGATCGAGCCGCCTTCGCCCATGTACATCGCCGGCTTGCCGAAGAAGGTCTGGCTGGCATCGTCGATCGCCTGGGTCAGCCACGGCGCCATGGCCGGGGCGTTCCAGCCGCTGGAGGCCTTCTCCAGGTCCAGCTTCACTTCGGCGCCATTCGGCGGATCGCGCAGCAGCGCTTCCTTGAGCAGCTCGCCGCAGGCCTTGCCGTCGGCGGTCGGGGGCAGGCGCAGCGACAGCTTCACCGCGGTATGCGGGCGCAGCACGTTGCCGGCCGAGGCCAGCGGCGGCAGGCCGTCCACACCGGTGACCGACAGCGCCGGCCGCCAGGTGCGGTTGAGCACCAGTTCGGCCAGGTCATCGTTCATCGGGCGCAGGCCGTCGACCATCGGGAATTTCTCGAAGATGGCGGTGTCCACCACTTCAGCGGCACGCTTGGCCTGTTCCTGGCGCTCGGCCGGGATCTCGACATTCATGCCGTCGATCAGGATGCGGCCGGTGTTCTCGTCCTCGATGCGCGAGATCAGCTGGCGCAGCAGGCGGAAGCTGGACGGGATCACGCCGGAGGCATCGCCGGAATGCACGCCTTCGTTGAGCACCTTGACCGAGAAGTTGCCGCCGGTCAGGCCGCGCAGCGAGGTGGTGCACCACAGCTGGTCGTAGTTGGCGCAGCCCGAATCCAGGCACACCACCAGCGACGGCTTGCCGATGCGCTCGGCCAGGTGATCAACGTAGGCGGGCAGGTCGTAGCTGCCGGATTCTTCGCAGGCTTCGATCAGGATCACGCAGCGCGCGTGCGGCAGGCCTTGTTCCTGCAGCGCCAGCACGGCGGCCAGCGAACCGAACATCGCGTAGCCGTCATCGGCGCCGCCGCGGCCGTACAGCTTGTCGCCGCGCAGCACCGGGATCCACGGGCCCAGGTCATCGTCCCAGCCGGTCATTTCCGGCTGCTTGTCCAGATGGCCGTACAGCAGGATGGTGTCGTCGCCGGTCTCGGCGCCGGAGGCCGGGATTTCCAGCAGCAGCAGCGGGGTGCGGCCTTCCAGGCGCACGACCTCGACGGTCAGGCCGGGCAGGTTCTGGGCCTTGGCCCAGGTTTCCATCAGGGTGACGGCCTGTTCCATGTAGCCGTTGGCGACCCAATCGGCGTCGAACATCGGCGATTTGTTGGGGATACGGATGTAATCGACCAATTGCGGGACGATCTCGTTGTCCCACTTTTCACTGACGAATTGGCCGAGCTTGGCGCTGTCCATCTGAACTCCGGAATGCTTTGACAAGTCCGTCCATTCTACGCCTGCGCTGGGGTAGGTATTTCCCTACATCACGTCGGGTGTTACGCCTGCTGTGTGAAGGCGCCGTGGACGATAGGCTGTGTGTATGTGGCGAGGGACGCTGGAACCTTCGACAGGATTGCCGGCAGGGGCCGGTTCCGAGCCACAAGGAGCTACACAGTGGGACCTTGGTTTTCGTGCAGCGCGCTGGTGCTGGGACTGCTGTTGAGCGGAATGGCCTTCGCGGCCGATCGGATCAACATCAATACGGCGGATGCGTCGACGCTGCAGCAGGGATTGGCGAACGTGGGCCCGATGAAGGCCGAAGCGATCGTCGCATACCGGCGACAACACGGCCCTTTTGAACGCGTCGAGGATCTGGCGCGGGTGAAGGGGATAGGGACAGCTACCGTCGAACGGAATCGACAACGGATGACCACCGGGGCCAGGCAGGCGCCGGTCCAGGCACCGCCCAGGAGGGCAGCGCCGGCCACCGTACCAAGGCGCTGAACAACAGGACACCTCGGGACGGGCAGGACGCCGGTCACTGGCTGCCACGGCAGGATGCCGCGGTGGCACCGACCGCTGCAGGGAGGCGGCACGCACGGAGGCGGCGCGGAAGGAGCGGCGCGGACCCACCAGGACGGTGGCATCCAGACCCCGGGAAGGGCTGAGATGGCGGAAGCATATACGGCCGAGTGCACGGAGCATGGCCGGCACCCAGACTGCGCAGGACGCACAGGGGGAAGGCGGGATGCCGACAAGGATGTATCGATTGCCCGGTCTGCACACGGAGGTGTGGCCGGGCAATTACTGTTTGGGGCGAACGAAATACGACGCGTGGCCCCCCGTGGTTTTCGCGAACGCTTGGCGGCACTTCGTGTAGCGTGGCGGCATCTCTTCGAATGGATGCACGACATGGCAGTACGCAGCACGCTGTTGAGTCTGGCGCTCGGAACGCTGTTGGCGACCGGGATGCTTCCCGCCACGGCCGCCAACACTGCGCCGACGGCCAGCAGGACGACCGAGGCCCCGCGCGGCCCCACCGATCTCAAGCCCGGCGAGTTCCTCTGGCATCCGGAGATCTCCCCGTCCGGCCCGATCGTGCTGGTGGTCAGCCTCGATGAGCAGCGCGCTTACGTGTACCGCAACGGCATCGCGATCGGCATGAGCACGATCAGCTCGGGCAAGGCCGGGCACGAAACCCCGACCGGTGTGTTCACGATCCTGCAGAAGGACAAGGACCACAAATCCAACCTCTACAACAGCGCCCCGATGCCGTACATGCAGCGCCTGACCTGGGACGGCATCGCGCTGCACGGCGGCAGCCTGCCCGGGCATCCGGCCTCGCACGGCTGCGTGCGGTTGCCGCAGGCGTTCGCGCAGAAGCTGTTCGGCGAGACCCATCGCGGCGATACCGTGGTGGTGGCCGATGCCAAGAGCGCGCCGATGACGCTGGCCTATCCGGCCGTGCTGGCCCCGGTCAGCAGCACCGGCAAGCCGCTGGTGGAGAGCACCGACGCACCCGCGCACTACTGGAACGATGCGGCCGCACCGGCCGGCCAGGTCGGCATCCTGGTCAGCCTGCACGACCAGCGCCTGTACGTGCTGCGCGATGGCGTGCTGATCGGCGAGTCGCGGCTGGAAGCCAAGGCGCTGCCGGCCTTCGAGGGGACCACCCTGTTCGTGATGGGCCAGGGCTACCAGGACAACCCCAGCCCGCTGGATCCGCACCGCCCGCTGCACCGCTGGACCGCGTATCCGCTGCTGGGCCAGACCGCCGCCAATGCGACCCCGGACCTGCTCGCCACGCCCAGCCTGCCGATGGCGCTGCCGCCGGAATTCGCCGAACAGCTGTACAGCGTGCTGGTGCCCGGCACCACGCTGCTGGTGACCAGCCTGCCGGCGGTACGCCCGGTGGCCGATGAACAGAACCTGCAGCCTGTCTTGGAATCCGACGCCGGTGGGTCCACTTTGTAAGGGTTGCCTCCGCCTGGTGAGCTGCCCATGCCCGTTGTGAAATTGCTGCCTGCTGCGTTCTGTGGCCTGATCGCGTCCGCCACGGCGGGCGCGGCCAGCCCTGCGCCGGCGCCGACCGGCAGCCCGGTGCAGATGGCCGAGATGCTCTCCAGGGCTGCACCGGCTGCGGACAAGCACGTGCTGCAGCTGGCCGCCCGCGCGATGCGCTGTGCGCTGCGCCGGCCGGAGCTGGGCGTCGACCCGGGCAAGTTGAGCGTGATCGATTACTCGCGGCCGTCGACCGAACCGCGCATGTGGATTTTCGATCTGACCCGCCAGCGGCTGCTGTTCGAGGAGTGGGTTGCGCATGGGCGCAACAGCGGTGACAACCGCACCCAGCATTTCTCCAACAAGGACGGCAGCTTCATGTCCAGCCTGGGCGCGTTCACCGCCAAGGAAACCTACATGGGCGGCAACGGCTACTCGCTGCGGCTGGAAGGGCTGGAACCCGGCTTCAACGATCATGCCCGCGACCGCGCGATCGTCATCCACGGGGCGCCGTACGTGAATCCCGCGATCGCACGGCTGCAGGGGCGCCTGGGCCGCAGCCTGGGCTGCCCGGCGGTGCGGTTGTCGGTGGCGCGGCCGCTGATCGACAGCCTGCGCGGCGGCACGATGGTGTTCGCGTACTACCCGGACAAGGACTGGCTGGCGCGTTCACGGCTACTGGAACCCGATTGCGGCGGTATGTCCTGACAGGACTGCCTACCTCGGCTCAGGCACACTAGGGCCATGTCCACCGATACCGTCCTGAGCGCGGCCAGCCGCGTCATTCCCGCTTTCGAGTACCGCCGCGAACGCTGGCGCAATGGCCTGGGCTGGACCCGCGAAATCCTGCGCGTGCCCGACAACGACGATTGGCAGGTGCGCCTGTCGATCGCCGAGATCGAGCAGGACGCCGCGTTCTCGGCGTTTCCGGGCATCGAGCGCGAACTGGTGCTGCTGCGTGGCGAGGGCCTGCGCTTGCGTTTCGACGATGGCGCGCTGCACACGCTGATGCCGCCGCACGACCGGCTGCGGTTTGCCGGCGAGGCGCAGGTGACCGGCGAACTGGTCGACGGGGTGACCCACGATTTCAATCTGATGTGGCGGCGCGATGCGGTCCAGGCCGAGCTGCTGCATCGGCCATTGGTCGGCAGCATGTTCTTTTTCACCGAACCCGAGGGGGCGTGGGCGATCCATCTGCTGGCCGGCCAGGCCGAATTTGAAGGGGAGCCGTCGTTGGCACCGCTGGCCGCCGGTGATACCGCCTGGTTGGCTGCCGGCGAGCGCCGCCGCTTCGCGTTGCACGGCGGCGGCGAGTTGTTGGCGATCCGCGTCAGTGCGGTGGGCCGCAACGCCTGAGGCCCAGGCAATCCTCAGTACACGTCGCGCCGGTAACGCCCGGCCACGATCAGCGCTTCTTTGCCGTCGCGTCCCAGCGCCTGCTCGATCACCGCATCCACCGCCGGTGCCATGCCCTGCAGGCTGCCGCAGACCAGGATCGTGGCACCGTCGTGCACCCACTGCTGCAGCGTGTGGATCTGCGCCTGCAGCCGGTCCTGCACGTAGTGATGCTCACCACCGTCGCGACTGAACACCGTATCCAGCCGTGCGATCCAGCCGTCGCGCTGCCAGGCGCGCAGGTCGTCGCCGAAGAAGAAATCGTGCGCGGCCGTACGCTCGCCGAACAGCAGCCAGTTGCGGCGCGCGCCGGCGCTGATCCGCTCGCGCAGGTGCGCGCGCAGGCCGGCGATGCCGGTGCCGTTGCCGATCAGGATCAGCGGCGTTGCCGCCGCCACACCATGGAAGTTCGGGTTGCTGCGGAAGCGCAGATCAATGCGCCCATCGAGCGCAGCGTGATCGCACAGCCAGCCGCTGCCCAGGCCCGGCGTGCCATCGGGCCGCAGCTGGCGGCGCAGCAGCAGTTGCACCTGGCCTTCGGCGGGCAGGGTGGCGATGGAGTATTCCCGGTGCGGCAGGGGACGCAACGCGGCGACCACGGCATCTGGGTCGGCAAGCGCCGCCATCTCCTCAGCACCGGGCAGATGCGCGCGCGAAAGGTGCGCACGCAGCGTCTGCCCATCGATGAACGTGTCGCCCGCCCACGGCGTCTTGCGCAGCCAGGCTTCGACGTCCGCCGGTGCATGCTGCGGCCCGATCTCGACCACGTCGCCGGCCTGCCAGACCGGCAGGGTGCCATCGGCAGGCACCAGGGTGATCCGGTAGGTCGGTGCGCCCGGGCTGCCCGGATTTTCCAGATGCCGCGCCTGCAGTTGCCAGGGCAGATACTCGGCCGGCGTCCAGTCAGGCAGCTCGGTGGCTTCGCCGCCAAGCTGGCCGAGCAGCTGCTGCCAGTGGCGCAGCGCACCGGGATCGGCATTGTCCACTTCAACCGTATCGAACAGCGGGTGCGCACCACGCTGGCGCAGCCACGCGTCGAGCTGGTGGCCGAAGGCGCAGAAATGGCCATAGCTGCGATCGCCCAGGGCCAGCACGCCGTACTGCAGGTGGGGCAGTGCGGGCGCCTGCGGCATCACCTTGCGAAGGAAGGGCAGGGCATGATCCGGTGCATCGCCCTCGCCGGTGGTGCTGACCACGAACAGCACCTGCGCGCTGCGCTGCAAAAGCTCGGCCGTCACCGCATGCAGCGCACGGATGCGCACTGGCAGCCCGGCAGCGCGCAATGCCTCTGCGCTGCGGTCGCACAGCTGCTGTGCGAAGCCGGTCTGGCTGGCCCAGACCAGCAGGATCGGTGCGGGGCCGTTGTCGGCCACGCGCGCCTGCCGCGGTCGTCCACGCCACCAGATCAGGGTGCAGAACGCGGCATAGAGCACCAGGCTGGCCGCTGCCCAGCGCCAGTGCCCAGCCAACGGTGCGGCTGGCCACCAGGCGTCGCCCAGATGCAGGCGCAGCAGCGCCCAGGCAATGACGCCCAGCAGCACCATCACCATCAGGTTGCCCAGCCACGCACGCGATGGGCGCAGGCTCATGCCGCGCCCACGCGGTCGTAGGCAAGCAACTGCTCGAATGCAGGACTCATGGATTCCTCGCTACCGTGCGCGCCACGGCCGACAAAGCGTGCGGCCAGCGCATGGGTGCGCGCAAATGCCATGGCCTCGTCCCTGCCCATCACGGTCAGCGCCGTGGCCCAGGCGTCGGCCTGCATGGCGCTGTCGGCAACCACGGTGACGGCCGCCGCAGCGCGCGTGACCGGCGCACCGATGCGCGGATCCAGCGTGTGGCTGAACTGCTCGCCGCCCTGCTCGAAGTGGTGCCAGCGATCACCGGAGGTGGCGACTGCGCGGTCCGTCAGTGCCAGCACGCGCGGCGGATAGGTGGCCTGCGCGTCTTCCTCCGGTGCCGATTCCACCAGCACGCGCCACGGCTGGCCATCGGGCTTGTGACCAAACCCGTGCAGCTCGCCGCCGACCTCCACCAATGCGGCGTGTACCCCGTTCTGGCGCAGCCACGCGCTGACCTGATCGACACCAAAGCCCTTGGCGATCGCCGACAGATCCAGTGCCAGTCCGCCGGGTTGCAGCAGGCGACCGGGCTGCCACTGCAGGCGTTCCCAGCCACAGCGCGCGCGCGTTGCCGCCAGCGTGTCGGCATCGGGAATCCGCCGGGCCTGCGCCTGCGCCCCGAACCCCCACAGCGCCACCAGCGGGCCCACGGTGGGATCGAAGGCGCCGCCGCTGCGCTGCGCGATCTCCAGCGCACACTGCATCACCGTATCGAACAACGGCGGCAGCACCTGCCATTCACCGGCGGAGGCACGGTTGAAGCGCTCGATATCGCTGTCGACTTCCCACGTGCTCATCTGCGCCACGATGGCATCGAGCTGCGCCTGGATGCCGGCATGCAACGGGTGCAGGTCGCGGGTGCGCGCCACGGCCAGTTTTACCTGCCAGGTGGTGCCCATGGTGTGGCCACCGAGGTGGGCGATGTCGAAATCCGGATTGGTCATGGGGGTGGGCAGGTCGGGCCTTGGTAAGCCCGATGGCCGGAATGCGTCGGGTGAAAAGCCCCCGTCAGGTCGGCGGGGGCGGGTGGGGAGGACGGCGCGCGCACGGCACGCCGGATGCCGTTACTCCGGCAGCACTTCCAGCGTGGCCACGTAGCTCAGGCGACGCTTCTTGGCTTCCTTGATCGAGGTCTTGCTGTCCTCGGTGCCGGTTTCCAGCCAGTACATGCCCGCTTCCGGCCAGGTGACGGCGAACTCGCCCTTGGCATCGGTACTGACCTTGATCTCTTCCTGTGCGTTGCGGTAACGGGTGCCGCCGCGGGTGATCTCGAATTCAAGGCCGGCGGTCGGCTTGCCATCGACCAGCACGCGGAAACTTGCGGCCTCACCGGCGACCAGATCGTTCGGATGCGCCAGCGCGATCATCTCGATGCCCTGGTTGGTCGGCTTCAGCGCGGTGTCGTTGGGGGTACCGTTGGTGACGAAGGTTTCCACGCGACCGACCGACTGCGAGACCTGCAGGTTCCTCGCGTTTTTCGGGACTTCGGTGGCGAAGGTGGCCGGGGTGCCGCGCCAGCGCTTGGGCTTGCCGTCTTCTTCCCAGCTGGCCGACAGGCCGTTGTTGATTGTGGCCAGGCGGTAGGTGCCCTGCTGGGTCAGCTCGACATCGAACACGCTGCGGAACTTGCCGGTCGCCGCGTTCTGCGGCTGCACGGTGCTGCCGTCGGGCGCGGTGATGACCAGGTTGTCCAGGCGCAGCGGCACGTGGTTGAAGTAGAACAGGTCGTTGGAGACCGCCGCATCGACGGTGATCCACGGGTTGGTGCCCGCGATCACGGTCTGCGAGGGCTGCAGCCAGGCCTTGTGGGCCAGGGCGGAGAACGGAAGTGCGGCGGCCATGGCGGCGGCGAGGACGAGCGTGCGCTTCATCGAAAAACTCCAGGTGGATGGGGTATCAGGGCTTGGCGGACAGGGTGACCAGACCGAGTTCGGTCGCGCCCTGGGCCTTGCCCGTCTGTGCGGCCGTGACCGGCCAGGTGAAGGGGATCTTGAGCAGTTCGCGGCCGCCGACTTCGCGCACCGCTTCCACCACGAGGGTGTAGTTGCCCGGGGCGAGTGCCTTGAGCGCCGGCTGCTTGTCGTTGAACGACAGCGCATGCTTGCCGACCGGGCGGGTCGGACCGGTCACGCCGTCCACCGGCACCTCCAGCGTGCGGCCGCTCTTGCGCCACCACTGGCGCAGGTCGGGCAGCCACTTGGTGCCATGGCCCTCGCTGTTGCCGGTCTGCTGGTACCAGACCGACAGGTTGGCGGCGACCTTCTGGTCGGCGCCTTCCAGCCACACGGCCACATAGGGGCGGTGGTATTCGGCCACGTTGAGCTTGGGCACCTCGACATTGATGTCCAGGGTGGTGGCATAGGCCGGCGAGGTGGCCAGCAGGCCGCTCAGGGCGATGGTCAGGGTGACGCGCATGGTGCGGCTCCGGAAGGGGACGGTCAGTGGATGAGGATCAGGGCGATCAGCAGCGGGATCAGCAGGCCCAGGCCGACCAGCGGCCAGGTCATGCGGCGCTGGCGGGCATGCAGGTGCAGCAGGAACAGGCCGGTGATGCAGAACACCAGGCAGGCCACGGCGAAGATATCCAGGAACCAGCCCCAGGCAGGCCCGGCATTGCGCCCTTTGTGCAGATCGTTGAAATAGGAGACCCAGCCGCGGGCGGTGGATTCGTACTCCACGGCGCCCGTTTCACGGTCGATGCTCAGCCATGCGTCCGCGCCTGGGCTGGGCATGGAGAGATAGATTTCGCCATCGGACCATTCGGCCGGGCGACGCCCGATCGAGATGCCGAGCTGTGCATCCAGCCAGCGGCTGGCCACGCGGGGGATCGGTGCCTTGCCATCGGCGCGGTCGCCCAGCTTGCCGAGCAGGTCGGCAGGCAGTTCCAGCTGACGGCTGACCACCTCCGGCGTGGCTTCGATCCGGGAGGCGTGGTTCAAGGTGATGCCGGTCGCGGCGAACAGCAGCATGCCGATCAGGCACACCGCCGAGCTGATCCAGTGCCACTGGTGCAGCGTGCGCAGCCAGAAGCCGCGGCGTTGTTGTTGCACGCTGGAAGAGGGAGCGCTGGTGGCCACGGTCGCAGGAGAGAGTACTGAGGGGCGAATTACACCATTGATGAGAATGATTCGCAATTTGTAGACAAAGAAGGCAGCGGTCCCTTGCCGGACCGCTGCCCGAGGTCAAGACCGGGCGCGGCGTCACCACGGACGCCGCACCGGTGTGCCTCAGAACTTGGCGTTCAACGAGATCCAGTAACTGCGGCGCTGGTCCTTGGTGGAATAGTCATCCACGCAGTTGTATTCGCTGTCGCTGATCAGCACGCAGGACTGCGACACGAAGTCCTTGTCGAACAGGTTGTTGACCCGCGCGTTGACGGTCAGCCAGTTGTTGATGTCCCAGCTGCCGCCGAGGTGGAAGATCGTGTAGTCCTCGTAATAGCGGGTCTGCGAGCTGCTGACGCCGCCGACGTTGCTGACCAGCGTGTCGCGGTAGCGGTCGTAGCGGCCTTCGCCGATCAGCGACAGGCTCACCGCGTCGCTGATCTGCCAGTTCAGGCTGGCATTGGCCATGTGTCTGGCCGGGTTGCCGGTGATTGGCAGGCCCTTGCCGATGCCGCTGGTCTGCTCGCTCTTGGTCCAGGTGTAGTTGCCGCGCAGCTGCAGGTTGTCCAGCAGATCGACCTGGGCCGCCGCCTCGACGCCACGGGTTTCGGCCTTGTCGATGTTCACGCTCTGCCCGAAGGTGCTGTAGCCCAGCTCGGCCCAGCCCGGGCCGATGTCCACGCAGTAGCTGCCATCGTTGGGGGCCACTTCGCAGTTGGCGAAGGTGCCGCCGCTGGCGATCTTGTCATCGAACTTGTTGAGGAAGCCGGTGACGTTGAAGCCCCAGCGATCGCCTTCGTAGTACGCGGCGATTTCGTAGTTGGTGCTGGTCTCCGGCTTCAGGTTGGGCGAGCCGACCAGCGGGGTCACGCCCTGGCCACCGAAGCCGACGATGCCGGGGAACAACTGGTCCGGGCGCGGTGTCTTGTAGCCGGTGCTGACGCCGCCCTTGAGGGTCCAGGCATCGTTGGCGTTCCACACCAGGTAAGCGCGCGGGCTGACGTGGCTGCCGAAGATGTTGTGGTCGTCATAGCGCACGCCGACCGTCGCGGTCAGGCTGTCGGTCAGCGACCAGTTGTCCTCGGCGAACAGCGCCCACATGCGGTGCTGCTGCTTCACGTTGTCTTTGTAACCGGCCCCATCCATGCCGAACACGCCGTCGACCATGTCGGTGTCGTTGTACTGGCCGCCCACGGTCAGCTTGTGCGCACCGAAGGTGAGGTCGAGCATCGTGTCCAGCACGTTGCCCTTCAGCTCCATGGTGCGCAGCGGGCGTGGCAGGAAGGCCTGCAGGCGCGCCATCTCGGCCGGGTTGAGCGCGCCCAGTCCGTTGCGTGCACCGGCAGCGCAGTTGGCGGCGGCGCCGGTGCGGCGGCAGACATCGTTCCACAGCGTCTGCAGATCGGCGCGTTCGTCCAGCGTCAGCGGCAGCGAGCGGCCGAGGTTGTTGCTGGTGATGTGGGTCAGGGTGGTCTGCCAGGTGCCGAATTCATAGCGGCCCTGATGGGTCAGCGCCAGCTGGTCGCGCTCGTAACGCTGGTAGGCGGTGTAGCCCACGCGCGGCTGCACCACCCGGCGGGTGACGTTGCCGGGGCCGTTCGGGTTGGGGATCGTGGCATTGCCCACGCGCCACAGGCTGGCCAGGCTGTCCAGGGTGCCGGTCTGGCCTTCACTGTTGTCGTACTTCTGGCGCGACACGTCGTAATCCAGCCACAGCTCGTGGTCGTCATTGACGATGAAGTTCAGGCGCATGCCCGCGTTCCAGTTCGTGTTGGCCACCGCCTTGCCACCGGCACCGAAGCCGATGCTGCGCGACCACATCGTGCCGTCCGGCAGCGGCAGGTCATCCCATTCCGGGTTGGAGGCCTTGGCGTCGTAATAGCTGCCGCGCACTGACACGCCCAGACGGTCCTTGACCAGCGGGCCGCTGAGGTAGACATCGGTGCTGCGCGCGTCACCGAACTGGTCGTCCTGCTGCACCGTGAAGCCCTGGGTGACCGCGCCATGCCACTCGGCCTGGTTGCGGCGGGTGATGATGTTGATCACCCCGCCCATGGCATCGGAACCATACAGCGTGGACATCGGGCCGCGCACCACTTCGATGCGTTCGATCGCATCCAGCGGCGGCATGTACGAGAACTGGCCACCGCCGAAGTTGTTCGGGTACAGGTTGCCGGCGTTGCTCTGGCGGCGACCGTCGATCAGCACCAGGGTGTAGTCCGAGGGCATGCCGCGCATGGAGATGGTGGCGCGGCCGTTCTTGTCGGTCGGTTCCATGCCCACGTCGATGCCTTCCACGTCGCGCAGCGCATCCACCAGGCTGGTGTAGGGGCGCTTGCTCAACTCTTCGCGGCTGATCACGCTGATGCTGGCCGGGGCATCGGCGATCTTCTGTTCGAAGCCGGCGGCGGTGACCACTACCTTGTCCAGCGTGGTCGGAGCGGCGGCGTCGCCGTGGGCGAAGGCCGGGGCGCTCAGCGCACCGAGCAGGGCGAGGGACAGCGTGCAGCGGGACAGGGACGTGCGACGACGATGGCGCTGGGCCATGGGGGCAACCTCGGAAAGGAGAGAACGGACGCGACGTGGCAGGCCGCAGGGCGGCAGCACGCGCAGGAATCAGGAACGCCCGGGGCGGGCGGAACGCGCAGAACCGGAGGCGGGCACGGTGGCGCCGCCGAAGGTCGGAATCAGCCCTGCGGTGGGGCTTGGCCGCGCTGGATGCGCAGGCCGGGTGCGGCAGGCAGCGGCGTGGCCGGTGCCGAGTCAATGGCCGGTACGACCCGCGGCGGCTGTGCCACCAGTGTGGCCATCAGCGAATCCAGCGATTCCACGACCGGCGGCAACGCGGGCGGCAGCGGCGGCGTCGCGGCAGGGTGCGCGCTGGCGACCCGGCGCGGCTTGGCCGGGGCTTCTTCCTGTGCGGTCTCACCACCGCCGGCCGGGTGCTCGCCCATTGGCATCTGCAGGACCATCACAGTGCTGCCCGGGGCGGTCCGTTCCAGCACGGGCAGGCCGGCCAGCAGCAGCGACAGCAGGCCAAGCCATGCCAGCACGCTCGACAACGCCTGCTGCCGCCCGCGCATGGCGGGAGCAAAGCTGCGGTGGCGGTGTGGATGGCGCAAGGCGGGCCCCTGTGAATGGCCAGTCGATCAGCCGACCAGCAACGCGGCGGGATTGTAGGTGAGATTCGTTAGCGGACGCAAATGAGAATGATTAATGATTTCGGTCCCTGCGCGTCCGGAGCGCAGGAATCAGCTGACCAGCGCCCGGATCGCGGGATGCGGAGAGGCCGCCAAGGTGGGGCGCACGTGAGCCAGAAACGACGGGCTCCCGTGTGCAAGTGCGCGACGCAGCCAGTCCGCCGCACCGTCGATATCACCGGCGGCGAGCAACAGGGAGGCATGGCTGGCCTGCCCGCGGAAGTCGCCGGCCTCGGCCGAACGCAGGTACCAGGCCGGTGCCGCACGCGGATCGGCCGGTACACCGATGCCGTCTTCCAGACAGCGGCCGACCAGGTTCATCGATTTGGCATGGCCCAGCCGTGCCGCGCGCAGGTACAGCGCGAATGCGGCGGCGTCATCGCGCGGCACGCCGCGGCCGGTGCCGAGCAGGTTGGCCAGGTTGTACAGGCCCCAGTCCAACTCGGCATCCGCTGCCTTGCCGTACCAGACCGCGGCCAGTGCCAGGTTGATCGGCGTCCCGGTGCCGAGTTCGTGGCAGCGGCCGAGCATGTTCATGGCGAGGGGCAGACCACCGTTGGCGGCGCGCTCGAACCAGAGCACGGCCGCCGCCGCATCGGGCGCGATCCCGCGCCCTTCCATCCGGGCCTGCCCGAGCAGGAACTGCGCCTGTGGGTCGCCGCGCTGCGCGGTCGCTTCCAGCGTGGCGAGCGCGGCGGCCGGATCGTGCTGCAGCTGGTCGGCCAGTGCTGCCACGTTGAACGCGGGCAGGGCCGCCTCAGACATCGGCCCACTGCCGCAGCAGGTTGTGATACACGCCGGTGAGATTCACCAGCGCAGGGTGTTCGGGGTGGTCATGGGTGAGGCGGCGGATCGAGACATCCAGGTCCCACATCAGGCGCCGCTGGCCGTCATCACGCAGCATGCTCTGGATCCAGAAGAACGAGGCCAGCCGCGTGCCGGCGGTGACGGGGGTGACCTGGTGCAGGCTGGTGCCCGGGTACAGCACCATGTGGCCCGCCGGCAGTTTCACCCGCTGGTTGCCGTAGGTGTCTTCGATCACCAGCTCGCCACCCTCGTACTCATCCGGGTCGCTCAGGAACAACGTGGCCGACAGGTCGGTGCGCACCGGCTGCGGCTGGCCGGGGGCGGTGTAGTCGTAGCGCACGGCGTTGTCCACATGGAACCCGAAGGTCTGCCCCGGCTGATAGCAGTTGAACAGCGGCGGGAAAATGCGACGCGGCAACGCGGCCGAGAAGAAGGTGCTGTTGCGGCCGAGTGCATCGAGGATGGCCGAGCCGACCGCACGCGCGGCCGGATCGGACTCGGGCAACTGCAGGTTGTGCTTGGCCTGCGCGGACTGGTAACCCGCGGTCAGGCGGCCGTCGGTCCAGCCGGCCGTGGCCAGCTGCTGGCGGGCTTGGGTGACCTGCTCGGCGGTGAGGACGTCGGGAATGTGCAGCAGCATGGTGGGCTCCAGCCCCTCCCGCACGAGCGCGCGGGAGGGGGCGTATCGCTTAGAACTTGAAATTGAAGGCCAACGTGGCCGAGCGGCCCGGCGCGATGGCGGCGTAATGCGAAGCGTACGCCTTGGTGAAGTAGGTTTTGTTGGTCAGGTTCTGCACGTTCAACTGCAGGCTGTAGCGCTCGCTGAAGGCGTAGCCGACCATCGCATCCCAACGGGTATAGGATGGCACCCACTTGGTGTTGTTGACGTTGCCGTAGACCTTGTCCACGTAGTTGGCACCGGCGCCCAGGCTCAGGCCCGGCACGAACGACGGCGCCCACGTGGTCCACAGGCTGGCGCTGTGCTTGGCGGTGTTGGGGAATGCGTTGCCGTTGAACGGCGATGGCACGTAGACCCCGTTGACCAGCGCAAAGCCGTTGTCCTCGACCACGGCATCCAGGTAGGTGTAGCCACCGAAGACCTGCCACCCCTCCACGATCGTGCCGCTGAAGCCGAGTTCGGCGCCCTTGACCTTCTTGGTGCCGGCGTTCTGCGTGGTGCCCGCATCGCTGGTCACGCGCGCGTTGCTCATCTCGGTCTGGAAGATCGCACCGGTCAGCGACAGGCGGGCATCGAACAGATCCCACTTGGTGCCCAGCTCGATGTTGCGGCTGCGCTGCGGCTTGAGGTCCTGGATGGTCGCGCTGATGCCGTCGGCGCCATCACCGCCGTCCACGCCGACCGGGGTGGAGGAGGTGCCCCAGGACAGGTAGATGCTGCCGTTGGCGACCGGCTTGAACACCAGGCCGGCCTGGCCGTTCCAGAACGAGGTGTCGTTGCGCAGGTGCTGCAGGTTGGCCGCGGCCGTCGGGTTGAACTGATGCGTGTTGTAGTCGTCGAAGCGCGCGCCCAGGTTCAGCATCCACTGCTCGCTGAAGCTGATCGTGTCGAACACATAGGCCGACTTGGTGCGGGTGGTCTGACGCACGTCGCGGGCCGGGTCGCTGCGGGTGACGGTATGCGTGGCCGACCACGGATCGTTCGGGTTGGGGTGGGTGAGGTCGGTGCAGTTGTAGCCGGTGGCCGCGCCGGTGGTCGGGCAGCTCTGGTTGCCGGTCAGCGGGTTGTTGGTGCCTGCGGTGGTCTGGCCATTGGGGCGGCGCACGTCGGCGATCGCGTAGGTGCCGCGCACGGTCTTTTCGCTGCTGTATTCCACGCCGGCGTTGAAACTGTGGCGCAGCGGGCCGGTCTCCAGCTCACCGGTAACGCTGGTCTGGTTGACGAAGCTGTCGGTCTGCGTGGCGCGCGCGTTGGTGCGGCGCCAGACGGTGCCGAACAGGTTCGGATTGCCCTTGCTGTCGTCCGGCTGGGTCCACAGGTAATCGTTGCTGGTGTCCCCGTAGCGGGTGATGTTGCGCAGGACGATGCCGCCGAAATCATGCGACAGGTTCAAGGTGGTGATGTCCGCCTTGGTCTTCTGGAAATCGCGGTCGACCAGGCCGTAGAACGCGTCGCGGTTGGTCACGATCGGGCTGCCGTCGCCATTGAGCGCCAGGTTGGGGCCGCTGGTGAACGGGTTGTTGTACGGGAAGCCGCCGGCATCGGGCAGGTCGTCGGTTTCCATGTGGTAGTGGCTGATCACCGCCTGGGTCGGGCCGTTCAGACCGAACGCCAGCGACGGCGCGATGCCCCAGCGGCTGCTGTTCACTTCATCGCGTCCGGCCACGTCGGCCTCGTGCTTCATGACGTTCACGCGGGCGGCGATGCCGTCGCCGATCACCTGGTTGGCATCGAGCGTGCCGCGGTAGTAGCTGTCCGTGCCGGCGGCCAGGGTGCCGGCCACGAAGTTCTCCAGCTTGGGCGTCTTGCTGACCAGGCTGATGGTGCCGCCGGCTGAACCGCGGCCGGAGTAGGCCGAGCTCGGGCCTTTGACCACGTCGATCTGCTCGATGGCGAACACTTCACGGGTCTGGCTGCCGGCGTCGCGGATGCCATCGACGTAGATGTCCGAGGCCGAATCGAAGCCGCGGATGAAGGGACGGTCACCGGTCGGGTTGCCGCCTTCGCCGGCGCCGAAGGTGATGCCCGGCACGGTGCGCAGTGCATCGAGCAGGGTGGTGGCGGCGGTCTGTTCGATCACCTGCTGGGAGATCACGCTGACCGACTTGGGCGTATCCAGCAGCGGCGCGGTGAATTTGGACGATTGCGCACGCACGCGCTCGCCGTGGACGTCGACGCCATCCAGTTCGGTGGCGCGCTGCGGATCGGCAGCGTCGGCCTCGGCATGGGCGATGGCGGGGGCGGCGATGGCCAGCAGCAGGGCGGACGACAACGGAGTCGGGCGGACGGTCATGGTGATTCCTGGCAGGACGGACGAAGGCCGGACAGCGTGTGGCGGTCACGGCGGAGCGGAGGCAGGTGGGGAAAACGGGCAGACGGCCGACGGCGGCGCGATGGCGCGGGCGTGCGCGGGCAGCGACGCGCAGCGTCGCCGCCGGAATCAGGCGTGGGGCGGGGCGTGGCCGGGGTTGAGCCGCAGCGAAGGTTCCAGCCGCTGCCAGCGCAGCGCGTCGGACGGCCACAGCGGGACGACGGCGATCCAGGGCGTGCGGCGCAGCTGGGGCAGTACTGCCGGCGGGCTGGGCTCGGGGTCGGCACCGGTCTCCGCCGCCAGGGTCGGCTCGGCAGGAAGCTCCGGTGCAGGTGTGGATGGCGCCGATGCCTGGCGCGCGCTGTCGGCGCCCAGCAGGCCGGCGGTGTGCGCCGCCGCCGGCGCCGGCCCGGCGTTACCGGCGCCGCCGGCCGTCAGCAAGCCGCAGGCCAGCAGCACCACGCAGAACGTGGCCCACAGGGCGGCGAGACCAAGGGCGGAGCGGTTGGCGGACACGGCTTACCGGGCAGAAGCGGCCGGGTGGCCGCAATGCCTATGGTAATAGGAACAATTCGCGTTTTCAAAACGCCCGCGTTCAGGCCGGCTCAGTCGCGGTCGTCGCGGGCCCAGACGGCGTCGTGTTCCCGCTTGACCGGGAACTTCGCTACCGGCGAATAGGCCGGCGCGCAGAGGGCAGCGCCGTCACGCACGTCGAAACGGGCCCCGTGCAGGACGCACTCGATGCTGCCCTCGCCGGTATCGAAGGTGCCCGAGGACAGCTCGAACTCATCGTGGGTGCACTGGTCTTCGAGTGCGTACAGTTCCCCGTCCAGGTTGAACACCACGATCGGCGTCCCGGTCACTTCGTCGAAGGTGCTCTTCATCTCGCCGGGCAGCAGCTCGGCGCTGGCGCAGACGAAGGTCCAGGTCTCGCTCATGCCGGCACCGCCAGCGGCTTTTCCAGGATCTCGAAGCGCAGATCGTCGCGCTTGGGGATGCCGAAACGCTCATCCCCATACGGGAAGGGCTTCTTGATGCCGGTGCGCTGGTAGCCGCGGCGCTCGTAGAAGGCGATCAGCTCGTCGCGGACGTCGATCACCGTCATCTGCATGACCGGCACGCCCCACTCGCGCGCCGCGTGGGCCTCGGCGGCCAGCATCAGCTGCTTGCCGATGCCGCCGCCCTGCTGGGACGGGTCGACCGAGAACATGCCGAAGTAGCCCTTGCCGTGGTCATCGGCCACGTGCGCGCAGGCCAGCAGCTGGCCATCGCGCTCGGCCAGCAGGATGGTCGAGCGTGGCTTGGCGAGGTCGGCCTGCAGGCCGTCGGCATCGATGCGGGCGCCGTCCAGCAGGTCGGCCTCGGTGGTCCAGCCGGCCCGGCTGGCATCGCCACGGTAGGCGGAGGTGACCAGGGCGATCAGGGCGGGGATGTCGGCGGCAGTGGCCGCGCGGAAGGTCAGGGTGCTCATGGCGCCATTTTAGGCCCGCAGGGGGCGCTACGGAAATGTGCGGGGCGCGCCATGAAAAACGCCGTGGCAGGCCACGGCGTTCGAGTGGGGCGCAGTCTGGCGCGGGCTCAGCCCAGCAGCTTGCGCACCTTGTTGAGCGCCACGATGAAGCGCTCGATTTCCTCATGCGTGTTGTAGAACGCCAGCGAGGCACGGCAGGTGGCGGCGACGCCGTAGTACTGCAGCAGCGGGTGCGCGCAGTGCTGGCCCGAGCGGACCGCGACGCCTTCCAGGTCGAGCAGGGTGGCCAGATCGTGCGAGTGCGCGCCGTCCACCAGGAAGGAGACCACCGCCGCCTTGTCCGGCGTGGTGCCGAAGATGCGCAGGCCGTCGATCCTGTTCAGCTCTTCGGTAAAGTGCGCCAGCAGCTCGCCTTCGCGGGCTTCCACGTGCTCCAGGCCCAGCGACTCGAGGTAATCCACCGCCACGCCCAGGCCGATGAAGCCGGCGATGTTCGGGGTACCGGCTTCGAACTTGTGCGGGGCGTCGTTGAACACGGTGCCTTCGAAGCTCACTTCCTTGATCATCTCGCCCCCGCCGAGGAACGGCGGCATGGCATCAAGGTGTTCGCGCCTGGCCCACAGGGCGCCGGTGCCGGTCGGGCCGCACATCTTGTGGCCGGTGATGGCATAGAAGTCGCAGCCGATCGCGGGGATGTCGACCTTGCGGTGCGGCACGGCCTGCGAGCCGTCCACCACGGTGACGATGCCGCGCTTGCGGGCCTCGCGGCAGATTTCGCGGACCGGGTTGACCGTGCCCAGCACGTTGGAGACATGGGCGACGGCGAGCAGCTTGACCTCGGGGGTCATCGCCGCGCGCAGCGCGTCCAGGTCCAATGCGCCCTCCGGGGTGATCTCGGCCACGCGGATCGTCGCGCCCGTGCGCTGGGCGACCAGCTGCCACGGCACGATGTTGGCATGGTGCTCCATGCGCGAGACGAGGATGACATCACCGGCCTTGAGCCGCGGCAACGCCCACGAATACGCGACCATATTGATCGCGATGGTGGTGCCACTGCACAGCACCAGCTCGCTGGCACGGACGTTGAGAAAACGCGCCAGCTTGTTGCGTGCGCCCTCGTAGGCATCGGTTGCCTCAGTGCCGAGCGCATGCACCGCGCGGCTGACGTTGGCGTTGTAGCGGCGGTAGAACTCGTCCACCGCGCCGATCACCTGCACCGGCTTCTGGCCGGTGTTGGCGTTGTCGAAGTACACCAGCGGCTTGCCGTGCACTTCGCGCATCAACAGCGGGAAGTCCAGGCGCACGCGATCCCAGTCGGGCGCGGTGCCGGTATCGGCGGCCGGGCGCGGCGTGGACAGGTTCATGCCACGCCCGCCACGGCCAGCGCACGGCTGAGCTGGGCGGTGAGCTGCTCGGTCAGGCGTGCGTCGAGGACGTTCAACGGTTCATGGCAGAACGCGGCGCTCAGCAGTTGCTGCGCGCGATCGGCCGGCAAGCCGCGCGAGCGCAGGTAGAACAGCGCGTTCGCGTCGAGCTGGCCAACCGTGGCGCCATGTGCCGCCTTTACTTCGTCGGCATCGATCACCAGCGTGGGCTGGGTATCGATCTCGGCATCGGCCGACAGCAGCAGGTTCTTGTTGGAGAGGTTGGCGTCGGTGCCATCGGCGCCTTCGCGGATGTGGATGCCGCCGTGGAAGACCACGCGGCTGCGGTTGGCGGCGACGCCACGCCAGACCATTTCCGAGGCGGTATCGCGCGCGATGTGCTCGATGCCCAGGCGCGTATCGACATGGCGGCGGCCATTGCCGAGCAGCACACCGTTGGCGGTGAGCTGGGCGTTGTCGCCTTCCAGGCGGACGTTGAGCTCATGGCGGCTCAGCGCCGCGCCCAGCTCCAGGTCCACGCGGCGGTACTGCGCGTTGCGGGCCAGCACGGCGTCGGTGCGCAGCAGCGAGGTGGCGCGGGTGGCATCGGCCTGCACGCGGGCGTGCGAGAGCACGGCATCCTGCGCGAGGTGGACGTGCACCAGGGTGTTGTCCAGGTGCGCGGCATCACCGACATGCAGGTGATGCTCGACCACGCCCAGCGCGGCACCGCTGCGCAGTTCGATCAGGTGGCGATGGTGCCAGGACAGATCGGTCTCGCCGGCCACGCTGATGAAGACCAGCTGCAGCGGCGCCTCGACCTGCACGCCTTCTTCCACGCGCAGCAGCACGCCTTCATCGGCGAGTGCAGCGTTGAGACGGGCGAATACTTCCTCGCTGCGCTCGAAGCGACGGCCAAGGAAACGGGCGGCTTCATCGCCGGCGGCCAGCGCCGAGGACAGCGTGGCCAGCTGCACACCGGCCGGCACCGCAGCGACATCGCTGAGCGCGCCGGAGGGGCGGCCATTGACGAACACCAGCCGCGGCGACGGGATGTCGGCCAGCAGGGCGGCATCGACCACGGCCGGGGCGAGCGGGGCGGGCTGGAAGCTGCGACGCTCCAGCTGGCGCAGCGACGTGTATTTCCAGGCTTCGGTACGCGGGCCGGGCAGACCGGCCTGTAGCGCGGCATCCAGCTCGGCGCGACGTGCATCGCTGCCGCAGAAGCCGCTGGCGAGGGAATCGAGCAGGGCGCTCATCAGACCGCTGCCTCCGGCACCACGCGGTCCTTCAGGAAGTGGTAGCCATGGGCTTCCAGTTCCAGGGCCAGTTCCGGGCCGCCGCTCTGCACGATCCTGCCATCGGCCAGCACGTGCACCACGTCCGGCTTGATGTAGTCGAGCAGGCGCTGGTAATGGGTGATCACGATGAAGGAACGGTCCGGCGAACGCAGCGCGTTGACGCCGTCGGCCACGCTCTTGAGCGCATCGATGTCCAGGCCGGAGTCGGTTTCATCCAGGATCGCCAGCTTCGGCTCGAGCACGGCCAGCTGGAAGATCTCGTTGCGCTTCTTCTCGCCACCGGAGAAGCCTTCGTTGACGCCGCGGTGCAGCAGTTCGTCCTTCAGGTGCAGCACGGCCAGCTTCTGGCGCACCAGCTTGAGGAACTGCATCGAATCCAGTTCTTGCTCGCCGCGCGCCTTGCGCTGGGCGTTGAGCGCGGCGCGCAGGAAGTAGGTGTTGTTCACGCCCGGGATTTCCACCGGGTACTGGAAGGCCAGGAACAGGCCGGCGGCGGCGCGTTCTTCCGGCGCCAGCTCGAGCAGGTCACGGCCTTCGAACTGCACGCTGCCTTCGCTCACGTCATAGCCGTCGCGGCCGGCCAGGACATTGCCCAGGGTGGACTTGCCGGCGCCGTTGGGGCCCATGATGGCGTGCACCTGGCCGGGCTTCACGTCGAGCGAGAGGCCCTTGAGAATCTCTTTTTCGCCGATGCGTGCGTGGAGGTTGTCGATCTTCAACATGTCGATAATCGTCTTGTCAGATAGGGGAACTGGAGGCAGCGCGACTCAGAGGTCGTATTCGCTGCGCTCGAGGAATTCTTTGCGCAGGTAATCGGTGCGGGTTTGAGTCAATGCAGTCTTGGCCCCGGAATAGAGCATCGGGTACATCGAGCCGTACAGCATGCGCGGGTCTTCATCCTTGCCAACCGGGTACTGCGCTTCCAGATCGGCATCGCGCAGCTGCACCCACAGGCGCTGGGCGGCTTTGAGGTTGGCCAGCGCCACCGGTGCATCGGCCAGCTTGCCCACCACCTGCCGATACACCGCGTTCAACGCGGCGTCGGCTTCTTCGAACCCTTCGTTGGCGCACTCATTCATCTGCATCTGCGTGCTCAGGTCATCGCAGGCCGATTCGGCAGACGCCGGCGCCGCAGCCCCAAGCAGCAGGGCCAAGGTCAGCACACTCTTCATCCGACCGAGCCTTCCAGGCTGACTTCCAGCAGCTTCTTGGCTTCCACCGCGAACTCCATCGGCAGCTCGCGGAAGACCTGCTTGCAGAAGCCGTCGACGATCATCGAGACCGCGTTTTCCTGGTCGATGCCGCGGGCGCGGCAATAGAACAGCTGGTCGTCGGAGATCTTGGAGGTGGTCGCCTCGTGCTCGACCGTCGCGCTGGGGTTCTTCACCTCGATGTAGGGGAAGGTATGCGCGCCGGACTTCTTGCCGATCAGCAGCGAGTCGCACTGGGTGTAGTTGCGCGCGCCTTCGGCGCCGCGATCGACCTTGACCAGGCCACGATAGGTGTTCTGGCCGTGGCCGGCGCTGATGCCCTTGCTGACGATCTTGCTCTTGGTGCGCTTGCCGATGTGGATCATCTTGGTGCCGGTGTCGGCCTGCTGACGATGGTGGGTCAGCGCGACGGAGTGGAACTCGCCGACCGAATCATCGCCCAGCAGCACGCACGACGGGTACTTCCAGGTGATCGCCGAGCCGGTCTCGACCTGGGTCCAGGTGACCTTGCTGCGCGCACCACGGCACTCGGCACGCTTGGTGACGAAGTTGTAGATGCCGCCCACGCCGTTCTCGTCGCCCGGGTACCAGTTCTGCACCGTGGAGTACTTGATCTCGGCATCTTCCAGCGCGACCAGCTCGACCACTGCGGCGTGCAGCTGGTTCTCATCGCGCATCGGCGCGGTGCAGCCTTCCAGGTAGGACACGTACGCCTTGTCTTCGCAGATGATCAGCGTGCGCTCGAACTGGCCGGTGTGGCCGGCGTTGATGCGGAAGTAGGTGCTCAGCTCCATCGGGCAACGCACGCCCTTGGGGATGAACACGAAGCTGCCATCGGAGAACACCGCCGAGTTGAGTGCGGCGAAGTAGTTGTCGCCGACCGGCACCACGGTGCCCAGGTACTGTTTGACCAGCGCCGGGTGCTCCTTGATCGCTTCGGACATGGAGCAGAAGATCACGCCCTTCTCGGCCAGTTCCTTGCGGAACGTGGTGCCGACGGAGACCGAATCGAACACCGCATCCACGGCCACGCCGGCCAGCTTGGCGCGCTCATGCAGCGGCACGCCGAGCTTGTCGTAGGTATCCAGCAGTTCCTTGGGCACGTCGTCCAGCGAGGCGTACTTCGGGCCCTTCGGCGCGGAGTAATAGCTCAGCGCCTGCAGGTCGATCTGTGCGATCTGCAGCTTGGCCCAGTCCGGCATCGGCATGCTCAGGAAGTGGCGGTAGGCGTCCAGGCGCCACTGCGTCATCCACTCCGGCTCGTCCTTCTTGGCCGACAGGGCACGGATGGTGTCCTCGTCCAGGCCGGGGGGCAACGAGTCCGATTCGATGTCCGTGATGAAGCCGGCCGAATACTTGCGGCCGAGCTGCTCATGGATCTCGCGGTTGGGGGTATCGCCGGTGGCGACGGTATCGAGGGTATCGGTGGCCATGGGGGCTGCCTGATCAGGAGACGACATCCGCCGCGATCGCGCGGCGGTGGGCGTCAACAAGGGGAAGAGGGGGCAGGATCTGCGCCAGGGTGACCGCGCGCAGCGCTTCGGACACCACGTCGTTGATCATCCGCCAGCTGCTGCGGGCGCCGCATTGCAGCTCGCGGCCGCACTGGCTGTGGTCGTGGGCGCATTCGGTCAGGCCCAGCGGCCCTTCCATGGCTTCCACGATCTCGAACAGCGTGATCTGGTCCGCCGCGCGGGTCAGCCGGTAGCCGCCGCGCACGCCGCGCAGGCCTTCCACCAGCCCGGCCTGGGCGAGTGGCTTGAGCAGCTTGCTGACGGTCGGCGGTTCCAGACGGGCGAACTCGGCCAGTTCGGTCGCACTGAGCACCTCGCCCGGGCGGGCGGCGAGTACGGTCAGCACGACGGTGGCGTAATCGGTAAGCTTGGTGACGCGGAGCATGGTGGGGGCAGAACCATAAAGCGGACTGAAATTGTACGCTTTTCTCCGCCGGCATCCAACCCGCCTGTTCAGGCGCCCGCAGGGCGGCCTTTGAGGCGTATTGAACCGCATCGCTTTGGCAATCACAAAGATTAAGCGAGAATCGGGGCTTCCCACCGCAACGGTCAGCCAGATGCCCAAGAAGATCCAGGCCCGCAAGTCCACCATCCATGGCAATGGCGTGTTCGCGCTGGCGCCGATCAAGAAAGGTGAGCGGGTCATCCAGTACAAGGGTCTGCTGCGCAGCCACGCCGACGTGGATGCCGACGACACCGGGGATGTGGAGAGTGGTCATACCTTCCTGTTCACCCTCAATGACGACTACGTCATCGATGCGAACTACAAGGGCAATGATGCGCGCTGGCTCAACCACAGCTGCGAGCCCAACTGCGAAGCGGTGATCGAGGAAGCCGAGGGCGACAACCGCCGCGAGGACAAGGTCTTCATCGAGGCGATCAAGGATATCCAGCCGGGCGACGAGCTGACCTACAACTACGGCATCACCCTGGCCGAGCGTCACACCGCGCGCCTGAAGAAGATCTGGGAATGCCGCTGCGGCTCTAAAAAGTGCACCGGCACGATGCTCCAGCCCAAGCGCTGACCGCGCCGGCGGTCACCGGCCACGTGCGCCGGTGACTGCGCCGACACGCTGTGCACATCCTGGTCACCGTCGCCCAATGCATGCCTGGCCACACTGAAGGCTCCTACTTACTGGAGCCGCTCAATGGCACATGCACTCAACGGCAAGCACATCGCGATCCTCGCTACCGATGGTTTCGAACAGTCCGAGCTGCAGGAACCCAAGCGACTGCTGGAGTCCTGGGGCGCCTCGGTGAAGGTGATCGCCCCCGGTGACGCCAGTCAGATCCGCGGCTGGAAAGACAAGGACTGGGGCGAGAACGTGAAGGTCGATGCCCCCTTGAAGGGCGCCAAGGCCGACGACTACGACGCGCTGGTCCTCCCCGGCGGCGTGATCAATCCCGACAAGCTGCGCATCGATACCGACGCGGTGGCCCTGATCAAGGCCTTCGGCGCCGCGGGCAAGCCGGTTGCTGCGATCTGCCACGGGCCGTGGCTGCTGGTCGAGTCCGGCCTGGCCAAGGGCCGCAAGGTGACCTCGTGGCCGTCGCTGGAAACCGATCTGGGCAATGCCGGTGCCGAGTGGACCGATGCCGAGGTGGTGGTGGATGGTGGCCTGATCACCAGCCGCAAGCCGGGTGACATCCCGGCGTTCGCCGATGCCGTGGCCAAGGCGCTGGCCGCTTGATGGATGCAGGCACCGACCGTGGGTCGGTGCCATTTCCGGTTACTTGCTCAGCAAGCCTGCCGGCACCAACGCACCGAGGTCCTGGTTGAAGGTGACCACCAGCTTGCCGTTCTCTACCTGCGCCGACTGCACCTGCAGCGTGCCCAGCACCGCCGCGACCGTCGGGTCGATCTTGTAGATCGGCTCGCGCCGGGCGTAATCGACCAGCCAGGCGTTGAGCAGGCCACGCGTGCGCGAATCGAGCTTGCCGCCATTACTGGCGGGCGTGAAGTCATCGACCGTCGGTTCCTGCAGGTGGAAGCCCTGGGTCTGCGCGTCATAACGCAGGCCACTGCTCAGCTTGACCTTGCCCAGCGGGGCCGGGTTGCCGCCGGCAGTGGCCATGGCGATGTCGAAACCCAGATCCAGGCGGTTGCCTTGCGGCAGGGTGAGCTGGGGATGGCTCATGGTCATCGCGATCAGGCCGCCCAGCGCGTCCTGCGTGCGCGGGAAACTGCCATCGAGGTACTGCTGCACATCGGTGGCGCCCACCGACAACTGACGGCCGGAAATGCTGGGCGCGGCCTGCGCGCCGATGGCGGCGGCCAGCAGCACGGTGCAGGCGGCGAGGCGGGACAACAGCGGGCGAACGTTCATGACGGCAGGCCGTGCGGGAATGAGACGCCAACAATAACGCGCGCGGCTGAATCCAGCTTTGACGCGTGCGGGTGGTGAGCTCAGGGCGCGCCCTGGATCGATTCCAGCGCGGCCAGCACCTCGTCCAGCTGCGGCTGCAGCACGGTCAGCGGGTGGCTGGGTTCATCGGCATGGCGCTGGGCGAGATCGCGCAGCAGCTGGGTGGCGACGATCGCCGCGGCCCGTTCGTCTCCGCTGAGGCCGGTGTTGCGCCGTGCGATTTCCAGCAGGCGCATCCAGTCCTGCTGCGCACGATGCTCCAGCTCGATGGTGCAGCGCCCGCTGCACTGCAGGCCGTCCTTTTCGATCGGGGTGACGGTGATGCGGTAACGCTGGGAAGAAGAGCTGGCCATGGCTGCCTGCGCGGTGGGGGACAAGGCCACCATAGGCTGCGATCCGCACCGCGACGACAGGCGCGGTCGCACGCAGTGTTCCACCCTGTGCGTTCCGGCCGGTCCTGCCATCGCGTGGATCACGGCAGGACAGGCATCTGCGCGGGAAGGGCGCGCCGTTGATGGCTTTGGAAACGCTGTGTTTCGCCAGCGTCGGACCCACCCGCCGCCTCGATGGGATGGCAGAACCTCCAAAAAAAACGGGACGGCGTGAGCCGTCCCGTCGGGTGCTGCAGGAAGCGCGCAGATTAGAGCGCGGCGTCCTTGAGCTTCTTGAGCGGACGCACCTTCAGCTTGGTCGACGCCGGCTTGGCGGCAAACCACTGCTCTTCCTTCGTGAACGGGTTGATGCCCTTGCGCTTCGGCTTGGCCGGCACGCTGACGGTGGAGATCTTCAGCAGGCCCGGCAGGGTGAAGCTGCCAGCGCCCTTCTTGTGCACCGAAGCGGCGACGGCGCCTTCCAGCGAGGCGAGCACGGCGCGCACGTCCTTGGCGACAACGCCGGACGCTTCAACGATGTGTGCAACCAGACCAGACTTGCTCAGCACTTCCTTGATCGGCTTGGGAGCAGCCGGCTTCGCGGCTGCCTTCGTAGCGACTTTCTTTACTGCCTTCTTCGGGGCAGCCTTCTTAGCGGTCTTTGCCATGGTTTCCTGTTCCGTGAACGGTTGGTTGTTTGGTCGCGCCGAACCCCGTCGGCAAGCGAAATGTAGGGCAACTGTGGGGCGCCGCCAATAGGCAGACGCATAAAAATTCGTGATTTCCACGCCCTTCGTTACCGCGGTGCATCAGGTCATAGCCAAAAAACAGGGTCCGCCCTCGCGGCGGGTGCCATCGGTCATGGACCGTCGCACCCCGACTGTCGCACGAAAACCACTTGAAAACAGCATCCATCCTGATCGCCGATTCAGCTGGGGGCGACACCCGGCAGCAGGCTGGCGGCGGCCAGACACGGTGCTAACGCGGACCGGTCTAGGCTGGCCTGGCCATTCATCCCGCAGGAGATCAACGATGGGTATTTCGCGTCATGCCACCGCGCATTGGGAAGGTGACCTCAAGACAGGCAAGGGACAATTGAGCACGCCCCAGAGCGGCTTGATGGACAAAACCCGCTATGCCTTCAGCAGCCGCTTCGGCGATGAGAAGGGCACCAACCCGGAAGAACTGATCGCCGCCGCACACGCCGGCTGCTTCACCATGGCGCTGTCGGCCAAGCTCACCGAAGCCGGTTTCGTGCCGACCTCGCTGGATACCGAAGCCAAGGTCGACCTCTCGATGGAAGGTGGCCCGCAGCTGTCGCAGATCACGTTGAAGGTGAAGGCCGTGGTGCCGAACATCGAGGCCACCCAGTTCCGTGCCATCGCCGATGACGCCAAGCAGAACTGCCCGGTCTCCAAGGCGCTCAGTGCGGTGCCGATCACGCTGGAAGCCGAACTGGCCAGCTGATCGGCGCACGATTGGTGCACAGCAGATTGTGATGGGAAAGCGGCGGCCGCATAGTCGCCGCTTTCCTTTTGTGGGGTGTCTGCATGCGTCCGACTGCTCTCGCTGCCCTGATGGCCTGCCTGCTGGCGGCCACCGCGCAGGCCGATGTCCGCCTGTTGACCGCCGCCACCATCCACACCGGCGATCCGGACGCGCCGACCGCCACCGCGCTGGCATGGGAGACCGAGACCGGGCGCGTGCTTGCCGTCGGTGACCGGCAGGCGATGCTCGAGCTGTATCCACTGGCGGCGCTGACCGACGTCGGCCAGGCGACCGTGATCCCGGGCCTGATCGACGCGCACGCGCACCTGATGTTCCTCGGCAGCACCCTGATGCAGGCCGACCTGACCGGCGCGACCAGCACTGCCGACATCGTCGCGCGCCTGCAGCGCTTTGCGGCGGAGAACCCCGAGGGCTGGCTGCTGGGCAGTGGCTGGGACCAGAACCGCTGGCCGGGCAAACAGTTTCCGACCGTGGCCGATCTCGACGCTGCATTCCCGGACCGCCCGGTCTGGTTGGGCCGCATCGACGGCCACGCCGGCTGGGGCAACAGCGCGGCACTGCGCGCGGTCGCCCAGCGCCCCGGGCAACGCGCGCTGAAGGGCAACTGGCAGCCTGCAGGCGGGCGCATCGTGCGCGATGCCAAGGGCCAGCCGAGCGGGGTGTTCATCGATGAAGCGATGACCCTGGTGCAGGCGGCGATACCGCCCCCGGGCGAGGCCGCACGCGAGCAGATGCTGACCCGCGCGCTCGACAAAGCAGTCAGCCAGGGCCTGACCGGCGTGCACGACATGGGCGTATCGCGCGCCGATCTGGCCCTGATGCGCCGCTTCGCCGACGCCGGCAGGTTGCCGCTGCGCATCGATGCCTATGCCGATGGCAACAGCGACGCATTGGCCGATCTGTGCGCGAACGGGGCCTACCAGCACGCCGGCGGCCGGCTGGAAATGCGCGGGGTCAAACTGTTCATGGATGGCGCGCTGGGCAGCCGCGGTGCGGCGCTGTTGGCCGATTACAGCGATGACCCGCACAACCGCGGCTTGCTGGTCACCTCACCTGAGGACTTCGAGACCGCCGTGCGCAAAGCCGATGCCTGTCATGTCCAGGTCGCCACGCATGCGATCGGCGACCGCGGCAACCGGATCGCGCTGGACACCTATGCACGGGTGCTCGGCGAGCGCCGCAGTGGCGACCATCGCTGGCGCATCGAACATGCGCAGGTGGTCGCGCTGGAGGACATTCCGCGTTTCGCCCAGCTCGGCGTGATCGCCTCGATGCAGCCTACCCACGCCACCTCGGACATGGGCTGGGCGCAGGATCGGGTCGGCCACGAGCGCATCCTCGGCGCCTATGCCTGGCGGCGGATGCTGGCCTCCGGTGCCCGGCTCGCCCTGGGCTCGGACTTCCCGGTCGAGCAGGTCGACCCGCGGCTGGGCCTGTATGCGGCGGTCACCCGCCAGGACCGTGCCGGCAGACCGCCCGGTGGCTGGCAGCCTGATCAGCGGCTGACCGCAGCCGAAGCGCTGCGCGGGTTCACCGCCGATGCGGCCTGGGCGGGTCATGACGACAGCCAGGTCGGGCGGTTGCAGCCGGGCCTGCGCGCGGACTTCGTGGTGCTTGATCGCGACCCGCTCAGCGTGCCGCCCGCCGGGCTGGCCGACCTGCAGGTGCGCTCGACCTGGGTCGATGGCGCACCGGTGTATGACGCGGCGCGCTGAGTCGCCGCCGCAGGATCACCAGTCCAGCGTGCCGCGGATGACGGTCTGCACCTGGCCGCCGGACCAGACATCGCCGTGGTCATCGATGCGCAGGGTCAGGCGCGCGTCGTGGCCGACTTCGCGGCCCTGGCTGACCACGTAGCCGTGCGCGGTGCCGGGCAGGGCATCGCGGCTGTCCAGCCAGGCAGCGAGCACGGCATTGGCCGCACCGGAGGCAGCGTCTTCAAAGCGACGGCCATTGCCGACGAAGGCGCGTACCGCGAGATCCCAGGCCTGGCCCTGGCTGCGCGCATAGGCGAACACGCCCATGGTGTCGGTCGCTTCGGCCAGGGCGGCAACGGCATCCCAGTCCGGGGTGAGTGCGCGCAGGGCCGCTTCGTCTGCCAGTTCAACCACCCACCAGCTGCGGCCACCGGCCATGCGCGCCGGCGGCAGGCTGCCCAAGGGCCAACCGGCCAGCGCGGCCTGCAGGCGCGGATCGTTGGCGGTCGTCACTTCGGCCACCGCTGCACGCGGCGTGCGGATCGCAATGGTGCGGGTAGCGCCGCTGCCGTCCACGCGCAGGGGCAACGCCCCGGCGATGCCGTCCTGGACCAGCACGCCCTCGACCGGCGCGGCCACGCCCAGTTCCAGCACGGCATGGGCGGTGCCCACGCTGGGGTGGCCGGCGAACGGGACTTCCTTCTGCGGGCTGAACATGCGGATGCCGTAGCTGGCGCCCGGGGCCTGCGGCGGGAACACGAAGGTGGTTTCCGGCAGCCGCGTCCAGCGGGCAATGGCCTGCATCGCCGCCGCGTCCAGCCCCTGTGCATCGAGCACGACGGCCAGCGGGTTGCCGGCGCCGGGGTAGGGCGAGAACACATCCAGCTGCAGGAAACGACGGGAGGTCATGGCAGATCGCTCAACGAAAAACGGGCGGGCAGCTTACCAATCGGGGCTGCGTTCCGGGCCGTGACCGGCGCCCCGCGCATCGGCGACCGGCCAAATCCGCCCGGCCTGGGCCGCCCGGGCCCTGCAACGGCCAGGCTTGGCATAGAATCGGGGGTTCGGCCCGGCGTGCCGGGCGATTCCCCTCACTACCCAAACCTCCACCTCCATGTCAGCTTCCCCCCTTGTCGATCGCTGGATCGTACTGAAGTTCGGCGGCACCTCCGTGTCGCGTCGTCACCGCTGGGACACCATCGGCAAACTGGCGAAAAAACGGGCGGAAGAAACGGGCTCGCGCGTGCTGGTGGTGGTGTCGGCGCTGTCCGGGGTGACCAATGAACTCACCGCGATCGCCGATGGCGCCGCCGACAGCCGCGACCGCGTCGCGGCGCTGGTCGCGCGCCACCGCGCGTTCCTGACCGAGCTGGAGCTGGATGCCACCGCGCTGGACGTCCGTCTGCACGCGCTGGCCGGGCTGCTCGATGATCCGCGTGCCGCCGGGCGGCCGCTGGAATGGCAGGCCGAGGTGCTGGGCCAGGGCGAACTGCTGTCCTCGACCGTTGGTGCGGCCTATCTGCGCGCCAGCGGTCTGGATTTCGGCTGGATGGACGCACGCGAGTGGCTCGATGCGCTGCCGCCGCAGCCCAGCCAGAGCGAGTGGTCGCAGCGCCTGTCGGTGAACTGCCAGTGGCGTGCCGAGGCCGATTGGGCCGCGCGTTTCCGCGCCCAGCCGACCCGCATGCTGATCACCCAGGGCTTCATCTCCCGCCACGCCGATGGCGGCACCGCCATCCTCGGCCGTGGCGGTTCGGATACCTCGGCGGCGTACTTCGGTGCGCTGCTCGGCGCCAGCCGCGTGGAGATCTGGACCGACGTGCCGGGCATGTTCAGTGCCAACCCGAAGGACGTGCCGGACGCGCGCCTGCTGACCCGCCTGGACTATTACGAGGCGCAGGAAATCGCGACGACCGGCGCCAAGGTGCTGCACCCGCGTTCGATCAAGCCGTGCCGCGACGCCGGGGTGCCGATGGCGATCCTGGATACCGAGCGTCCCGAACTGCCGGGCACCAGCATCGACGGCAATGCCGCAGCGGTGCCGGGCGTGAAGGCGATCAGCCGCCGCAACGGGATCGTGCTGGTCTCGATGGAAGGCATCGGCATGTGGCAGCAGGTCGGCTTCCTGGCCGACGTGTTCGGGCTGTTCAAGAAGCATGGCCTCTCCGTTGACCTGATCGGTTCGGCCGAGACCAACGTGACCGTTTCGCTGGATCCCTCCGAGAACCTGGTCAGCACCGACGTGCTGGCCGCGCTGTCGGCCGACCTCTCGCAGATCTGCAAGGTCAAGATCATCGTGCCGTGCGCGGCAATCACCCTGGTCGGCCGCGGCATGCGCTCGCTGCTGCACAAGCTCTCGGACGTGTGGGCCACCTTCGGCCGCGAACGCGTGCACATGATTTCGCAGTCGTCCAACGATTTGAACCTGACCTTCGTGATCGACGAGGCGGATGCGGACGGGCTGCTGCCGATCCTGCACGCCGAGCTGATCGACAGCGGCGCAATGCCGGTGGAAGAGGGCGAAGTCTTCGGCCCGCGCTGGCGCGAGATCGCCGGCACCATCCGCCCGCGCGAAACCGCCTGGTGGCGGGGCCAGCGCGAGCACCTGCTGACGCTCGCCCAGGCCGGTACGCCGCGTTACGTCTACAACCTGCCGACGGTGCGGGCGCGCGCGCGCGCGCTGAACGCGATCAAGGCGATCGACCAGCGTTACTACGCGATCAAGGCCAACTCGCACCCGGCCATCCTGGAAGTGCTGGAGCAGGAAGGCTTCGGCCTGGAGTGCGTCTCGCACGGCGAGCTCAAGCACGTGTTCAACACGCTGCCGACGTTGTCGCCCAAGCGCGTGCTGTTCACCCCCAGCTTCGCGCCGCACGCCGAGTACGATGCCGCGTTCGCGCTGGGCGTGACCGTCACCCTGGACAACGTGGAAGCACTGCAGCGCTGGCCGGAACTGTTCAGCAACCGCGAGCTGTGGCTGCGCGTGGACCTGGGCCGTGGCGAAGGCCACCATGCCAAGGTCCGCACCGGTGGCAAGGACTCCAAGTTCGGCCTGCCGATCGCCCGCGTGGATGAGTTCGTGCGCATCGCCGGCGAGCTGGGCACCCGCGTGGTCGGCCTGCATGCGCACCTGGGCAGCGGCGTGGAAACCGCACAGCACTGGCGCCTGATGTGCGATGAACTGGCCGGGTTCGCCCGCCGCATCGGCAGCGTCGAGACCATCGATATCGGCGGTGGCCTGCCGATCCCGTACAGCGCCGATGACGAGCCGTTCGATCTGGAGGCCTGGGCCGTTGGCCTGGCCGAAGTGAAGGCGGTGCACCCCGCGTTCCGCCTGGCGATCGAGCCGGGCCGGTATCTGGTGGCCGAGTCCGGCGTGCTGCTGGCCCGGGCCACCCAGGTGGTGGAGAAGGACGGCATCCGCCGCGTCGGTCTGGATGCGGGCATGAATACGCTGATGCGTCCGGCCCTGTACGACGCCTGGCATGACATCGAGAACCTCAGCCGCCTGAGTGGCTATTCCGAAGCGATGTTCGATGTGGTCGGGCCGATCTGCGAATCCAGCGATGTGTTCGGCAAGCGTCGCCGCCTGCCGGCCTCGACCGCGCCGGACGATGTGATGCTGATCGCCGACGCCGGCGCGTATGGCTACGTCATGGCCAACACTTACAACCAGCGCGAGCTGCCGCGCGAGGACGTCATCGATGATGGCCCGTGACCGCTGCCTGCCGCCTTTCAAACCGGATACACCATGACTGCTTTTGATAAACACCAGGTTGCCGTTTTCCGCTTCGTCCGCTGCGCGTTCGCCGCGGACACCGGCGTGGCGCAGCTGGTCTACGCCTTCGATGACGGCCCGGAACTGATCGAGACGGTCACCATCCCCGGTGCGCCGTTCGTGCTCGAGGGCGACCGCGCCGAGGCGGTGCAGCGCGCCCTGCGCCTGCTGCACCTGATCGCCGGTGTGAGCTATTACAAGGCGGGCGTTCCCGAGCAGGTGCGCATCGACAGTTACACCATCGATGCGGCCACCGCCGCGCTGGTGGAGACGGTCTACCTCAACGGCCTGGGCGAGTTCGCCTACCGCAATGGCCTGAACCTGCGTGGCCGCTTCCGCCTGCCGGTGGACGGCGAGGCCTTCGCCGCGCCGGCACTGGGCCTGCGCGAACACGCGCTGGTCGCCATCGGCGGCGGCAAGGATTCGCTGGTCAGCATCGAAGCGCTGCGCAACCTCGGCATCGAAGAAACGGTGACCTGGATCGGTGGCTCGCAGCTGATCCGCGCCTGCGCCGAGCGCACCGGCCTGCCGATCCTCAACATCGGCCGCACGCTTGCCCCGGAGCTGTTCGAGCTCAATCGCCAGGGCGCCTGGAACGGGCATATCCCGGTCACCGCGGTGAACTCGGCGATCATGGTGCTGGCCGCGCTGCTGCAGGGCGTGGACCAGGTGGTGTTCTCCAACGAACGCTCGGCCAGCTATGGCAGCCAGATTCCCGGCACCGGCGAGGTCAACCACCAGTGGTCGAAGGGCTGGGCGTTCGAGCAGGCCTTCGGCGAGCACCTGGAGCAGCACGTTGCGGCGGACCTGCACTATTACTCGCTGCTGCGCCCGCTTTCGGAGCTGGCGGTGGCGCGTCAGTTCGCCAAGAGCGATTTCTACGACGCACATTTCTCCAGCTGCAACCGCAACTTCCACATCCTGGGCGAGCGCCCGGTGAACCGCTGGTGCGGTGTCTGCCCGAAGTGTCACTTCGTGTTCCTGGCGCTGGCTCCGTTCATGCCGAAGATGCGCCTGGTCGGGATCTTCGGCCGCAATCTGCTCGACGATATCGAGCAGGCCCCGGGCTTCGATGCGCTGCTGGAATTCCAGGACCACAAACCGTTCGAGTGCGTCGGCGAAGGCCGCGAATCGCGAGCGGCGATGGCGACCCTGGCCGCGCGCCCGGAGTGGAACGAGGACGCGCTGGTGAAGCGTTTCGTCCACGAGATCCGCCCGCAGCTGGAGGCCACCGAACTGCAGATCGAACCGCTGCTGGTACTGGAAGGCGAACACCGCATTCCGCCGGCGATCTGGGAGCGCCTGCGTGCGAATTTCGCAGCTTGAGGGAAAGCGCGTTGCCCTATGGGGATGGGGACGCGAGGGGCGCGCGGCGTTCCGCGTCCTGCAGCAGCGGCTGCCGTCGCTGCCGCTGACCCTGTTCTGCCCGGAGGCCGAGGCCGCCGCGGCGCGCGAGGAAACCGGCGCTGCGCTGACGGTGCGATCGGAGGTCACCGGCGAGGCGCTCGCCGCGTTCGACGTGGTGATCAAATCACCGGGCATCAGCCCGTATGGCGAGGCGGCGCTGCACGCCGGGGCGCAGGGCACACAGTTCATCGGTGGTACCTCGCTGTGGTTCGCAGAGCAGGCCGCCGGCGACGGCATCGTGCACGACACCGTGTGCGTGACCGGCACCAAGGGCAAGAGCACCACCACCGCGCTGCTGGCGCACCTGCTGCGTGCCTCGGGCGCGCGCACCGGGCTGATCGGCAACATCGGCCTGCCGCTGCTGGAAGTGCTGGCGCCGCAGCCCGCGCCGCAGTACTGGGCGGTGGAACTCTCCAGCTACCAGACCGGCGAGGTCGCGCGCAGTGGCGCGCACCCACAGGTCGCCATCGTGCTCAACCTGTTCCCCGAACACCTGGACTGGCACGGCAGCGAAGCGCGCTACATCGAAGACAAGCTGCAGCTGGTCACCGGGGCCGCGCCGCGGATCGCGGTGCTCAACGCAGCCGATCCACACCTGGCCGGGCTGTCGCTGCCCCGCAGCGAGATCATCTGGTTCAACCAGCCGCTGGGTTGGCACATGCGCGGCGATGTCGTGCATCGCCGCGAGCAGCCGGTGTTCGATACCTCGCATACCCCGCTGCCCGGCCGGCACAACCGCGGCAACCTGTGCGCGGTGCTGGCGGCGATCGAAGCGCTGGGCCTGGACGCTGTGGCGCTCGCGCCGAGGGTGCAGGACTTCCGCCCGCTGCCCAACCGCCTGCAGACCATCGGGACGCGCGAGGGGATCACCTACGTCAACGATTCGATCAGCACCACGCCGCACGCGAGCCTGGCGGCGCTGGAATGTTTCGCCGGGCACCGCATCGCGCTGCTGGTGGGCGGGCATGATCGTGGACTGGACTGGCACGACTTCGTCGCGCACATGGCGCACGACGTACCGCCGGTGGAGATCGTCACGATGGGCGCCAACGGCCCGCGCATCCACGCACTGCTGCAGCCGCTGGCCGATGCCGGCCGTTTCGGTCTGCATGCGGCTGCCGATCTGCCCGAGGCCATGCAGCTGGCGCAGGCCGCGCTTGGCGGGCAGGGCGGGGTGGTGCTGTTGTCGCCGGGCGCGCCCAGCTATGGCGTGTACCGCGACTACGTCGCCCGTGGCCGCCACTTCGCCGAACTGGCCGGCTTCGATCCGGACCAGATCACGGCGATCCCGGGGATCGGGATCGCCTGATAGGTCGCTGTAGAGCCACGCCATGCGTGGCTGCCGTTGGTGTGGATCGCGCAGCCACGCATGGCGTGGCTCTACCGTGGTGTGGATGGCGCAGCCACGCATGGCGTGGCTCTGCCCCTGGGATGTGCGGCATCGTTCATCCGCGCGGGGCACGTCGGTGATCTACGCGTCAGACCTCTTCCTCATCGATGAAGGCGTAGTCGTTTTCGATGAGCTGCTGCAGGTATGCATCGAAGCTCGGCGCGATCACCCGGTAGCTGTCCGGGTCGTGCAGGTAGCGCACCACCTGGCCGACCGTGCCACCGGGCGCGGGATCGAAATCCAGGTACAGCATCGAGCTGCCGCCGTTGTTCATGCAGTGCGAGAAGCACAGGCGCTTGCCCATCGGCAGGTCGGCATCGATGCCGTCGCCGAGAATCTCCGGGTCTTCCTCCAGCCATTCCTCGTAGATCGAGCGGATGCTGTCATCCCACTGCGCGCTGTCCTCGAAGACCTGGTCCACCGAACGCAGGTAGTAGGGGTAATGCCCCTCTTCGACGTCCGAGCCCAGCATCAGCACCACCACCTCGCCGCCCGGGTAGGCGCGGAAATGCGTGCCGTCGACCCGCGCCAGCAGTGCAAGCAGGCTCTCGGGCGCCTGCGGCCAGCGCTCGTGCAGGCGCTGCAGATCGGCTGCACTAGCGCCCTCGACCCAGGCCCACATCCGCGCATCATCTTCGGGCAGGCGCGGCACCAGGCCGGACAGGAAACGGTCGACAAGGCTCATGGGGTATTCCGTACACGGGGCCGGCCAGCCTGCCATAACAGGGACGGAGGTAGTTAATTCAATAACAGGGACGGCGGTGGTCAATCCAGATGAGGTCGGGGCGTGGCCGGCCTGCCGGATCACCGGGGGGCCGTCGACCCGGCGCTTCTACACGGTGCCGTCAACCGGCCGTCATACACTCGGGGCTCTTTCTGTCGGGAGCAGACGCATGAACAGGCAATGGCGGTGGGGTGCGGCGGTGCTGTTGGGAATGACGGCGTTGCCCGCGCTGGCGGCAATGCAGGCCAAGCCGGTGGAGTGGACCCAGGACGGCACCACGTTCAGTGGGGTGCTGGTCTACGACGACAGTGACAATGACAAGCGTCCCGGCCTGGTGATGGTGCCGAACTGGAAGGGCGTGAACGACTCGGCCATCGCCAAGGCCAAGCAGCTGGCCGGCGATGACTACGTGGTACTGGTCGCCGATGTGTACGGCAAGGGCGTGCGACCGAAGACCGACGCCGAGGCCGGTCCGGTGGCGACCAAGCTGCGCAACGACCGCCCCGTGCTGCGCGCCCGTGCGCTCAAGGCGATCGAGGTGCTCAAGGCCCAGGCCGGCAAGGCGCCGCTGGATGCCAGCCGGATCGGCGCGGTCGGGTTCTGCTTCGGCGGCACCACGGTGCTGGAGATGGCGCGCGCCGGCGCACCGCTGGCTGGCGTGGTCAACCTGCACGGTGGCCTGGGCTCACCGCTGCCGGCCAAGGCCGGCGGGACGCATCCCTCCGTGCTGGTGCTCAATGGCGCCGACGACAAGGGCGTAAGCAAAGCGGACATCGCCAGCTTCGAGCAGGAAATGAACGCGGCCAAGGTCGACTGGGAGTTCACCAACTACAGTGGCGCGGTGCACTGCTTCGCCGAATCCGATGCCAACAGCCCGCCAGGCTGCCTGTACAACGAACGGGCGGCCAAGCGTGCCTGGAAGGCGCTGGATGAATTCTTCGAGGAGCGGTTCGAGACCAGAGCCCGGTGAGGAGCGGTTCGAGACCACCCCCCGGTAGAGCCGACCGTTGGTCGGCTGCACCGCGCATGGCGTGGTGCGTTCATCGGTGATCGTGGTGCGGGGGCGAAGCGCAGCCGACCAACGGTCGGCTCTACCTCTGAGGGTTACAACCGTCGGGCGGAACGCCCTCCGTCAATGCGAACGCTGCACCGCGTAGCGGGCGAGCCCGCGCAGGGCGGCCACGGCATCGTTGTCGGCCAAACCGTCGAGCGCACGCTCGGCGGCGTCGGCATACTCCTCGGCGCGCGCGCGGCTGTAGTCCAGGCCGCCGGTGGCGTGGATGGCCGCCAGCACTTCCGGCATCGCCTCGGCGTCACCGTTCTGCACGATCTCGCGCAGGCGCTCGCGGGTCGTGGCATCCGAATGCGCCATCGCGTGGATCAGCGGCAGGGTGGCCTTGCCCTCGGCGAGGTCGTCGCCCAGGTTCTTGCCCAGCTCATCGGCATTGGCCGAGTAGTCCAGCACGTCGTCGGCAATCTGGAAGGCGTAGCCCAGGTGCATGCCGTAGTCGTACAGCGCCTGCTGGGTGGCCTCATCGACACCACTGGCCAGCGCGCCCAGACGGGTGCCGGCGGCGAACAGCACCGCGGTCTTGCGCTCGATCACACGCAGGTAGGCGGCTTCATCGGTATCCGGGTTATGCACGTGCAGCAGCTGCAGCACCTCCCCCTCGGCGATGCGGTTGGTGGTGTCGGCCAGGATCCGCATGACCGGCATGCGGTCCAGTTCGACCATCAGCTGGAAGCTGCGCGAGTACAGGAAATCGCCGACCAGCACACTCGGGGCGTTGCCCCACAGTGCATTGGCGGTGCTGCGGCCACGCCGCAGGCTGGATTCGTCCACCACGTCGTCGTGCAGCAGGGTCGAGGTATGGATGAACTCGATGATCGCGGCCAGCTGGTGGTGTTCCGGACCGGCCTGGCCGACCGCGCGGCCAGCCAGCATCACCAGCATCGGGCGCAGGCGCTTGCCGCCGGCCGAGATGATGTGGTCGGCGATCTGGTTGATCAGCACGACATCCGAGGACAGTCGGCGACGAATCAGCGCATCGACGGCGTCCATGTCGGGCGCAGCGAGCGACTGGATCTGGGGCAGGCCCAGCGCGGGGCGGGTGTCTTCGGTGATGGTCATGCGGTCTGACTTTCAGGCTTGGCCGGAATTATAGGCGGTGCCGTCGTATTCCGCCTGCGAAGACGCGCCTGTGGCCCGGCCAAGGTGCGCGGCAGACGTGGGGGGGGGGGCGGACCCTGCCGATCCTGGGCGCCGCCACCGATGCGCCGTGCCCGGTTGGCTGCCGCCCGGCCGGGCGCTGGGAATGCGCCCCGCGCCGCCATCTGGCGTGAATACGTATGCATGCGACCCCACCGCTGGAGGCGCCCCGCTAAGCTTGTCGGGTTCGTTTCTGGCCCCCTCTGGGGTGCCGTGGAAGCCCGAAGGGGGGCCTCAATGTCGCAGTCTCCATGGTGGCGCGGTGCCGTCATCTATCAGATCTACCCGCGCAGTTTCCTGGATGCCAATGGCGATGGCGTGGGCGACCTGCCCGGCATCATCGAACGCCTGGACTACGTGGCCGCGCTGGGCGTCGACGCGATCTGGGTCTCGCCGTTCTTCAAATCGCCGATGGCCGACTTCGGCTATGACATCGCCGACCACCGCGATGTCGATCCGATGTTCGGCACGCTGGCCGACTTCGACCAGCTGCTGGCCAAGGCGCATGCGCGGGGCCTGAAGGTGATGATCGACCAGGTGTTCAGCCATACCTCGATCGAGCATGCCTGGTTCCAGGAGAGCCGCCAGGACCGTACCAATCCCAAGGCGGACTGGTACGTATGGGCCGACCCGCGCGAGGACGGCACCCCGCCCAACAACTGGATGTCGATCTTCGGCGGCGTGGCCTGGCAGTGGGAGCCGCGCCGCGAGCAGTACTTCCTGCACAACTTCCTGGCCGACCAGCCCGACCTGAACTTCCACAACCCGGCGGTGCAGCAGGCCACGCTGGATTATGTGCGGTTCTGGCTGGATCGCGGCGTGGACGGCTTCCGCCTGGATTCGATCAACTTCTGCTTCCACGATGCACAGCTGCGCGACAACCCGGCCAAGCCGCTGGAGAAGCGTCTGGGCCGTGGCTTCAGCGCGGACAACCCGTACGCCTACCAGTACCACTACTACAACAACACCCAGCCGGAGAACATCGGGTTCATCGAGCGGCTGCGCGTGCTGCTGGACGAGTACCCCGGCTCGGTCAGCCTGGGCGAGATCTCCGCGGAAGATTCGCTGGCCACCACGGCCGAGTACACCGCGCCGGGCCGGCTGCACATGGGCTACAGCTTCGAGCTGCTGGTGAAGGATTTCAGCGCCGGTTACATCCGCGATACGGTGTCGCGGCTGGAAGCGACGATGACCGAAGGCTGGCCGTGCTGGGCGATCTCCAACCACGACGTGGAGCGCGCAGTGACGCGCTGGGGCGGCCATCCGGCCCAACCGCGGTTGGCGCGGATGCTGGTAGCGATGCTGTGTTCGCTGCGGGGTTCGATCTGCCTGTACCAGGGCGAGGAGCTCGGGCTGGGCGAAGCGGATGTGCCGTTCGAGGCGCTGCAGGATCCGTATGGCATCACCTTCTGGCCGAACTTCAAGGGCCGCGATGGCTGCCGCACGCCGATGCCGTGGCTCGATGCGCCGAAGGCGGGGTTCACGACCGGTGAGCCGTGGTTGCCGATTCCGGCGGAGCATCAGGCCGCCTCGGTGGCGACGCAGGAACATGATCCGCAGTCGGTGTTGAATGCGTTCCGTCAGTTCCTGGCGTGGCGGCGCACGATGCCGACGCTGTTGGTGGGCGATATCCGTTTCCTTGCGTGCGCCGAGCCGGTGTTGATGTTCGAGCGGGTGCACGGGGAGGAGACGCTGCTGTTGGCGTTCAATCTGTCGGCGGATCCGGTGCGGGTGTCGCTGCCGGTGGGAGACTGGCAGGTGGTGCAGGTGCCGGGTCCGGACGCGGGCGAGGTTGTTGGTAGTGAGCTGGTGTTGCCGGCGCAGTCGATGTATTGCGCGCGACGCGGCTGATCAGGTTTTCCGGTGGTATTGAGAGGGCGGGGCCAGGTGCCTCGCCCTTTTTTTTGTCTTGCGTTCGGGCGTTGGGCCACATCAATAGCAACAACAACAGCAACAGCAACAGCAACAGCAACAGCAACAGCAACTGCGCGTTGGGCTGCGCTTGTGCTGGTTTGGGCGGGCACGGGTGGGTTGGCGGGACCCGCCGCAAGTACGTCCGTGTAGGCTCATGTCGCGCCATCCATGGCGCTCATGGTCCCGCCAACCCACCCGTGCCCGCCCTTCGACAATGGGCTGGTGCGCAAGGGAAAAGCGACGCTGGGCCGGCGCGTCCTGGCAACCGCAATGCTGATGTCGACCGTAAATCGACAGGCTTGAGCTGTCGCGCTGGTCTCAGGTGTTGAAACAGTTGAAGCAGCTGACGCATGCGCAATGGTCGGATCGGCCACACACCCCCCGACCAGACCAAGGACAGCCGGCGCTGACGCTCTTCAGGGGCAGAGAAAATCCAACAAAAAACCCGCTGTACAAGCAGCGGGTTCTTCGATGTTGCCATTACGTCGCTGAAGCAAGCTCAATCAGAACTTGTAGTTCACGCCCAGCATGTAGGTGCGGCCCCACTCCACGTACTCCAGCGGGCGATCCTTGGTGCCGGCATAGGTCCGATACGGCTCGTTGGTCAGGTTGCTTCCCTGCAGCAGCAGCGTCAGCCCATGCAGGCTGCTGCTGTCGGCGAAGGTGTAGCTGACCTGCGCATCCGTCACGTTCTCGCCGACCACGTAACGCAGGGTGCGGTTGCCGTTGAAATTGCCGATCTCGCCGATGAAGTCCGAGCGACGGCGCTGGCTCACGCGTGCCTCGAACCCACTGCGCTCGTAGTACGCGGTGAAGTTGTACACGCGCTCGGACAGGCCCGGCAGGCTGATCGGATCGCTTCCCACGCTGGAGGCGCTTTCCGGATCCAGGATCTTGATGTCGCTGTCGTTGAACGTCGCACTGGCCTGCACGCCGAAGCCGCGCAGGCTCTCGGTCAGCATCTCCAGCGGGAACGAGGCGGTCAGCTCCAGGCCCTTCAGCTTGCCACCCTGGCCGTTCTGCGGGGCCGAGAAGGTGCCGGTCGGCAGCACCGGCACGATCATGCCCGGCTGCGGTACGTAGCTGGCCAGCAGGTCGCTGAAGTCGTAGTCATCGCGCGACTGCGTATAGACGTAGGACTTCAGGTCCTTGAAGAACACTGCGGCGGCCACGTAGGCCTTCTCGCCGAAGTACTTTTCGTACGAGAGGTCGATGGCGTTGGCGCGCCATGGATCCAGCAGCGGGTTGCCACCGCTGCCGCCGGGCTTGCCGGTGGCGGTGTCCACGCCGAACTCCAGGCCGGCACGCATCTGGTCCACGCGCGGGCGTGCCACCTGCTTGGCCACGGCGAAGCGCAGTGTCTGCTGGTGCGGGAACATGAAGGCCAGGTTCAAACTCGGCAGCCAGTCGGTATAGGTCTTGCCGTCATCGATCGGCAGGATGTTCTGGCCGTCCGGCCGCGAGCGGTCGAAGTAATTGGACTGCGAGCTCTGGTCGGTACGCACCATCTGTACGCCGATGTTGCCGCGCAGGCCCACCTCGCCCAGGTCGGTATTGATGTTGGCGCGGATCCACGCGGTGCTGGTCTTTTCCTGCACCGTCCAGGCCTTGGGAATCAGATAGTCCAGGTTGGTGACCGGGTTGAACACCATGTAGCGGTCCACCGCGGCCGGGACGTTCCAGGCGGGGATGTAGCCGATACCGGCGAAGCCCAGATTGACCGGCGCGTACTGCAGGTCACTGGCGATGTTGGCATCGCCCTGGTCGCCCAGCAGGATGTTGCCCTCGGCCTGGGTCTTGTCCTTGCGGCGGTCGGCGTAGTTCACGCCCACGTCCACATCGGAGAACCACGGCAGCGAATCGGGCATCGCAAAGGTGGCCTGCAGGCGGGCGCCCTTCAGGCGGTCTTCGACCATCGGCACCTTGCCGTAGCCGGAGCCGTAGATGGTGTTGGTCAGGAACAGCGCGTCCGGGTTGGAATAGTCCAGGCCCGGGCTGATCTGTGAGAAACCATCCGGTTTGACCACCACGCCGACCGAATCCAGCTGCGGCATCGGCGTGAGCTGCAGGTTGTTCTCCAGATTCAGTTCGTTGCGCGTGGCCTTGGAGTAGTTCACGTCGGCGACGACCTTGACCCGTTCGAAGTTGAACTCGTTGTTCCAGCCGAACGCATCGATCTTGTCCTTGCGCTTGTTGTACATGCCGCGCACCAGCGGATACACGCCGGTCGCCACGCCGCCGGCGAAGGTGCCGTCGGCGTTGATCTGCGGGTTGGTGATCAGCAGGCCCGGGGTATAGCCGCCGTTGTAGTTGCTGAGGTTGACCTCGAACTGGTTGGCAGTGTCGATCTGCTCGGCTTCGGTGTGGAAGGCATCCAGCGTGCTGGTCCACACGTTCGACGGACGGAACTGCACGGTGGCCATCACGCCGTCGCGCTCGTTGTTGCCGGTGCGGCGCAGGGCCTTGATGCCATCGGAAAACACGGTGCCCGGAGCCAGGCCGGGGCGGTTGCCCTGGTCGGTCTGCTCGGTGGTCCACGGCTCGTACAGGCCGACCTGGTTTTCCTGGATGGGCATGTCGCTGTGCGCATAGCCGATCGAGATGCCCAGGGTGTTGTCCAGGAACTGGTCGATGTAGCTGGCGCTGAAACGGTTGCCGTACGGGTCGACGTTGGCGGCCTTGCCCAGCGAGCTCTTCTGGTAGCGGCCGCTGATGGCGATCACGCGCTCGCCGAAGCTCAACGGACGCACGGTCTGCATGTCGATGGTGCCCGACAGGCCTTGGCCGACGAGGGCGGCGTCCGGGGTCTTGTAGACGGTCACGCCGTTGACCAGTTCCGAGGGGTACTGGTCGAACTCGACGCTGCGGTTGTCACCGGTGCTGACCACTTCGCGGCCGTTGAGCAGGGTGGTGGCGAAATCCGGCGACAGGCCGCGCACGCTGATGACCTGGGCGCGGCCGGCCACGCGCTGTGCGGCCAGGCCGGGCAGGCGGCCCAGCGATTCGGCGATGCTCACGTCAGGCAGTTTGCCGATGTCCTCGGCCGAGATCGCTTCGACCACCGAGGTGGCGTCCTGCTTGATCGCGATGGCGTTTTCGATGCCACGGCGGATGCCGGTGACCTGGACGGTGTCCAGGTTGGTTGCCGTATTTCCGGTCGGTGGGGTGGTGGTACTGGATTCGGCGGTCTGCGCGGACGCCATCAACGGCGTCAGGGCGACGGCCAGCGCGAGACTCAGCGCGCTGCGCTTGCGGTTCAACATTTTCCCCTCCCAGGCAATGTTGCCAATCGATTTTGTGGTTGCCCGGAGGACCCGGGAGCGTCATGGCGCGGTGGCCGTTGACTGCGTGGCTATGGTAGGCAGCGCGCCTGCCGCGGGAATCACCCTGCATACGTATTCAATGACGTTTGCCGTGTTGGAAGCGATTACAGCTGCGTTGGCGCATGCGCGCCACCGCGCCACGGTTTGCCATGCAAACGTCGACGGGTAGTGCCGGCCGCTGGCCGGCTCCTCGGGATGCCAGGCAGATGGAGGAGCCGGCCAGCGGCCGGCACTACCCGTCATGGGCCTGCGTCGAGACCTCTGATCAGATCTACAACGGGGTAAAGCGGATCGCCTGGCCGCCGCCCGGCGCAAGCACGAGCGTCAGCGCGTCGGCGCTGGTGACCTCGCGGGTCTCGCGCACGAAGGCGAAGGGGTTGCTGCGGAAATCGGCGCCGTCCCCATCGCGATAGATTTCCGCCCGGTAACGTACGCCCGGCTCCAGGAAGCCCAGCGGGATGGGCAGCACGCGGCCATGTTCGTCGGTGATGCTGCCAAGGAACCAGTCGCGGCTGTGGCGGTCCCTGCGCACGATGGTCACGAAGTCGCCCACCTCGCCGTTGAGCACGCGGGTGTCCTCCCAGTCCACCGCCACATCTTCGATGAAGCGGAAGGCCTCACGGTGCTGCTCATAGTGCTCGGGCAGGTCGGCGGCCATCTGGATCGGGCTGTAGATCGCCACGTAGAGGGCGAGCTGGCGCGCCAGCGTGCTGGGGATCGCCTGGCCGCCACGGCCCTTCAGGCTGAGGATGCCGGGGGTGTAATCCATCGGCCCGGACAGCATCCGGGTGAACACCAGGTTGACCTCGTGCTCAGGCGGATTCGGCGGCTGTCCCCAGGCGTTGTACTCCATCCCACGTGCACCTTCGCGGGTGATCCAGTTCGGGTAGGTGCGGCGCAGGCCGGTGTCCTTGATCGGCTCGTGCGGGTTCACCGCGATATGCCGTCTGGCCGCCTCCTGCACGACCTTGAGGTGATGGCGGGCCATGAACTGGCCATCGTGCCACTCGCGCCACAGTGGCCCACCCGCCGGGTTGCGCCGATCCACCTGGCCGTCATCGCACACATAGCCGCTCTTGAACGAGTCCACGCCCAGCCGCGCGTAGAGATCCAGCGCCGCGCCGAGCTGATCCTCGTAGTGTTCGATGGCGCAGCCGGTTTCATGGTGGCCGATCAGGTGTACGCCCTTCGTCGCGCCGTAGGCCGACAGCGCCTCGATGTCGAAGTCCGCAGTGGGCCGGGTGAAATCGAACGCGTAGCCGTTGCCGACCCAGTCGCCGTTCCAGCCGGGGTTCCAGCCTTCCACCAGCACGCCGCGGAAGCCATGCCGGGCAGCGAAGTCGATCACGCGTTGGGTCTTGGCCGTGGTGGCAGCATGTCGCGGGCCGGTGGCCCAGCTTTCCTCGTCCAGATGCATCGACCACCACACACCCAGGTACTTGGAGGGCTTCACCCAGCTCACGTCGCCCAGCACATTGGGTTCGTTGAGGTTGAGGATCAGGCTGGATTCGACCAGCCCGCCGGCGGTGTCGCTGATCTGCAGCGTGCGCCACGGCGTATCGAAGGGCAGGCTGCGCCGCACTTTCCAGCCCTCGGCAGAGGGTGACAGCTGCGCCCGCAGGCGCTGGCCTTCGGTGCGGCGCAGCCACATGCCGGCGTAGTCCACCAGGGCCGCCTCATGGACGGAGACATGCAGTCCATCGCGGCTGCGCAGCGTCATCGGCGTATGCGCAAGTGGCACCTGGTCCAGCGGCGTACGCTGGTAAAGGTATTCGTAGTGGATCGGCTCGCCGGCCGGAATCCACCAGGCGGTGGCGGTCGGTGCGATCGCGAACTCGGTCAGCTCATCATCGATGATCGCCTCGCGCATCCCCGGCTGCTGCGGGAAGCGATAGCGAAAGCCCAGGCCGTCGTCGTAGACCCGGAACACCACATCGATGCGCCGCTTGGTGCCGCTGCGCTCGACCAGCTGCACCACCACTTCGTTGAAGTGGTTGCGGGTCAGCCGGCGCTCGCCCCAGGGCTGCTCCCAGGTCTCATCGACGCTGCGCGACTGCTGGCCGACCACGGCAAGGTCGCGGTCCAGGCGGCCATCGCGCAGTTGGAAGCCAAGCTTGGAGTTGTCCACCACCGTTTCGCCGAAACGGTCCACCCGGTAGCTGGGGTTGCCACCATCCAGTTGCAGCGACACGCGCAGTACCTTGCCGGGCGACTCGACACTGGCGACAGTGACCGGTTCCGCCAAGACGGTGGCGCTGAATGCGCAGAGGATCCAGCCCAGCAGGGGCAGGCGACGACGTGCGAAATGCCCGTTTGTTGGATGCGACAGTGACGGCATTTCCCCTCCCAAGGCGGCCGAAAACACCCCCGGACTATAGCGACGCGGTCACGATTGCCGACCGCCCTGGCCATGAATACGTATGCAGCTCGATGCAGGCTGCGGCGTGCCGTCTACCATGGGCCCAAGGCACCCTGGGAGGGGGCCGCGAGCGCATTGCCGCGAGGCGGTGCGGACCTACAACGCGAGCAAAGGGGAGGGAGGCAACTGGCGCGAGCCGGTTCGCCACTTCGATGCTGAAGATGATCTGCCTGACCGTTGCCCTCGGGGCAGCGATGGGGTCCACCGCACGTGCGGCCGACCTGGACTTCGATGGCCGCCATGCGCGTGCCGAGACCGCCGCTGAAGGTGGCTACCTTCTGCACGCACCGCAGGGCGAGGTGCGCGTCAACGCGCAGCCGATGCGCAGCGAAACCGGCAGTGTGCTGTTCGATGCGCTGTTCGGGCTGGCCCAGCAGGAGATGGATGCCGACCGCGTGGATGCGATCCGCGACCCGGCCTTCAATCACGGTAAGCCCGTGGACTGCGAGTGCTTCCAGACCGGCGAGCGCTGGCCCTATGTGTGGACCCGCGATGTGAGCTTCGCCGCGGATCTGGCGCTGTCGCGTCTGGATCCGGTACGCACGCGCCAGTCGCTGCAGTTCAAGCTGTCCACCGCGCGCGATGGGCATACGCCGGGCCTGTTCGTGGCGCAGGACACCGGCTCCGGTGGCAGCTGGCCGATCAGCAGCGACCGCGTGGTGTGGTTCCTGGCCGCACGCGGGCTGCTGGATGACGCGGCCTTTGCCGACCAGGTCTGGCAGGCACTGCAGGCCACCCTGGCACAGGATCGCGAGGCGGTGTTCGAGGCACGGATCGGCCTGTATCGCGGCGAGACCTCGTTCCTGGATTGGCGCGAGCAGACCTACCCGGACTGGACCCGCGAGGACGTGCGCTTCATCGGCGAGTCCTTCGCGCTGTCCACCAACGTGCTCCACTATCAGGCCCTGCGGCTGGCCGAGCAGCTGGCCCGCCAGCACGGCGATTCGCGGGCTGCCACGTACGGTCAATGGGCCGACGCGCTGGCCCGCCAGATCGACGCGCGCTTCTGGCGCGAGGATGCCGGGCAGTACATGAGCTACATCGGTGAAGCCGCGCACCCGGTCCCGTATGCCAAGTACGACCTGCTCGCGCTCTCGCTGGGCGTGCTGGCCGATGTGTTTCCAGCCGATCGCGCGCGGCGTGCCCTGTCGAACTACCCGGCCGTGGCCGGTGGCAGTCCGGTCGTCTGGCCGCAGGAAGCCCAGCAGCCGATTTACCACAACCGCGGCATCTGGCCCTTCGTCAGCGCGTACTCGCTGCGCGCGGCGCGCCGGCTGGACGATGCCCCGCGCATCGCCATGGAGATCGAGTCGCTGATGCGCGGCACCGCGCTGGCCGGTTCCAACATGGAGAACTACGAGATGCGCACGCTGGCGGTGCATGTCGATGAAGGTGCCCTCAGCGGCCCGGTGGTGAATTCGCCACGCCAGCTGTGGTCGGTGGCCGGCTATCTCTCGATGGTGCTGGAAGGTGTGTTCGGCGTGGAGGACGACGGTCGTATCGCGCCGAAGCTGCCGACATCGCTGGTGCCGACGCTGTTCGGTGAGCATGACCGCATCCGCCTGGACGATGGCGAACAGCGTTACGTGCTGGTGCGACCGAAGCACCTTGCCGGCGAGCTGTTGGTGGCGGGTGATATCCAGCGCGACGGCACGACCACCACAGTGCAGCTGGTGCCGTTGCATGCCACGGGCGCGACGCCATCACCGGCCATCCTGCGTCCCTCGGCGGTGTTCGCCCCGGCCAGCCCCGCCCCCCCGGTGCCGCGTGAAACGACGGCAGGCTGGAAGATCACGGTGCCTGCCGGGCACGTGCTGTGGCGCGACGGCCAGCAAGTAGTGCCCGCGCAGGGTGTCGCCACGCTGGTCAAGGACGGTGCCAGCCACTGCCTGAGCCTGACCCGCCGTGCAGGCGCGCTGGAATCGCTGCACAGCCCGATGACCTGCATCGGCCCGCAGCAGGTGCTGGCGGGCGACACGCAGTGGCAGTGGACCGCACCGACCGCCGGCCGCTGGCGTGCACGCCTGCGATACAACAACCCCAACGGCCCGATCAACACCGGAGTGACCGCAGCGGTGAAGACGCTGGTGCTGCAGTGTGCGGGCCAGCCCGAGCAGCGCCGCCCCATCGTGATGCCGCACAGCGTGGGCGAACAGGATTCAACAGCCGTAGAGTTCGAGACGACGGCAGGGGCCTGCCGCATCTCGCTGGAGGAGGGCTTCAACATGAGTGCGCTGACCCACTTCGCGCAGTACAACGGCGGCAAGGGCGGCAGCGCGGGCGTGCTCAACCAGGCGCGCGTATCCGCACTGACCCTGATGCCGGTGGCGGCCTCGACGGAGCCGCGCCGATGAGCCGTTCGCCCAAACCGACGCTGTCGTTCTGGCAGATCTGGAACATGTGCTTCGGCTTCCTCGGCATCCAGTTCGGCTTCGCGCTGCAGAACGCCAATGCCAGCCGCATCTTCGAGACGCTCGGCGCCCCGATGGATGCGGTGCCCGGGCTGTGGATCGCCGCGCCACTGACCGGCCTGCTGGTGCAGCCGGTGATTGGCTACCTGTCCGACCGCACCTGGACGCGCTGGGGCCGCCGTCGCCCGTTCTTCATGATCGGTGCGGTACTGACCACGTTGGCCCTGCTGGTGATGCCGAATTCGCCGACGCTGTGGATCGCAGCCGGCACGCTCTGGGTGCTGGATGCTTCGATCAACGTATCGATGGAGCCGTTCCGCGCGTTCGTCGGCGATCAGCTGGCCCCGCGGCAGCGGCCGACCGGCTTTGCCATGCAGAGCTTCTTCATCGGCATCGGCGCCATCGTCGCCAGCTTCCTGCCTTTCATCCTGGCCCACTTCGGCGTGGCCAATACGGCCGCAGCAGGGCAGGTGCCCGACACCGTGCGGTACGCGTTCTACTTCGGCGCGGCGGTGTTGCTGGCGGCGATCACCTGGACGGTGGTCAGCACCCGGGAGTACTCGCCTGCCGAACTGGCCTGCTTCGACGATGCCGAGCCGGCCGCCGTGCACCACAGTACGCGCGTGGCCGGACCGCCCCCCTGGGCGCAGATCGGTGGCTGGGTGGCGGCCGGTCTCGTGCTTGCCGCCGCCATCGCGTGGCAGCAGGGTGACCGCATGCTGTATGTGCTCGCCGGCCTGTGCGTCGCCTACGGCGTGCTGCTCGGTGTGGCGCGCTGCGTGCCCGGCGCGAACATGCTGGCCACCATCGTCGACGACCTGCGTGCGATGCCGCGCACCATGCGTCGCCTGGCGTGGGTGCAGTTCTTCTCGTGGTTCGCGCTGTTCGCGATGTGGATCTACACCACCGCCGCCGTCGCCGGTACGCACTTTGGCTCGACCGATACCGCCTCGGCCGCCTACAACGACGGCGCCAATTGGGTCGGTGTGCTGTTCGGTGCCTACAACGGCTTCGCCGCACTGGCGGCCTTGCTGATCCCGTTGATGGTGCGTGCACTCGGCCTGCGCTGGAGTCACCTGGTCAACCTGTGGCTGGGCGGCCTGGGGCTGATCTCGATGCTGTTCATCCGTGATCCGCACTGGCTGCTGCTGTCGATGGTCGGCGTCGGCTTCGCCTGGGCCTCGATCCTGTCGCTGCCGTATGCGCTGCTGTCCGACAGCGTGCCGGCGGCCAAGATGGGGATCTACATGGGCCTGTTCAATTTCTTCATCGTGATCCCGCAGCTGGTCGCGGCCAGTGCGCTCGGCTTCCTGCTGCGCACGTGGCTGGGTGGTGACCCGATGCACGTGCTCGCACTTGGGGGCGGCAGCCTGCTGCTGGCCGGCCTGTGCGTGCTGTATGTGCCATCCCAACAGGAGGTTGTCTGATGTCCCGGTATTCGTCGTTGTCGCTGGCCCTGTCATTCGTACTGTCCGCCAGTCCCGCCCTGGCCGTCGAGCGCCCGGACTATGTCGGCACGCGTGAGCCGTTCGCCAGCCAAGCGGTCTACTTCGTGGTCACCGACCGCTTCGTCAATGGCGACGCGTCCAACGATCACCGCGACCAGGGCGGTGCACACCCCACCTTCGACATCCCGGTGCCGTGCCCGGACAAGGTGGACGGCAACATCGGCTATCTCGGCGGTGACTTCAAGGGTGTGCTCGACAACGCCGCGTACATCCGCAATCTGGGCTTCGGCGCGGTGTGGATCACCCCGATCATCGACAACCCGGACCAGGCCTTCACCGGCAGCAAGCCGATCAGCTGCACCAGCACGCTGACCGACCGCGGCAAGACCGGTTACCACGGCTACTGGGGCGTCAACTTCTACACGCTCGACGAACATCTGCCGAGCAAGGACCTGGACTTCGGCGATTTCACCCGTGGCCTGCACGCGGCCGATCTGAAGGTGGTGCTGGATATCGTGGGCAACCATGGCTCGCCCGCGTGGACGATGCCGGTGGCGCAGCCGCAGTTCGGGCAGATCTTCGACAAGGGCGGCCGGCTGATCGCCGACCATCAGAACCTCCCGCCGCAGCAGCTGGACCCGGTCCACAACCCATTGCACGCGTTCTACAACAACATCGGCCCGGTGGACGGGAAGAGCGGCTCGATCTTCGATGGCAACCTGGCCGAACTCTCCGATTTCAACGAGCACAATCCGGTGGTGATGGACTACCTGGTCGGCGCGTACCTGCAGTGGACCGCGCAGGGCGTGGATGCGTTGCGCATCGATACCATCGGCTGGCTGCCACACCCGTGGTGGCATGCCTTCGTCAACCGCATCCGCGCGGAGCATCCGGGCATGTTCATGTTCGGCGAAGCGTTCGACTACGACGCCCGCAAGATCGCCGAGCACACCTGGCCGGCCAATGCGAACGTCTCCGTGCTCGACTTCCCGCTTCGCGGCGCCTTGTCGTCGGTCTTTGGCAGGGAGCAGAAAGGCTTTGAGGCCCTGGCCGAGCCGCTGCACCTGCTGGATGGGCCGTATGCCAATCCGTACGAGCTGATGAGTTTCTACGATAATCACGACATGGCGCGGCTGGATGCCAGCGATGCCGGGTTCATCGACGCCCACAACTGGCTGTTCACCGCGCGCGGCATCCCGGTGATCTACTACGGGTCGGAAACCGGCTTCATGCGCAGCCGCGCCGAGCATGCCGGCAACCGTGCCTACTTCGGCCAGAAGCGCGTCGATGAGGCGCCGAAGAGCCCGATCTTTGCGCCGTTGCAGCGCATCGCCAAGCTGCGCGAGGCCATCCCCGCCCTGCAGCGCGGCCTGCAGGTCAACGAGCGCCTGCAAGGCGATGAAGCGGTGTTCTTCCGTGTGCTGCAGCAGGGCGATACCGCGCAGACCGCACTGGTGCTGCTCAACAAGGGTGACGCGGCGCGCACCTTCGAGGTCAGCCGCTACCTGCAGGCCGGGACCTGGCGCGACGCGCTGGGCGGTGCCAGCCAGACGGTGAAGGGATCGCTGACCGCCGAGGTACCCGCACACGGCGTGCGCGTGTTCGTGCTGGATGCACCGGTCGACCAGACGGCGCTGCAGAAGCAGTTGAAGGCAGCGGTCGACGACCAGCGCGCGCGCACGAAGCGGCTGGCGAAATAGCCGGGCGATGCCCGGTCTGCCGTTCGCGGTGGGCCGGGCCGTACAATCGGGCTCGCGACCGCGCAGTGCGGTCCTCCCGAGTAAGCTGTCCATGTCACGCCTGTCCCTGCGCCACGCAACGCCCGGCGACGCCGAGCGCCTGTTCCATCTGATGCAGTTCTACTACTTCGAGGCCTCGGCCTGGAGCGGAGAAGAGGTACGTCCCGACGGCCTGTTCGACTGTGACCGGCGCGACGTCGAGGCCTCGCTGCGCGATGACCCGCAGTGGGCACGGCTGCTGTTCGTCGACGAAGCACTCGCCGGCTTCGTGCTGGTGGACCGGGTGGAACGGGACGGCCACCACTATCCCGAACTGGCCGACCTCTTCGTGCTCCCCAAGTACCGGCGGCAAGGCCTGGCCGCTTATGTGGTCAGCACACTGCTGCGCCCCGGCGAGGGGCAATGGCTGCTCGCGGTGTTCCGCGGCGATCTGGCGGCGCATGCCTACTGGCTGCGGACCCTGCCGCGGCTCGGTCTCCTGCATGTCGCGCTGACCCAGGAGGACCCGACGTTCCACCTCTACCTCGTCGGCGATCCGGCCAGCCCGTAGTGCCGGCCGCTGGCCGGCTCCTGGCACCCCCGGCGGTACACTAGCGAACCCCACCCATACCCCTGCATTCCATGACCGACGCTGCTGCCCCCCAGACCCCGATCGAAACGCTGCTCAAGACGGCAATGGACGGCCAGCTGCCGATCGGCCTGTTCATGAAGGCCTTCGTGGCGTCCGAGGTGGTGCTGCTCACCGGCAGCCTGGTGACACCGGACGGCAGCGGTTTCGATCCGCTGCTGTTCGACAAGCAGGGCGTGCTGCACGTGTCGGTGTTCACCGATATGAGCCGGGTCGGTTTCCACAGCCAGCAGGCCCCGCACACCATCCGCATGCTGATGCTGGACGTGCTCAAGCGCGTTCCCGGCGGCTACGGCGTGGTGATCAACCCCGGCACGCCGCTGGGGTTTGAGATCTCGCCATCGGGCGTCGGCGAAATCCTGAAGGACTTCGCCGACGGCCCGCGCTGACGCTGCGTTCTACTGCAGCGTCACCTTGCGCCGGTTGTCCGAGGAGACCCGATCGATCAGTTTGTTGTAGGGATCGAAGCCCGCTTCATCCGGCTTGCCGTCCACCGTCACGGTGATCGACGGGTTGGCCTCGGTGACGTGGTGGCGCTGCAGGTACAGCACCTTCTGGTCGCGCTCCTTGCCCGAGGGGGCGTTGGCAAACACGCCGAGCTCGATCCAGTCGTCCATGGCGCCAGCGGTCTCCTTGCCGTCACCGTCGGCATAGCGCTTTTCGGCATGCAGCTTCAGCGTGACGTCGTACTTGCCGTCCGCCCGCTTGCGCGCGGTCGCGGCCAGCACGCGGTTGTCGTAGAAGCTGATCTTCTCGAACAGATCGGTCACCAGTTGCTGGCGGTCGGCCGGCGTCTCCGCCCGGATGTAGCCCAGCAGTTCGGTCGAGGTGGTGTAGGGCGGTTGCTGGAAGCCCTTGTCCTGCAGGAAACGCTTGAGCGCACGGTTGAGTGCGGCCTCGCCGATCTCTTCGCGCAGGCGGTAGAACGCCAGTGAGCCCTTTTCGTAGTGGATGTACTGCTGGTTCTCCACCCGTGCCAACGGCAGCTCCTCGATACCCTCGCTGCCACGCCCGGACAGGTAGCCATCCAGTTCCGTCTTCAGGAACTGACGCATCTGCTGCCGCCCGTACTCCTTCTCCATCACCATCAGCGCCGAGTACTGGGACAGCGACTCAGACAACATCGTCGCGCCCTGTACGTTGGCACCGATCACCTGGTGCGCCCACCACTGGTGCGCGACCTCGTGCGCGGTCACGTAGAACACGTAGTCCACCTTGTCACGGTTGCGCAGGTCGGCGATGAAGCCGATCGATTCGGAGTAGGGGATGGTGTTGGCGAACGACTGGGCGAAACGCGCGTAGCCCGGGAACTCGATGATGCGCACCTGCCGGTGCTGGTACGGCGTGAAGTTGGCCTCGTAATACGCCAGCGACTTCTGTACCGCCTCGATCATGCGGTCCACGTTGTAGCCGTGGCGCGCATCGTAGTACACCTCGATCGGGATGCCCTTGTATGCCGCGCGCTTCACTTCCCAGCGCGCCGAGAGGTAGGCATAGAAGTTGAGCATCGGCCGGTCCATGGCGTAGCTGAAGCAGCGCCGCCCGTTGACGGTCGCTTCGTGCTGCAGGTAGCCCGGCGCCAGCGCGATCTGGTCCGGCGCGGTGCAGATCGTGCTGCGGAAGGCCAGCCAGTCGGCATCGTCGGTCACGTAATTGTTCGCGCGGGCGGCCTGGTCCTCCAGCTTGGGCATGCGGCTCGGTTCGCCGAGGCCGCGCTTGCGGCGTTCGTTGCGGTCGGTGATCTGCACGCCCTGGTCGTACCCGAACGAGGGCAGCAGCCGGCTGTTGAAGAAACTGCCATTCTCCACCAGGTCGGTGGGCGCCTGATCGGAGGTGATGCCGGTCGGATGCTGGTTGACGCGGAAGTGGATGCGGCGTTCCTCCCCTGGCTGCAGCGGAGCGGTCAGCCGGTAGATGCGATAGCCCAGGTCGGCGTCATGCATCGCCAGCGTCTGGCCGCCCAGGTCGACCGCGGTCAGCTGCTTGTCGTCGTTCATCGCCACGTGCAGCTGCGCGATGGGGGTGGTGTGGGTGTTGCGCACCGTCCAGTACGCATCGATCACCACCGACTGGGTTTCCGGGTGAAGGTCGATCCGGTTGTCCACCGCGACGATGCGCGGTTGCGGGAGGTTGCGGTAGCGCGACAGTTCACGCTCGTAGCGGGCCTGCAGGTCCAGCTGCTGGTCCGGTGAGAGGAATTCGTTGCGGATGTTGGTGCTCCAGTACAGCCAGCCGCCCAGCCCGATGAAGGCCAGCGTCGCGACGGCGGCGCCCAGCCCGGCCGGGCCGCGCAGGCGACGGCCCGCCAGCACCAGGCGCTGGCGCAGGCTGGTGCCGACACCACGGACCCAGAACGCCGAGGCGACACACAGCAGCGCCAGCAGGAACAGCGCCCAGTAGCCCTGGAAAGCCAGTTGCCCCGGCAGGAAATGGCCGTAGCCGTTCATGTCCGAGTACGGCGCGATCGGCCAGCTGCCGAAGTTGTACAGGTTCTGGGTGTAGTCGAGCATGCCCAGCACCGCCTGGCCGATCATCACCACGATCAGCAGCGCGTAGCCGATGAACTTGTTGTTGGTCAGCACCTGCAGCACCAGCGCCAGGCCGCCCATCAACAGGTAGACGACCGAGTCCAGTGCCAGGGTCTTGAGATACACCAGTGGCTCGATCTGCGTGTAGCCCTTGCTCAGCTGCACCGCGATCGCGGCCAGCGCACCGATCGCCTGGAAGCAGGCGATCACCGCCACCAGCGTGGCGAACTTGGCCAGCAGCGGGACCCAGTTGGGGACGGGCATCGCATCGGTGACTTCATTGATCCGGGCCGCGCGCTCTTTCCAGACCAGTTCGCCGGCGAAGAACAGCACGATGATGATCAGCAGCCAGCTGTAGGCGCCCTGCAGGGCGGTCAGCATCTCCGAGGTGACCGGCCAGATCGGCGTGCCGTACAGGGTCTGGCGGAACAGCGCGCCGGGCAGGAAGTTGCACAGCCCCAGTACCAGCAGCACCAGGAACGGCACGCTGCGCAGCACGCCGCTGGTGTCGAAGCGGACCTGGTGCAGGAACTGCCTCCAGGCGGTGCCGGCGCCGTGGCCCGGCACCACGCGGGGCACTACGACCTGGCTCGGCCGCTGTGCGGGCGCGGTCGTCACGAGGGCGGTCCTGCGTCCCCAGCGACGTCCGGCGCTGCCGCTGCGTTCGCTGCGGAACAAGGCGAACGTGGCGGCGTACAGTACGGCCGCCACGCCCAGCCACAGCGCGCGGTTGGCCAGCAGCTGACCGGCCACGGCGGGCAGGCCGCTGTTGCGCTCGGCCACCGACCAGTAGCGGATGGTCCGTGACAGCGCGCGCAGGCCGAGCGGCTCGCTCAACACGGCCACCCAGGTGTTGTCGATGTCGCTGAGCAGGGCGGCGCTGACGCCGTACAGCACGAAGTAACCGATCACGCCGATGTAGACCCACAGGATCGAGCGCGTGGTGGCCGCGAGCAACGCCAGCAGCGCCGTGGTGAAGACCAGGTTCGGGATCACGATCACCCCGAAGGCCCACACGTAGCTGTACAGCGAGACCGGGCCCATGCGGGCCGGATCCACCCAGGGCATGAACGGCCCCAGCGCCAGGCCCAGGGCGATGATCATGTAGACCAGCAGCCCGCTGACCAGGGCCGCACCGATGCGCCCGGCCAGATAGCCGCGGCGTTTGATCGGGCTGGCGAAGATCAGCTCGGCGGTGCCCAGATCGAAGTCGCGCAGCAACGCGTTGCTGACGAACAGCGTGGACACCAGCATGCCGAGCAGGGTGAAGATGCCCAGCATCGAGGCGATCACGGTTGGCGCATTGCTGTGCACATTGCCGGCGCCGCCGCCGATCTGTACGGCGTCGGAGGAGGCCGCACCGAAGGCCATCAGCGCGAACAGGCCCGCCAGCAGCCACAGCAGCGGGGAACGGAGCTGCTCGCGCAGCTCGAAGCGGAAGAAGGCAGCGATCATCGGCGGGCTCCGGTCAGGCGGCCCGCGACTGCAGGCGCAGTCGCTGGAAATAGACGTCTTCCAGATCGGGAGCAACGGCGGCGAAGCCGTCGCCGGGGTCGGTCGCGCTGTGCACGTGGATCACCGGCCGGCCACCAACCAGGCGGGTGGACAGCACCACATGGTTGGCTTCGTAGGCGGGCAGTTCGGCAACGTCCACCTGCTTGCGCCAGACCTGGTGCTGCAGCGCGTCGATCGCATCGCTGGGCTTGCCGGTCAGCAGCACCTGCCCCTTGTTCATGATGGCCATGCTCGGGCACAGGTCGGTGACATCCTCGACGATGTGCGTGGACAGGATCACCGCCACGTTCTCGCCGATCGCGGCAAGCAGGTTGAGGAAGCGGTTGCGCTCTTCCGGGTCGAGCCCCGCAGTAGGTTCATCGACGATCACCAGGCGTGGGTCGCCGAGCAGCGCCTGCGCGATGCCGAAGCGCTGGCGCATGCCGCCGGAGTACGTGCCCAGCTTGCGCTTGCGCGCGTCCCACAGATTGACCTGCTGCAGCAGGGCATCCACCACCTCGCGGCGCTGGCCCTTGTGGGTAAGGCCTTTGAGCACCGCGAAATGGTCAAGCAGATCCAGTGCACTGACCTTGGGATACACGCCGAAGTCCTGCGGCAGATACCCCAGCCGTCGGCGCACGGCGTCCTTGTCGCGCAGTACATCGATGCTCGCCTCGCCCGGAATCGACAATGTGGCGGTGCCGCTGTCCGCTTCCTGCAGCGTGGACAGGGTGCGCATCAGCGAGGACTTGCCGGCGCCGTTCGGGCCGAGCAGCCCGAACATGCCGCGGGGAATATCGAGGGTGACACCGGCAAGGGCGTGGACCCCATTGGCGTACGTCTTGGACAGCGCGCGGATCTCAAGCATGCGGACAGCTTCCCCTGGGCGATGGATCGGTTATCCGCCCTATTCAGATAGCCTGCATCCGCCGTAAGTCATGGGTGCTTCCGGCCGGACGCCCGCCAACGGGCCGCTAGCCACGACAGCGCCACGCAGGCTGCGCCAGCCAGCAGCCACCCGGTCGCCGCGCTGCCCGCGGCGTGCTCGATCGCGCGCCACCATGCCGGGCCGAACAGCGAAACCAACGTCAGCACCGCGACCGCCAGCACCGCCAGCAGGGCCCGGGAGACCCAGCATTCTATCCCGGCGTCATGCCGGGCGATGTGCGCAGCGACATCGCGGGCGAAGCGCATCGGCGGCCCGCTCTGCGGCGCAGAGGCGATCGCCTGGGCAATACGCAGGTAATCGGGGGCGTCCGGTCCGGCGCGTTGGCCGCTCAGCGCCGCGCGCAGCCCGCGTTCCTGGGCCTGCCATTCGTCGGGGTCGATCCGGGAATCGTCTGTGCTGCTCATGCGGGCACTCCAATGCGGGATTCGAGCAGTTCGCGCAGCCGCTTGCGGCTGCGGAACAGGTGGCTCTTGATGGTGCCTTCGGCCAGGTCGGTAAGGGTGGCGATCTCGGCGATGGAGATCTCTTCCAGATGATAGAGCGTGAGCAGGGTGCGCTGCAGCGGGGGCAGGGCGTCGATGGCCGCATGCAGGTGGGCGTTGATGTCCTGCTCGCTGGTCAGGGCTTCCAGATCGATGCCATCGCCGACCCGATCGATCAAGGCGGTGCCGTCGTCGCTTACGGTGTTCTCCACCAGTGGGATGCGTCGCCGTTCCAGGTGCCGCTTGGCGATCGAATAGGCAACCTGCGCGACCCAGGATTTCAGTGCGCTCTCGCCGCGGTATTGATGCAACGTCTGATGGATGCGCAGGAAGGCTTCCTGACACAGCTCGCGGGTGTCGTCGGGGTGGCGGACCATGCGATCGACCACGCGCCAGCAAAGGCCTTGATACTCCCGCACCAGCTGCTCGAACGCCCCGGGCTGGCGCGACAGAATGGCGTCGACCAGTTTCCGGTCGGCATCGAGACAGTCGGCAGGAGGGGGCGGCGATGTGCGCATGTTCCATAGAGATACGTCGAGTGCCTCTCCGGTTGCAACCGTGTTCCGTGCAACCGATCCCGCCGTGGCCGTATCTCAGTGGACAAGCCCCTCCTCAACGGAACGAACGCACCATGGATTACAACCTGATTCTGCCCGTCGTCCTGATCCTCGGCATCGTGTATGCCATCAAGAGCGTGGTCGATGGCCACACGCGCCGCCGTATCGTCGAAGCCCGCGGCTCGGAAGAGCTGGTGCGTTCGCTGCTGGCCGGCGATACCACCAAGCGTCGGCTGGCCGCGCTGCATTGGGGCTGCGTGATGTTGACCCTGGCCCTGGCCTTCGGGCTGGTCGATCTGCTCGGCATCGACCGGGTCACGCCGGGTGCGATCGCGCTGCTGCTCGGGGCGACCGGCCTGGGCAACGTGGTGTACTTCGTGCTGGATCGCCGCTTGAAGTAAGCCAGCGTACGGCCCGCCGACCGATCGCCCGCCGGTTGTCCGCCGCGGCCTGACCGTCGGCATGCCGGCGCAGGCCGCGGATGCGGCCGCCCACCCCAGCCGGCAGGTCCGCTGTCGGCTGCTCTGCAACAGGACCCTCGAATGAAACGCATCCTGGCACTCTGTGCCGGCCTTGCCGTGGCCGTGCTGTCTCCGGTCGGCGCCGCCACGCCGCTCGATTTCGCCCCGCTGTCCGCCCTCATCGAACAGACCAAGGCGGCGACCGGCTTGCCGTCCGGTACCGCCGTCGTGGTGGTGAAGGACGGCAAAGTGATCCATGAGGGCTACTACGGTTTGGCGGACATTGCCGCCGGTACGCCGGTCACGGCCGACACCGTCTTCTACATCGCCTCGGCGACCAAGCCGTTCTTCGCGCTGAACGCCCTGCAGAGAGAGGCCGCCGGTGAGCTCGACATGGCGATGTCGCTCCAGCAGATGTTTCCGCAGATGCGCCTGGAAGGTATCGACGCCGAGTCGGTCACCGTGCGTGATCTGCTCACCCATACCGCGGGCGTGGACAACCCCGCCTTGGTCTGGGCCACTGCTTTCAGCGGCGTGCATGACGCTGCCTCGCGGCTGGCGCTGGTGGGCGCGACCCGGCGCGACCCGGACGCGCCCCACGGCACCTTCGGCTACACCAACCTCGGCTACAACCTGCTGAGTATCTGGATGGACCAGCACGACGCGCTGCCGTGGCAGGACCAGTTGCAGCGCGCGGTGTTCGATCCGCTGGGCATGCGCCATACCAGCACCCGGATCAGCCGTGCCCAAACGGCAGGCTGGCCCCTGGCCAAGCCGTACTCACTGGGCAGCGCGCAACCGACCACGGCCCTGTATCTGCGCAAAGCGGACGGGACGATGCAGGCGGCCGGTGGCATGGTTGCCAGCGCACCGGACCTGGCCCGGTTCCTGATCGCGCAGTTCCCGCGCGCGGGCACCCCGGCCTTCGCACCGCAGGTAATCAGTCGTTCGCAGCAGCGGCAGGTCGCGCTGAGCGCGCGCTATCTGGACTTCGCGCGCGATGGTTATGCCTGGGGCTGGTACACCGGGCAGTACAAAGGCCACCGGCTGCTGCACCACTTCGGCGGATTCGCCGGCTTCCACGCGCACCTGTCCTTCATGCCTGATCAGAACATCGCACTGGTGGTGCTCAACAACGAGGACCTGCTGGGCGCACCGCTGACCAATCTCATCGCCGATCACGTGTATGGCGTGCTGCTGCATGAGCAGGGGATCGCAGCGAGCTCCGCCGCCCGCTTCCTGGCCCTGCAGGCAACGGCGGCCCAGGCGCAGCGGAACATGGCGCGTCAGCGCCAGGCGATCCAGGCACGCCCGTGGCTGCGAACGTTGCCGCGCGATGGCTACGTGGGCAGATACGTGCACCCGCTGCTCGGCGAGATGAACGTCGAAGCGGCCGGTGACCAGGCACTGCGACTGCGTTGGGGGCAGCTGGGCGCGGTGGCCACCGCGGGCGAACACCTTGACCAGGTCCGGGTCGAGTTCGTCCCCAACAGCGGCAACTGGCTGACCTTCCACGTGGCCGATGGCCTGGCGCGGTCCCTCAGCTTCGAGAGCCTGAGCTTCCAGCGGGTGCCCTGAACGGACTCAGCGGCGCAGCGAGGATTCCCGCAGCACCTGCTTCACCGCGATGCTCTGGCCTTCCACCGGCTGGCCGTCGATCAGCGCCAACAGCTTTTCCACCAGCAGGTGCCCGGCCTGCTTGGTGTCCTGCTGCACCGTGGACAGCGGCGGGGACACCGAGGCGGCCAGCGGGATGTCATCGAAGCCGGTGACCGCCACGTCCTCAGGCACGCGCAGGCCATGCTCGCGCAGGGCGCGCATCGCACCGATCGCGATCAGGTCGCTGGCCGCGCACAGCCCATCGATACGCTCACCGCGCGCCAGCAGCGCCTGGCAGGCATCGAAGCCGGACTGCTCGGTGGTGATCGCATCGTGCTGCAGCGAGGGCTCGGCGGTGAGGCCTCGCGCCCGCATTGCTTCGACGTGGCCGCGATAGCGCTGCTCGAACTCGGGATAGTGGCTGGAAGCGTGGCCGACGAACGCGATCCGGCGGCAGCCCTGGTCGAGCAGGTGGGCGGTGATGTCGAAACCGCCCTGGAAGTTGTCGCTGCCGATCGAGACACCGGGCTGGTCGGGCAGGGAAGCGCCCCAGCGCACGAAGTGGGTGCCTTGCTCGACCAGCCGCTGCAGGCGCTCGCGCGACTCGTGGTAGTCGCCATAGCCGAGCAGGATGATGCCGTCGGCCTTGTTGCTGTCCTCGTAATCGGCCTGCCAGTCAGTGGACAGCTGCTGGAAGGAGACCAGCAGGTCATAACCGCGCAGCGCGCAGGCCCGCGTGATCGAGCCGAGCATCGCGTGGAAGAACGGGTTGATCAGCGAATCGTCATTGGTCGGGTCCTCGAAGAACAGCAGGGCCAGTGTGCCGGCATTGCGCAGGCGCAGGCTGGAGGCGTTCTTGTCGACCTTGTAGTTCAGCTCCCGGGCGATGGCCAGGATCCGCTGCCGGGTTTCGGCGTTGACCATCGGGCTGCCGCGCAGCGCCCGCGACACCGTGGGCTGGGAGACGCCGGCCAGGTGGGCGATATCGAGGGAGGTGGCTTTACCGCGGATGGTCATTTCAGCAGGCGGGGAGACAGTGAAGCGACATCATGCCATGCGCCGTGATGGCGGGGCCGGGAGGTCCCTCGGGCTGGCGGCCAGCGGCCTGCGGCGCGGGGACTGAACCGCCGTCACCGTTGCGGCATATGGCTCGAGCAGGTTTCCGGTCGTTCCCGGCCGGAATTCCGACAGGGTCGGGGACGGCGGCGATGATAAGATGGTGCAATCTGGATCCCCCCAATTCTCCCAAGGGCGGCCCGGCAGATCTGCACCCCGCCCGGGGCTGTGATATGACTGCGGCCTGCCCTCGGACAACGGAAGAGCAACCCTATGGCGCGCGGCATCAATAAAGTCATCCTGGTCGGCAACCTCGGCAACGACCCGGACGTGAAGTACACCCAGGGCGGTATGGCGATCACCCGCATCAGCCTGGCCACCACCAGCGTCCGCAAGGACAAGGATGGCAACCAGCAGGAGCGTACCGAATGGCACCGCGTGGTGTTCTTCGGCAAGCTCGGCGAGATCGCTGGTGAGTACCTGCGCAAGGGCAGCTCGGTCTACGTCGAAGGCAGCCTGCGTTACGACAAGTACACCGGCCAGGATGGCGTGGAGAAGTACTCCACCGACATCATCGCCGATGAAATGCAGATGCTCGGCGGCCGTGAAGGCGGCGGTGGCGGTGGCGGCGGCGAACGTCCGCAGCGCCAGCAGGCTCCGCGCCAGGAGTACGGTGGTGGCGGCGGTGGTGGTGGTCAGCGTGGCGGTGGTGGTGGTGGCTACGGCCAGCAGCGCCCGCAGCAGCAGGCTCCGCAGCAGTCGGCGCCGCCGATGGACGACTTCGCTGATGACGATATTCCGTTCTAAAGGTTATAAAATTGCATTTGTAAAGTTATACTCCGATCAAGTGCGAGCTTGACCTGAAAAATAAGGGCTTGAATGCCTCATGTGAGCCGCCTCCGTCTGTAAAGATGGAGACGGCTTTTTACTGCCCATCACGGGGTAAAAATAGTTGTAACGGCTGATGTAAAGTTAGGCGGCGGAGGGAGGCGTGTATGCGGATCGTTTCGATCGTTCATCCAGCTGGTCATGAGATGCCAATGCTGCTGGACGGTGACGGATTACCGATTCCCGATCCAAACGAGTGGCTCATCGGACGCAGGTCGCTTGCGCCGACTACGCAGAGTCGACTCTTGTCTGAGTTGGTGCCGCTGTATGGCTGGGCGGAAAGCAACGGGATCGATATCCGCCAGCGGATAGAAGGTGGGCAGGGCTTCACTGAGGCAGAAGTGACCTCCGGGCTCATCGAGGCGCTGCGGAAGAACTCGAAAGACGCGAAGAAGCGTGTAGGCAATAGTGTCTTCAATCAAAGACTCGACACATGCAACGCGTACATAAAGTGGATTTGCGGCGAATGTGTTGCGAGGCACGCTGCAGACGATCGCAGGACTGATCGAATAGTTGAGATAAGGGGTTTGGTTAACGATTGGCTGACTCAGCGCGTAGTCGGTCAGCCCGTTTCAAAGAAAAGTTCCGCAAAAGCGCTAACGGCAGATCAACAAGCCGCGCTTGCCGAGTTTTTACATCCAAGGTTCAAAGGGCTCGGAAGAACATTGGCGACCAAGAGTCGGAATTTCGTCGCCATCATGCTCATGCTTCTGTGCGGCTTCAGGCGTGGAGAGTTGCTGTCTTTGCAGGTTCAAGACATAACGTTTGGTGCGATTCCCAGTGTCGATGTGCGTCTCAGGCCGCCCGACGCTGCTGATCGGAGGAAACCACGGCCCAGGGTGAAGAGGCTTCCGCGCATACTCCCATTAGATCCAGTGCTTGCGCACTTCATTGACGAATACATCATGGTGCATCGAGAAACACTGCTGGAACAAAGCAATCTAGACACGCCGTATCTGATAGTGAGTGATGAAGGCGATCCTCTCTCCATTTCAAGGTTGTACGCCATCTGCGTTGAACTCCGCAAAGAGCTAGAAGGGGCGGTTCCAGAAAACTTCAGTCCCCACTCACTCAGGCATACATTCTCAGAGTCCATGGAGAAGGCTTTAAGGAGTGCGGGTATGGATGAGAATCGTCGTGCACAAGCGTTGGCGCTGCTGCGTGGAGATTCCAGCCTTGCTTCGCAAAACGTGTACATAGAGCGGGAAATTCTGGAGCGCGCTAACTCTGCGCTGGTCAAATATCAGGGGTTCCTTGTGACTCAAGTAGATCAGAATCAGATTCCGTTCTAGGGAGCGCTTCATGAGTTCGAGTGCGTCGGCGCTGCAGGAGCAAATTGATCAGCTTGGGTTGGCTGACATACCAGATCGATTCTTTACTAGAGAGGGGGTGGAGGTCGATTCGTCCTCTGACGAATGGGTTGTCGCATGCACTTATCGTGTTGTTCGCCTGAAATTCTCGCGAGTAGTTGATCCGCGCATCGCGTGGGCGTGCAAAAGATACGCGATGCACCGCATGCAAATAGCCTCAACGGGAGACGCTGCCGGATTTTTCTCTACCTTCTGCGAGCTGATTAGGCCGAGATTGAAGGCGGCAAACGACATGGGCGAGCTGAGCAGGGCGCTAGCTAAGTCCGTAAGTGACGCAATAAAAGACCTCCGCTCCCGGCAAAAGCTTTGGAGAATCTATCGAATTGTTCGCTGGTATGTCTGGTGTGCTGATCGCTTCCCGGAGCTAGGGTTTCAGCCTGATTATGCTGATGAGCTTGATCGGATGGCGATTCCCGGAGATCCGAAGGGCGAGGCCGTTCGTTCGGACGATCCCGAGCGGGGACCATTGGATAGAACGCTCGAGCTGCCGCTGCTCACTCACGCGTTGGATCGAGACAAGAGTCAGGCGTTTGATCATATTGAACAGAGGGCAGCCGTGGCCCTGTGCATCGCAATTGGCAGGAACCCCGCCAATTTCGCCTTCCTGGAAGAAAGGGATCTGGTGAATCTGACGGAGGGAATCCCGGATGTTCCAGCGTGCTATGTCTTGAAGGTTCCCAGAATCAAGAAGAGGCAGCTGAGCCCGAGGGACGAGCTGCGCGACGTTCCGTTGGATAACGTCCTGGCGAGGCATGTGTCTGCTCTGAAGGGAGCGAACCGCAGTGAGCCTGTGACAGTGCTTACAACTGAAGGAGAGATCGAGGCTTCGTTCAGGCCGCTGTTTCGAAGGCCTATTGGGGCTACCAAGCCAGTTCCAAAGGCGCTGGTTGACCGAGCGGCCAGATGCGGATCCTCGCGTATGAACGAACTCTTGAAGTCATTCGTGGAAAGGCTCGGAATTGTGTCGCCGCTCACCAATGAGCTAATGGCAGTAACCCCACGTAGGCTTCGGTACACATTTGGAACAGGGTTGGCTGAAGAAGGGATAAGCAGGAAAGAGCTGGCAAATCTTCTTGATCATTCGGACACACAGCACGTTCGTGTCTACTTTGATGCGAAGCATCGAATTGTCAGGCAGTTGGATGCTGCGGTAGCCAAAAGATTTTCTGGAATGTTGAACTTCTTCATTGGGAAAGTGATCGACAATCCGGAAGAGGATCCCAATGGACGATTGGAAGACAAGCGGATCCTGTATGTCAGTCAGACCGATCCAACGGACCAGGAAGAGATTGGAGTCTGCGGGAAAAGATCTCTATGCCATTTGGATCCACCCTTCAGTTGTTACTTGTGCGAGAAGTTCAGGCCGCTTCGGCATGCCGATCACCAGCACGTGCTTGATTGCATGTTGCTCGATCGCGAGGAGCGGCTGCAGAAGTATGAGGACGGTAGGCTTGGGGTCCAGCTGGATGACGTTATCTTTGCTGTCGCGCAGGTAGTCGAGCTATGTCACGTCGGCGCAGAGAAATCACATGAGTGACGGAGGAGGGTTCGATGGTCGAAAAGAGAGACGGTCTAAGGTCGTTACCTTCTTGTCAAATCTTGAGCGTGATCGAAAGAAGAATCTCGCAAGTCTTCGTGTCTTAGCAGAGGGACTTCGTGATCACATCACCTTTGATCTTTGGGAGAAGGATGACTGGAGTATTTCTTCTCCAGGGCTGTTGTACCGTGTTGGGAAAAATCGAAATACCGCAGTGCTTTCCTTCTCAGGGCAAAAGCAAATTGGTGGCCAGCCAATAGGAGGTGATTTCAACACGTTAGCAAAAGCGTTGGTTGTGCTTCGCTACCATCGAAACTCACAGTCGATCGAGAATCAAAGGAGCTTCATAACTGCAGTCTCGTACGTGGAGAAGGCTGCCAATGGCTCTGACCTGTTTCAATTGACCGAAGAACACCTCAATCGTGCTTGTGACGAGATCGCTAAGGATTATAAGGAAGGGAGTGCCTACAACCTCCACAAGGCAGTGGGCGAATTTGCGGCGCACGTGGATTCAAACGGACTGGCAAAGATCCCTCTGAATTTCAAGTACGCAAGAATGAAGAGGCCACCCAATGCGGGTGGCTTGGAAATTGTTCGGCTCGACGCTCCTGAAGCTTTGATCACAAGTTCGGAAAAGATGGCGAGCGTGGAGACGTATCAGCTACTTGGTGCTCTGTATCAAAGAGTGCCAAGAGAGCATCGGTACCGGCTTCCGATCCTTATCCTATCCGTCCTCGCTGCCACAGGTAGACGCTTCTCCGAGGTCTGTGGGTTGCCATTGAAGTGCTTAGAGGTAAAGCCAACAGGCGAAGTAGCGCTTCGCTACTTCCAAGGGAAAGCCTCTAAAGGTCGAACATTTACACCTTTCCGGAAGGTCTGGCTTGCGACCGAGATGGCGCAAATAGTGGTTGCCGCAGTAGAAGAGTTAACAGACCTCTGTTCGGGGCCACGAGATACCGCAGCGAGGATGCGCCAACTGTCTGGACCGGATCTGAGTTTCTTGGACTCGGTGGACGAGTCTGCACAGCTTGGAATTGAGGACCTAGAAGGGCTCGGCTTATCGGGGGCGCTATTTCAAACGAACGGCTGGCTTAGGAAGAATGGGTTGGCATGGATAGACCCGGCATCCGAGCAAAAAGAATCTGGAGCAGTCCGATGGGTGACGACTGTAACTGGGATCCGTGAGTACTGCGCACGCGATTTTCAAGAACGGTTGATTAAACCGATTCACATTGACCAGTTCGGCGCTGAGCTTTATCTCGAGGACATGCTCATTTGCCAGCACATGTATCTTGGTGGATCGGATGCGGCGAGGATGTTCTGGCTAGCGAACAGTTATAGCCACGTGATGCTTGACAAGTTTATCCAGAGGGCGCTGCCACAGCTCGCCAAGGAGTTTGCGCCAGAAATTGGAGCCAAGATCGACTTCACATCGCACGCGTTCAGACACACGATCAACACACTGCTTGATGAGGGCGGGGTGCCAGAGCTTCTCCAGACCGATTGGTTTGGGCGAAATAACCCCCGGGACACCAAGGCGTATCAGCATACAAGCCGTGCCAAACGAGTGCTTGAGGTCCGGCAAGCGCTGCGCGATGGCAATGCGAACGGGCTAATCAGGGAGTCTCTCAAGAAGATCCCCATTGAGTTGCATGACGCTTACCTGGAGGCAAGAGTCCGGGCGGTCCATGATGTTGGCCCCGGGGTTTGCATTCATGACTTCAGTCAAGTTCCTTGCGAGCGTCATCTTCAATGTAGCGCTGAATGTGACGATCTCGTTTGGGCGAAGTCAGACCCTGGTCGTATCGAGGAGATCAAGCGGCAGTGGGCGATGGCAGCTGTTGCGCTAGAGACAGCGGAGAAGCGTGCGCTTGGCGACCGGCCCAGGAAGAGTCGTGACTGGATTTCGCACACAAAAAAGAAGCTAAGAACTCTGCAGATGCAGCTGAGTGACAACGGGGTTGCACCCTTTGACCCCCATGACTACCTCAGGGGGACGGAAGATGAAAAGTAAGCGCTATGGTCGCATGTCGGTTCTGGATGAACACAAAATCATCGCTGAGCTTGACCAATGGGCAGAAGGCCAGCGCGGGACAACCCTAACCTGGGAGAAGCTGGAAGACGCATTCGGATTCTCGCGCCAGACACTGAATCAGAAGAAGAGCATCAAGGCGGCTTATGCGCTGGCGAAGGAAGCACTTAGTGGTGGCAAAGCGAAGAGCAAGGCAGAGAAGGACGCTGAGATATCGGCTCTAAAGAGCACGGTTGAACGCCTTGAGAGAGAGATTTCAGAGCATGTTCGTCGTGAAGGGCTGTGGCGGGAGCGCTGGCAGCGCATTGCTTTCCACATCCGTATGTCTGGCCTGCAGGTTCACCAGGTCGACAAGCCGGCTGGAACGCCTGCTCCAACCGAGAGAGAAACGGCAAAGATTCTCAGGCCTTTTGATAAAGAAATTCCAAGTCCATACCCGGATAACGAATGAAGAGTACTGCGCAGCGCGACATTTATGCCGACGCACTAACAGACTTCATGACGGAAGTGCCAATTGAGCTATGGCCGATGACTGCTAGTTCGTTAAGTCGGTCCGGCTTGGAGCGTGCAATGCGCTCGCGTGGTTTTTCACGATTCGACCGAAAACGATTGCTAAGTTCTAAATGCGCTCCTGTTCTCGCACGAATGGATGCGATGCTGGCGGAGCATCTGGTGAAAAGCCCCCTGCCTTCAGTGCAAGAAAGTGGGGAGTCGAGTGGTGCAACCATTTTGAAAGATGAACGAAGATTTCGACGTCGCATCGAAGATCTAGAAAAGGAGTTAAGCAACGCTATCCGAAGGGAGAAGTCATACAAAGAACGGTGTGCCCTCATGGAAGCCCAGATTGAGGCGATGAAGTTACGCCGCGATGCTTTCGAGGCGCACTGCGAAACCAGCCTGCGAACGTTGCATCTTTAGGATGAGCGCGCTTCATAGCATCTTGTCTGGGCCGCTGTTTCCCGGGGTGGGTGAAGCGACTGCCCGGAAGTTGGAGCGGCACTTCGGTGTTTTACTATCTGCCGTGCTGGAAAAGCAGGATGCGCGCGCACTCTCGGTGGTCGTTACTGAGCGCAAGGCCGAACTGGTGATGCAGGGCTGGCGTTCGTATGCCGCAAAGCGCGAATTAACTGATTGGTTACAGCAGCTCGGTGTTGGTTGCGAAATTGCAGATATCGCTTTCAAAGTTTGGGGTCAGGAGGCGGTCAAGCGCATCAATGCCAATCCGTATCGGCTACTTGCCTTCTTGGATTGGAGGGAAGTCGACTGTCTCTCTCTCAGGATTGGGATCGACGAAGGTGCGTCGATTCGCCTGGTAGCAAGTGCGGAGGCTGCAGCTTATGCGGCATTGGAAGGTAGCCAGAGCACCTGGATTGCAGAGACGGAGCTGAGGGCCGGGGTGTCAGTCTTGCTTGGCTCTGATGCTGAAAAAGCACATGTCGCAATCGCCTTGGCGGAGTCCGCAGGAGCCTTGCTGAAGTTTGGCGATGGCTATCAAGTGCCGGGAGCGTATTACTCGGAAAGGTTCGTCGAAGAGTGGGTATCAAAGCGCCGAGAAACGAGAGAGGCATCAGAGGAGTGGCTCGAACAATTCGCGGACGGCTTATCTGATCAGCAGCGCATGGCGTTGCGAAATGCGGTATGCAGTCAGGTTAGCGTGTTTCATGGGGCGGCCGGTACAGGGAAAACCCACACGGTGCGGGCAATATGCGCCGCTTGTGCGGCGCTCGGAGAGCGCCCTGTGCTTCTAGCATTGGCGGCTCGGACCGCAAAACGACTTGAAGTCACGACGGGATATCCTGCGATGACACTGGCAAGAGCGTTGCTATGCCTCAACAAAGACGCCCTTTCAGGGGCGGTGGTGATCGTTGATGAATTTGGCATGGTCGACCTGCTCGACTTTCGCCGATTGCTGAGAAAGATGCCTGAGGATGCTCGGCTGGTGCTATGCGGTGATGTGGCCCAACTGCCGAGTATCGGTCCAGGACGACTGCTACACAGCTTCGTTTTCCACGGTAGCGCTCCAGTTCAAGAGCTTGAACGTGTATTTCGGCAAACGGATGCAGTCATTCCCGCCGTTCTGGAGAAGGTGCGAAGCGGCAAGCTCCGAAGCTTGCCGGATTTTGACTGGATGAGTTCGCGGCGCGACGGGATATTCGTAGTCGAGTGTTCTGTCGACCACATCCAGCGGATTGTTTCCCGGCTATATGCCATTTTTGACGGCGACGCACAGGTGGTCTCTGCTTTGAGCAGATCGCGCGCCGGTGCAGGTGCCTTGAATCGGGTTCTTCATCGATCACGTAGGATGACAGCGGACCCGATTCCCGGGACTCCTGTTGTCTTTACGAAAAACGCCCTTCTAGATTCTGGTCGCCATGTCGTCAATGGATTGCAAGGCGTGGTGAAGGACGTTCTCTCGGATGGCGAGAGCAGGCCATTTGTTCCGTACCTTTGTGTGGGCACGGATGACGGTGATGTCGTATGTACTAGAGGAGAGTACGACTCCATTGTGGAGCTCGGGTACGCGCTGACGGTTCACCGTGCACAAGGCGCGGAATGGGATACCGTAATTGCAGTGCTTCCCAGATGTCGCCTCTTGGAACGTTCGCTCATCTACACCGCACTGAGTCGCTGCAAAGAGCGTTGTATCGTGGTTACGGATGATGCTGCTGCGATCATTCAAGCAGTCAAGTTGGAATCCGTCTATGAACAGAGACAGGATCGGCTGTTCCACCTAAGTGGGTAGAAGTGACTTAACTGGGTTCCTCATTGGCCCTTGATTTACAGCAGCCGTAGGGTAGGTGGTGATTTCCAATAGCTGTCGCCTAAGTTGGTGGCGACGCTTGAAAGTGCTGTGGACAACGCACAAGTGGGTACCGAGTATGGCGGCGAGAAACAAAGCTTCCCATCGGGCGACTCTAATGCAGCCTGCAAGCGGCGTGGAAGTTCATTTCTCAACGTGTACTTGAGGAGTTCTTCATTGCCAGGGTGTTGGAGCGCGACGGATGCCATGCTCCGTACAGAAGCCCAGCAAGCGTATCGCCAGTGGCCGAGGCTGTAGTGAGACTCATTGGGCACCAACAGGGGCATGAGTTCTGCCAGGAAGATGTCGCCGAACTGATGAAGGCGTAGTTGGTGTTGAACGTAGGCGACTACTTCCGCCGATATCAGTTCTTGCCAGAGGCTTAGCCAGGTGTCCGCGTATAGCGTGCCCCTGCCGGCGCTGGACAGATGGTCGACAAGGCGGTTCTTTAATTCGTCGAACGGAACATGTGGCCACGTGTAGGACCACGGAAGCTTGTCTCCGAATGTGAGGTAGCTCGCCGGCGTTGGATGATGCTCGGCACGAACAACACCGAGCGCGTGGAGAACCGAGAGAACGGCCGCAGTAGCCTCCTGTGTTGGCGCGACACGCTGCCGCAGCTGATGCCCCTGCACCAGCGCAAGAAGATAGAGGGCACCGCGGCCCCCAAGGTGGGCGATGTTGACAATGAGCGGCGCATCCGGGCGCGCTGCGACAGCGGAGAATGCTTGGACGTCGTTCATGGTTCCGACATGGATAGGTTCGCTAGCTTTGCGTGCCTCAGTAGGTAATCCCCCCGTTTTTAGCGGACAGCAAAAGTGGAGCTAAGCGGCAAGTGCCAGTTTCTGCATCGGGGTGATGCCGCCAAGCGCCATGTTGGGGCGCTCGTGGTTGTACGTCCATAGCCAGCGGGTCGCCTGGTCCTGCACCTGCTCGATCGAGTCGAACAGGGTGCGGGCGAGCCAGGCGTAGCGCACGGTGCGGTTGTAGCGTTCGACGTAGGCGTTCTGCTGGGGCTTGCCCGGCTGGATGTGCTCGATCCGGATGCCATGTCGCTCCGCCCAACCCAGCAAGGCGCCACTGATGTATTCAGGGCCGTTGTCGCAACGGATCACCTTTGGCTTGCCGCGCCATTCGATGATCTGCTCTAGCGACCGGATCACCCGCACCGACGGCAGCGACAGGTCGACGTCGATCGCCAGTCCTTCGCGGTTGAAGTCGTCGAGCACGTTGAACAGCCGGAAGCTGCGCCCGTCACTCAGCTGGTCGTGCATGAAGTCCATCGACCAGACCTCGTTGATCGCATCGGGCACCGCCAGCGGCTCGGGTCGCTCGCGTACCAGGCGCTTCTTCGGCTTGATCCGCAGGTTCAACTCCAGCTCGCGGTAGATCCGGTAGACCCGCTTGTGGTTCCAGCCAAAGCCCTTGACGTTGCGCAGATGCAGGAAGCACAGGCCGAAGCCCCAATCGCGATACGCCGTCGTCAGCCGCACCAGCCAGTCTGCGATCCGCGCGTTCTCCTCGCACGCCTTCGCCTGATACCGGTAGCAGGTCTCGCTCACCTCGAAAGTCTGGCAGGCATGCCGGATGCTCGTGTGTCCGCCTTCCACCGCCGATCGGGGCATCTCCCGGCGTTGAGATGGCCTCACCATTTTTTTGACATCGTCTCCTTCAGCAGGTCGGCACTGAGCTGTGCCTCGGCGTACATCTTCTTCAGGCGCCGGTTCTCGTCCTGCAGTTCCTTGAGCTGGGACATCAGCGACGCGTCCATGCCACCGAACTTGCTGCGCCACTTGTAGAACGTCGCCGAGCTGATGCCGTGTTCGCGGCACAGCTCCGGCACGGGCGTGCCGGCCTCGGCCTGCTTGAGCACGGCGATGATCTGGCTGTCGGTGAAGCGGTACTTCTTCATGGAACCTCCTCGGAAAAGCGTACGAGAAAATTCCACTTCTGGCGTCAGCTAATGGGCGGGGGGATTACCAAGCCGCGCCGCGAAGCGGCGTCGGCTTGGACGAATTGTTAGGGCGCAGCTTACGTTACCCCGACAGCCAGCCGGTAGCGTAGGGACCGCCGCAGCGCCGGGCTATCTCCGCATACTCCCGTTCCACAGCATCGCGGCGGATCCCGCCACCCCCGAACTGAACAACTTCACCGATGGGTCGGGTCACGCCGGTGCGCCGATTGACAAGTGAATACCCGGAGCGGGTCTGAACTAGCTGAGTATCGTGGTGCCAGAGCACCGTCGTAGGTTCGCCTGTCTCAAGGTCTTCCGCGCGGACACAGCCGCCAGCAACTACGAGCCTGCCGGTAAGCGATGCGGTGGCGCTTGATTCCGTTACGCCGGCAGGGGGCGCCGTGGTGAGCGGCAGGAACACGCCGGACCCTTGCCGCGCGGGAGGCTGCGGCGGCGCTTGGCAGGCTGGAAGCAGGAGTAGAAGAATGCCGGCTTGCGTCAAACGCTGCATCTGCGCCCTAACACCTGAGTTAAGCCGACCCGCGAAGCGGGTTCGGCTTGAATGAATTGTTAGGCTGTGAAGCCTGGCTATTCTGAAATAGACAGCACAACTGTTCCTTGGAACGCCCCGTTAGGTCGGGTGAGAACGTCAATCGAGGTCACTTTTTCTAGATTTATAGCGGACAATCCTTCTGGATTGATCTTCTCATCCCCTAAGAGGACTAACCAACTACCGTCAGTGACGTCCGATATCTCGCCGGTCTTGGCCTTGAGAATTGCATTTATAGACGCCGCGACATCACTCGTTTTCGTCGCGGGCATGGGCGGCCGTTGATCGATCGAAGCAGAAACAGGTTCAGCGGCCACAAGTACCAACGAGAGCAGAACTGACCACATACAGACCTCCGGTGGATATGCACGCTAGATGCGCGCGGATTGGACAAACGAGATGTTCAGTAGTTCACAGCCTAACACCTGAATTAAGCCGCGCCGCGAAGCGGCGTCGGCTTGAATGAATTGTTAGACCTGTCAGCTTGAATCACTGACAAGCGCTTCACAACGTAAACCGTCAGGTCCGTACCAGAGCCTGCTTGGAAGCAGTGCAACACTCGGTTTAAGCCAGTACGTTTCTGATGCACTGACAACCTTGATGGGCTTATCGCTTGTGATCTCGCACTCCCCAACACCGTTTGCTCCTGGCTCCGAACAGAGAAGTGATTGTGCGTATCCGAAAAACGCAATCTGCCCTACGTCTCCCATGTGGATAAGTCCGGGAGGTGCGTTGATAGCGTGGGCATCCATTTTGGAGCAAGCGCTGGTCAATGCTTTCTTTGGTACAGACGAATCTTCTGCACTAGCTACTTGGGGCGATGGCCTTGGCTCGTCAGTGCTTGGAGTGCAAGCCGTTGTGGACGCAACGATCGCGAGGGTAAGAACAACCAATCGACGGATTTGCTTGACTGGCATTCCGAACTCCTGAACGGCCAAAGACAGGTCTAACGCCTGAATTAAGCCGCGCCGCGAAGCGGCGTCGGCTTGAATGAATTGTTAGGCTGTGAAGCCTGGCTATTCTGAAATAGACAGCACAACTGTTCCTTGGAACGCCCCGTTAGGTCGGGTGAGAACGTCAATCGAGGTCACTTTTTCTAGATTTATAGCGGACAATCCTTCTGGATTGATCTTCTCATCCCCTAAGAGGACTAACCAACTACCGTCAGTGACGTCCGATATCTCGCCGGTCTTGGCCTTGAGAATTGCATTTATAGACGCCGCGACATCACTCGTTTTCGTCGCGGGCATGGGCGGCCGTTGATCGATCGAAGCAGAAACAGGTTCAGCGGCCACAAGTACCAACGAGAGCAGAACTGACAACATACAGACCTCCGGTGGATATGCACGCTAGATGCGCGCGGATTGGACAAACGAGATGTTCAGTAGTTCACAGCCTAACACCTGACTTAAGCCGCGCCGCGAAGCGGCGTCGGCTTGAATGAATTGTTAGGGCGCACTCTACTTGCCCTTGTAAGGCTCACAGCCAATGCCGTCATTGTCTCGGTCCAAGTGCGGACCGTAGCCAGGATCACCACGACGCACTGGAGCAGCACCAGCGGCTCGCGCCTCAGCACAGTTTGCGAAGGCGCGACGCGTTGAACCTGCGGAATTAGCCGAGAACCGAGTGACGCCGGGCTGCGAGGCGAGGGTAGCTGGAGGTGGACCGCGGTGACAGTGGTAGTGGCCTGTCTTGCGATTGGTGTGGCAGCCATCCTTGTTTAGGCCACCGCCATGAGCGCTGGCGGTGAACGGTAGCGCCCAGATTAGCGTTGCGAGAATTGCGAATCGCATGACTCTCTCCGTGCGCCCTAACACCTGAGTTAAGCCGCGCCGCGAAGCGGCGTCGGCTTGGACGAATTGTTAGGCGGCACGCGGGCTGCTAGCAATTGAGAAGTTGTAGATCGCCTTGCTGCCACTCGCCGCCTACCTTGTTGAAGGTGACCGTTAAGCCAGTACCACACGCCAGGCGTGCAGTGTTCGGTTTGGGTGGCGGAACGGGGCCGAGGCGCGCTTCGATGGTTGCATGAGACTCGCCCAGCGTTGCGCTTTGCACCAGAAGTTCACCCTTTCTCAACCCTTCAATCTCCCCGGACGCCACTAGGACAGCAGGCCGCATAGCCGCCGCTGCACTCTTGATGCCAGGCGACAGATTGGGAGTTAAGAGGACCTTGGTCAGTTGGCCTTCTCGTTCCGCGGCGACAACAAGTGCGCCGACGAGCTGGCTCTCGAGCGCGGTTGGCTCTACCGCGGTTTGTACTGACGGCGTACTGCACCCTACCCCAAAGACGCAGGCGGTAGCGGCCGCGAACAGCAGTTTGAACATACGCATTGCGCAATCCTACCTTTGCCGCCTAACACCTGAGTTAAGCCGCGCCGCGAAGCGGCGTCGGCTTGGACGAATTGTTAGGGCGCAGCTTACTCACTTGGGGAGCCACCCTGAGGCGTACGGAGGCCCGCAGCGCCGCACGGCTTCAGGGTAGCTCTGCGCGGCCCAGTCTGCCGGCATTTCGCCGCCGCCAAAGGCAATGACGGTGCCGAAGCGGTAGCGGGTTCCAGTTCTGGCGTTGAGCAGGTAGTAGCCCTGAGAGTCTTTGCCGAGCTCCGTGCCTCGATGCCAGAGCACAGTTCGGCTGCGATCGCCGGCAGGGCTGGCAATGCGGACACATCCGCGCTCAATGACAGGGACACCCCCCAGCGCAGCAGTAAGGTATACCTCTTCCTGGCCCGGTGGCGGCGGATTAAGCAGCGGCAGAAACGGCTCGCCGCCTCCCAGAACGGCAGCGCAGCCCGAGATCGCGACGAACAGGATGCAGTAGCCGAGTCGTTTCATCTGCGCCCTAACACCTGAGTTAAGCCGCGCCGCGAAGCGGCGTCGGCTTGAACGATTTGTTAGGGCGCCAAGCCTGGCGAAGCGATGACGCCCGAGCGCGGAGCGCACGCCTCGATCCTACCCGAAGTTGCTCGAAGCACACGGAGCGCTGACGCCAGGGCGCAACCCGAGAGTGCTGTGGGAGACGGCGGGCCGAACGAGGAAGCGCGTTACGAGGCAGCCACCAGAACCTACAAGCGCCAAGCGTGTCACCAGTGAACCCTGAAGCGCAGCGACAGCGCCGCGAGATCATGCGAGATGCAGAAGTGCAGCGTGGACGTCTGGCGCGCAGCGGCCGAGTCACGGAAGCGCGACCTGATCACCGCTGGACAAAAAAACCTGCGCCGCGAGAGTGCCACAGCGCAAACAGCTCTTAGCGACCTAACACCTGAGTTAAGCCGCGCCGCGAAGCGGCGTCGGCTTGAATGAATTGTTAGGAGGCACCTGCGCGCAGCTTGCAACGGGCAGTGGGCCAAAGACGATCTGTTGGCCTGCGAAGCCGCCACGGCGCACCACGTACGCAGCCGGCACAGCCCGATCAACAATCACCCAATGGGAGTACCCATCCTCGTAGCTGCCTTGGTCTGCGATTAGCGCGCCAGGATCGTCAGCAAGGTGCGAAGGGAGTTGCGGTGCGCGTGGCCACGCTTGGCGAGTGCCCGCAGGCGAGACGAACGGCCTGAGCCGCTCGGCTACGCAAGCGTAATCAGCCGTAGAGCCAGAAGAAGCTGCAAGTGCGAAGCCTAGGATTAGAGAGAACATTCGTGTGCCTCCTAACACCTGAGTTAAGCCGCGCCGCGAAGCGGCGTCGGCTTGGACGAATTGTTAGGCCGCATATCGCGACCTGAAAGCGGCACGCAAGACCTCAACCTTTTCCGCCCCGAGTGAGGTGCATGCGAGCCTGTAGGACTCTATGTGCTTTGTAGGCCAGTCCACTGGTGGTACTTCATCGGCATAGTAAAAGTAATCCCAGATGATCGCCTCCCAGCTGTTACAACGGACTGGCCGCCCGGCGATGACGCCCTCAGCCGCCTCTGGGCACGAGCCCTGCGGAGCCTCCGCGATTTCATACGCTTCGTCTGCCCACCAAGCAGGTTCGCAGTCAAGTAACTCATCCCCGATCTCCGCTAAGAATCCATAGTCCAACTCCTCCATGACGCGCCCGCCGAGCATTTCAACTATTGCCTCGAGCTCGCCGCGCCTCTCGCCGGGAAACGTCAGATCAATATCATCGTGCTTGCGTGTTACACGCCCTAGCCGTGCATCGATCGCCCAGCCCCCACCGATCCAGAGCGGCAGATTTCGCTCATCTGCCGCAGCTAGAATTTTGTGTATCAATGTGACCTGCGTTGTGTCCATGCGGCCTAACGTTTGACATGAGGGGCGGCCAAGGGCGCCAGCCCTTGGACGTCCCCCTCGATGGAAGGGTTAGGCATCACTGCGTGTTCGCTCGAATGCCTGGCGTGTTTGAACCATGTACACGGCTGGACCATCTGGGGTGGTTACGGTACCTTGCCTCTCAAACCCCGCTTTCTCGTAGCATCGGATCGCTCGCAAGTTGCTCGGCGACGGGTCCGTTTGGATCTTGGTGACCTCGGGATCATTGAACAGCAACTCAACCAGTGCTCGAACCAGCTTGGTTCCCAAGCCTTTGCCCAGTTGTGATGCATTCGCCAGTGACTGGTCTATTCCGCGTACTCCTGGATCGGTTTCTTCTTCCCACCATCCGTCCCCGCTTCCAAGAGCAACGTACGACTGGGCATACCCAATCGGCTCTCCATTCAGCATTGCAATGTATGGAGTGACGGACTCTTGCGCTAAAACGCTTGGCAAGTACTGTTCCTGTACGTCAGCAAGTGTCGGGCGTGCTTCTTCTCCGCCCCACCACTCGACGATATGAGATCGATTTAGCCACTCATAGAGCATCGCAAGGTCATGCTCAGTCATGAGGCGCAGTGTGACGGAATCGTTGCTGTTGGTCACGATGCTGTACTTTGTGATGCCTAACACCTGAATTAAGCCGCGCCGCGAAGCGGCGTCGGCTTGAATGAACTGTTAGACATCATTGGCGTGGAGCCGAGCAGACTGGCGGCTTCGTGCTTCACAAAGTAAATGAACGCAGTCAACTGATCAGCGCGTGAGGCCAAGCAATCCATCCCTTGTCCAAGGTAAGCCTGCTGGGCTTCAAGCAGCACGGGCTGATGTTGGACGGGCAGGCGTTCCATTACCCAGTTGGCAGCTACATCCTTCGGCGCGATCTTGCCGGTTGCTGCGCTGTACCAAATGCGAGACAAAGTAAGCACTACATTCCGCTCGTCGCCTGCCCAATCCGGTTGTGAGTTCCATAGTTTCAAGGTGTCGGCCAGTGCTTTGAATAGATCGCTTTCCGGGACTGGGTTGAAGAAATCTTCCGCGGCCGAACCTGCCAAGGCAAGGCTGTGTTGCCTTGCTTTAGTTAGCAGAATAGCCAGATCAGCATCGGTTGTCGCGGGCTCGAAGATGCCCGCAAGAATGTCCTTGCGCTGCCACTCCCCGAATTGCAGTTCCCGTCTGGCTGGATAACGCCAAGGAACAACATCGCCGTACACGACGATGGTAACTTCCAAGGCACGGAGAGCTTCACTTTGGCCGGGAGAAGCGGAAACTTCCAGGAAATCTACGAACAGAGCCTGCCGCACAGTCTCATCGAGCTGTGCAGTCACAGTAACCAGCAAATCAATATCACTGCATGGCTTCAGGCCACCGTCGAGTGCAGAGCCGTACAAATGCACGGCCAGCAACGTCGATCCCAGATGATGCTCGATGACGTTGAGTGCCTGTGATAGCTGTACCGAAATCTCGGCGGGCACTGCGTTGCTCATGATGTCTAACACCTGAGTTAAGCCGCGCCGCGAAGCGGCGTCGGCTTGAACGAATTGTTAGGCGGCAATGTCTGGATGGGTCGGTAAGAAACGCGCCCCAGCCACTCCCCGGTCTTTGCCGCCAACTCTGGAGCATACGACGCCAACGCCAGAATAAGGACTGGTACTGCCGCGATGTATGCAAAGACACCCAAGACCCGAAACCGCAGAGCATAGAAGGCTCCGCAGCCTGAACACTTGTACTCAGTGGTCATGCGACCAATGCGCTGCCCTGCATCCACACTGGGAACACGCACAAGATCTCGATCTGTGTCGACTGTGGCTTTGCAGGATGTGCATGCGAACTTGACCATGCCGCCTAACGCCTGAGTTAAGCCGCGCTGCGTAGTGGCACGGCGTTGTGCTAGAAGCTAGCACAAAAGGCCGGGCCACGAAGCGGCGTCGGCTTGAACGAATTGTTAGGCCATGATTATTGCCACTCTTTCTGCTGCCAATGGGTGCCTTTGTCTAGTGCAGAAAGCGCGAGTCCAGCCCATTTCCGAACTTCTTGATCAGGGTGATCTAAGTCGAGGGAAATCACAGCGGCCACAGAGGGGTCACCGGATTCGCCGAGTAATTCAAGAATCTTTCCGCGAGTGTATGCGTCGTGGACTGTGGGAAGCAACTCGATAAGTCGCGGCACTACTTTTTTTGAATCTGGACGGTTTCCCCAGTATGCATTTTCAAAGGTATGAGGGTCTCTATCGAGAATCTGAGACAGCCACTCTTCAACTTGCGAGTCTGTTGGGTTCATGGCCTAACACCTGAATTAAGCCGCGCCGCGAAGCGGCGTCGGCTTGAATGAATTGTTAGATGCCAGCCCGATCAATGTGCGCTGACCTTGGATAGCAGATTTAGAACGGCGACACCACTAACGATAAGTCCCATGCCAACGAACGCCCACAAGTCTAGTTTCTGGCCATGGAAGATCCAAGCGATAGCTGCCACAAGTACGATGCCGAGGCCAGCCCAAACAGCATAAGCAATGCCGACCGGGATGGACTTGATTGCGAGAGAGAGGAAATAGAACGCAAGCCCGTAGCCAGCCACAACTACAACAGAAGGAACTAACTTGGTGAATCCATGGCTGGACTTCAGTGCGGAAGTTGCGACGACCTCACCAAATATTGCAATAGCTAGAAAGAGCCAGTTCTTCACGTGCAATCTCCTCTACGGTATGAAGGATAAATAGTGGTGGCTATGAGTTGCCAAAAACAGTCTTGCGGCTGTCGATTTTCTGTGAGCATACGCAACGCCAAATCTGGCATCTAACGCCTGAGTTAAGCCGACCCGTATAGTGGAGGCGGCGGCGTGGCAAGCTTAACCTGCCACGCCGTTGCCGGAGCGAAGCGGGTTCGGCTTGAACGAGTTGTTAGACGGCGCTGCCTGCGAACTTGCGGTGCGTGATGACCCGATCACTTCTGTCTGAGGCAAATGCGCTGCACCCTTGTTCTAGGGCCCACTTCTCGGACTCACGCAAGAAACGCTTCACAAGGTCTGTTGATCGATGGCTTGGGGCCACATAAAGGCCTTCGATGTAGCCGGTCTTGATTCCTTGGAGTTCTTCCAAGTCATGTCTTATCGAGAGTTCGACATGCCCAACAGCCGCGCCGGTAGCATCACGTGCGATGAGCACTTCTACAGGCTCCTCAAGTCCACCAGAGAAGTACTGCTCAATCTCCGAGGCGTGATCATCCGCTAGCCAAAGAAGATTCCGCAGCGCTAGCCAGTCGGCAGCGTCTTGTTCTTTCACAGGTAAGATCGAAACGCTCAAAGCCGTCTAACACCTGAGTTAAGCCGCGCCGCGAAGCGGCGTCGGCTTGGACGAATTGTTAGGCCGCATATCGCGACCTGAAAGCGGCACGCAAGACCTCAACCTTTTCCGCCCCGAGTGAGGTGCATGCGAGCCTGTAGGACTCTATGTGCTTTGTAGGCCAGTCCACTGGTGGTACTTCATCGGCATAGTAAAAGTAATCCCAGATGATCGCCTCCCAGCTGTTACAACGGACTGGCCGCCCGGCGATGACGCCCTCAGCCGCCTCTGGGCACGAGCCCTGCGGAGCCTCCGCGATTTCATACGCTTCGTCTGCCCACCAAGCAGGTTCGCAGTCAAGTAACTCATCCCCGATCTCCGCTAAGAATCCATAGTCCAACTCCTCCATGACGCGCCCGCCGAGCATTTCAACTATTGCCTCGAGCTCGCCGCGCCTCTCGCCGGGAAACGTCAGATCAATATCATCGTGCTTGCGTGTTACACGCCCTAGCCGTGCATCGATCGCCCAGCCCCCACCGATCCAGAGCGGCAGATTTCGCTCATCTGCCGCAGCTAGAATTTTGTGTATCAATGTGACCTGCGTTGTGTCCATGCGGCCTAACACCTAGTAGCTTCCACAAAGGGAAGTATGGACCCGATAGTGGCCGCTCCCCGAAGGGTAGTCAAGGAAAAACCCCACCCGTAATCAAGGAGTTGGCCGAGCTTCCGGGCGCGTAGCGACCCGCACACTCCCTGCCATACGGGTGCAGGTGCGCGGATATGGAATATCGCTCGGAAACGCCGGCGTTGCAGGCGGGTGCAGGGGGAGGCGGCCGCGGGCTGCTGCAGGAGATGCGCCGGCAGTTGCGGGTGCGGCACTACAGCCTGCGGACCGAGCAGGCGTACCTGGGCTGGGTGCGCCGGTTCGTGGTGCATCATGGGCGTCGGCATCCGCGCACGATGGGCGCCGCGGAGGTGCAGGCCTTCCTCACCGCGCTGGCGGTGGAGGGGCGGGTCGCGCCGAGCACGCAGAACCAGGCGTTGTCGGCGCTGCTGTTCCTGTACCGCGAGGTGCTGGGGATGGAGCTGGCGTGGATGGAAAGCGTGGTGCGGGCCAAGCGCCAGCGCAAGCTCCCGGTGGTGCTGTCGCGGGCGGAGGTGGAGCGGTTGCTGGCGCAGCTGGAGGGGCGCCCCTGGTTGATGGCGAGCCTGCTGTACGGCACCGGGATGCGGCTGCTGGAGATGCTGCGCCTGCGGGTCAAGGACCTGGATTTCGAGCGCGGGGACATCACGGTGCGCGACGGCAAGGGTGCCAAGGACCGGCGCACGGTCCTGCCGCGGGCGCTGGTGCCGGCGTTGCGGCTGGAGGTCGAGCGCGCGCGGGCATTGCATGCGCAGGACGTGGCGGCCGGCTACGGCGCGGTCTGGTTGCCGCATGCGCTGGCGCGCAAGTACCCCAATGCCCCGCGCGAGTTCGGCTGGCAGTTCGTGTTCCCTGCGCTGCATCGGTCGCTGGACCCGCGCGACGACGCGGAGCGCCGCCACCACGTGGACGACGGCATGCTGGCGCGTGCGCTCAAGCGCGCGGCCCGCGGGGCAGGCGTGGACAAACCGGTGTCCGCGCATACGCTGCGACATTCCTTTGCCACCCACCTGCTGGAATCCGGCTACGACATCCGCACCATCCAGGAACTGCTGGGCCACAAGGACGTGGCCACCACCCAGATCTACACGCACGTCCTCAACCGCGGCCCCAACGGCGTCTGCAGCCCGCTGGATCGGGGGTAATGCGGTGGCGCCATGCTCCCGTGCCGCGCCAGCGATCGCGCATCCCGGCAGCGAAGGGCAGATCGCGGGTGGCGATGTCGGCATCAACGAGTGCGGGTGCCCGCGCACGTGCAACCCCGCACCGGGGCCTGGAGAATCAGTCAGCCATCACTGCGGTCGACCGTAAGCTTGATCCCGAGATCTCCGACAGTGACGCTTGCCGGGGGAGCTTACGCTGGCTGTCGGTGAAGCGGGACTTCTTCATGGAACCTCCTAGGAAAAGCGTACGAGAAAATTCCACTTCTGGCGTCAGCTAATGGGCGGGGGGATTACCATACAACGCCATCTCGTCCCTGTTGACGCGATCGGATGGCCACGTAGTGTGTTTTCCTACGCGGCCGTGGGGCAACCACCGATCGCTCTAGGAGTAGCCTCTGACTAGCCTGCAGAGGTCGGCAACGTGCGGCACCGGACAGGAGTCCAGGTCATCCAGCCGCTGCGGGCCGCGTCAGGGATGGCGCGGCTGCCGACGCCAGACTGCTTAGCGCAGGACAGCTGCTTCAGTGTTTGGCGGGTGCGGAATCACTCTTCGAACTCCAGCCTTCTGCCAATTGAGACGCGTGGGGTCGCACCGTGTGTGTCCGGTTTCGGCCGAGGCTGTGTAAAAACTCCCGGGCGCGGTGCTGCCGACGACGATGCAGCCAGTTTGAGCAACCAGCGCTGCAGTAAAAGAACTTGATGCTCAGGCTGCGATGGCCCGCACCATGCCCTCGGTGCCCATGATCTTGATCATCCGCTTCATGTTGTAGGCCAGAACTGCCAGGCTGATCTCCGTTTTGACCTTCGGTAGCGTCTTCGTCAGCAACGGCGTCGTGCCGAGCCATGATTTCAGCGTGCCGAAGACATGTTCCACCGTCTGCCTTCGCACCACCGCTGTTTGCGGCCTGGCATCCAGCAGCATCTGCATTCGTTCGAGCACATGCTCGTGCTCCCATCGTCCGATACGCCTGTAGCTGGCAGTCGTGCACTTCTTCCGGATTGGGCAGCGGGGGCAGGCGGAGGACCAGTACTTGTGCAAGGTCAGCCCTTTCTCCTCTGTCGTAAAGCGGTGGATCGCCCGTTCGCCCGCCGGACATTCGTACTCATCAGCGGCTTCGTCGTAGACGAAATCGCGTTTGTCGAACCGGCCTTCGGCCTTGGCGTTGGATGTCAGAGGCTTGGGTACCAACGGGATGACGCCTGCCTCCTCGCACGCCAGGATCTCCGGGGCACTGAAGTAACCACGGTCCGCCAGCGCCGTCATATGCTCGGCGCCAAGGGCGTCCTTGGCCTTCATCGCCATGCGTGAGAGTTGCGCACGGTCGTGACCGTCGTTTGTCACGTCGTATGCCACGATCAGGTGGTGCTTGGCGTCGACCGCCGCCTGGACGTTGTAGCCCACCGTGCCCGTGCCACGGCCACTTGAGGTCATTGATCTCGCGTCGGGATCCGTCAGCGAGATCTGGTGATCGGGGGTGGCCTCAAGCTGCTTTTCAATCTCGTCGAGCTTCTCCATCTGCGCATGCAGCTTGGCCAGCTTGTCTCTCAGCTGGGGAACGCGGCCCTCTGGCAACAAAGTGGGATCGCGATCTGACCGGTCCAGCTCGGCTAGATAGCGAGCAACGCTGTCCTCCAGTTGCTTCCGGCGCCCCTTGATCTTGCCGACGGTGAAGTTGCGATCTCGACTGTTCACTGCCTTGAGCTTGCTGCCGTCAATCGCCACGATCGCGTGCGAGAAGACCTTCATGTTCCGGCACAGCGCGACGAACCGACTGCACACGGCTGTGATCGCGCCGCCGTTGTCCTTGCGGAAGTCGGCGATGGTCTTGAAGTCCGGCGCCAGTCGACCGGTCAGCCAGATCAGCTCCAGGTTCCGTTGCGCCTCCCGTTCCAGGCGCCGGCTGGACTGGATGCGATTGAGGTAACCGTAAATGTAGATCTTGAGCAGCGCGGCGGGGTGATAGGCAGGACGGCCACCAGCCCCGCGATTGACCGCCTCGAAGCCCAGCGCGCTCAGGTCGAGCGCTTCGACGAAGGCATCGACCACCCGCACCGGGTTGTCTTCGTGGACGTAGTCTTCCAGCCGATCAGGGAGAAGAAGCCCCTGGGAACGATCAACGCCATCCACAAATCGCTTCATGCAGAGCACCCATCGACCGGTGCTCAGATCATGCCAGTGGAGGCAGGGTTTTCACACAGCCTCGGCCAAAAGCGGTCGTACCTCATTCTCCTAGCATGAGGCTGCCCTATGATGGTTGCACGAACGCTAACCGGAAAGCACATGGAATATGTGCTTGAGTGACCTCAAAGTAGTGACGGAGCGCAACGATGAACACTTACGAAGCTTGTAAAGAGAGGTTGGCACTTCTCTTAGACACGCCGAGAGATTTAGGAAATTACAACGAAGCAACTGCACGCTTCCAGCTTATAGATTTAATCCTCACTGACGTATTGGGTTGGGACCGTTCGAACGTCTCGGTAGAAAAGCACGATCGTGGAGACTTCACCGATTACGAGTGCGGGACTCCTGTAGCTCTACTCGTCGAGGCTAAGCGAGGGGATGTCGGATTCTCCCTGCCACTTGGAACGCCAAGCGGGCCGACGAAAATACAGACGTTAACAGATGGAAATAAGGAGCTCTTAGCGGCTATCGAGCAAGCAATCGGATATTGCCAGGAACGCAGTATTCCATACGCTGCAGTTACCAATGGCGATCAGTGGATATTCTTTTTGGGTTCACGGATAGATGGCGTCGCGTCACACAGGGGCAGATGCCTTTGTTATTCAAACCTTAGCGATTTGCACGAACGTTTCAGAGAGGCATGGGACCTTTTCACCCCGGAGGGTATAAAGGAACGAAACCTCACTAATTTATTGTCAAAAGACGCATTGCCCCCGCCGCCAGTAAAGCTCGCCGCGAGGCTGCCTGACTATCCAGGATTCAAGAACAGAAATCCGATAGCAACGGAACTGCAAATTTTCGGAGGGCTTTTTTTTGACGATATCATCAATGATCCATCTCTAGAAGAAGACTTTCTAAAGCATGCATACTGCCAAAGCGGTGCACTATCTCAGTATGCTCTCGTCAGCAAAGAATTGCTTCAGTCAAGGTACACGACGTTTTTTGAAGGTCAGGCAGGCGTGGCCGCTTCTCCTGCGACTACAAAGAAGGGCCTAAATCCTCAATTGACCAAAGATGCAATTGCAGCCTCTCTAAGTAGGCGCCCAATTCTTTTGGTTGGCGATGTTGGAGTTGGGAAAACCACCTTCATTCGCAACCTTATAAAGAACGAGGCAAAAGAAGAGTTGGGGCGTTCTCACGTGATTTATGTTGACTACGGAACCAGGCCGGCTGTTGCAGACGATCTCAACGCCTTCACTTCCTCCGAAATCATTAGGCAATTGCGTGAGGACATGGACTTAGACATCTATGAGCGGCAGTTTGTGCGTGGCGTTTACAATCAGCGTCTTGCTGATTTTTCTAAGGGCATTTATTCGGATCTAAAGAAGTCGGATGAGTCTGCATTTCGACAAAAGGAGATTGAATTTCTTGAGAAGCTCATAGATAAAGATGAGGAGCACCTCAGATTATCGCTTGAGCACATCTCGAAGGGGCACAAGAGACAGATAGTCGTCTTTCTCGACAACGTTGATCAGCGCCCCCCTCAATTTCAAGAACAGGTATTCCTAATTGCAACGAGCATGGCAGCCCACTGGCCCGTGTCCGCCTTCGTCGCGCTTAGACCTGAAACTTTTGCGCTCTCGCGCACGAGAGGCGCGATTGCGGCTTACCAACCGCGCGTCTTCACGATAGAGCCCCCAAGGATCGATTTAGTAATAAGGAAGCGACTCGAGTTCGCCCTGAGCACATTGAAGAGATCTGGGAGCCTGCCCGGAATGCCCGCTGGTGTAAGCCTATCTTCCAGGAACGTCGAGCGCTATCTGGAAATGTTGATCCAAGCGTTTGAATCTCAAACTGAAGTTATAGAGTTCATCGACAACATGTGCGCGGGTAATGTGCGCGAGGCGTTGAATTACGTGGGTTGGTTCGTCGGAAGTGGGCATGTTGATAGTGAAAAAATTCTGTCGATTATGGAGCGCTCTGGAAAATACTCCCTTCCGCTTCATGAATTTTTGCGCGCAGTGATCCATAAGAATGGGGAGCATTACGACCCTACAGATTCACCGATCCTCAACATATACGATCTATCGAGCAATACGCCAGCTGAGCACTTCGCGCTGCTGGTCCTTTTAGACTATGTTGAACGCGCCGGGCAGGTCGGCGGATTGCATGGATTCGTCGAACGAGGCGCGGTACTTTCCTACCTGCAGACTTGTGGATTCACTGTGGAACAATCTCTGGCACACCTTAGACGTGCTTTTGAGCACAGTCTCTTGTCTTCTCCTGAGGGCCTGAAGGGAGAAGGTGGCGACCGAATGAGAATAACGTCTGCTGGCGCGTACTCGAGAAAGAAACTGGCCGCGCTGTTCGCTTATTTGGATGCAGTAGTGGTGGACACACCCATAACCGAGCCGAGTCGTAGGAGTGCGATCGTCGATGCTAGGAGCATCGATGATCGTCTATCCCGAGCTCTGTTATTCCTAGATTACTTGGACTCATGCTGGGAACGGTCCGCACATTTGCGTGACAAGTTCGACTGGAACAGCTTGTCAACGTTAGCGAGGACTCAGGTGGCTCAAGTTCAGAGCAGACTGCACCAGACATAGAGAACGCGCAGGGGGTTGAAGGTGGGCAGAGCCATCTTCGGAAAATGCAGTAAAAGCAGAACAACTGTCCGCTTTGGGTCGAAAGCTGCCGATCGGGATCCGCTTGATGCTTAGCGGGGCGGATGATCAGGCTCCATTGGTCCCGTGATCACGACCTGTCGGCACACGCAAGGGGGGGGGCTGGCTCGGCCCTGAACACCCGACGGCGGGAGGCCCGCAGTCAAGAACGGGCTTGCGGCGACCGTAGCCGTCTAGCGCGTTATGACTAAGAATTACTTAGAATGTCGTCATGAGCGAATACACAAGATCGGGACCCGTAGCTGCTGAGACGTGCACGTTTGCGGCCATCGCAGCGCAACTTGCTGGCAGCTACCTCCATCACCTGGTGCCGGCGTTTCGAACCCCGGCCCGCCTGATCTGTCCCTCAAACGAGGCGGAACTCGCCGTCGTCGAAGCGATGACGCAAGCGTCCGCCGCACGAGGTATACCGGTCGAAGTCATCGATCTGCGCCCTGCGCCTGCCGAACGCTTGGATGCCGTCACGGCACTTTGCGGGCGGGGGAGCAAAGAGCGAGATGCCATGCCGACATTGTTGATCCTACGTGGATTTGATGTCTTCGGAGACGATACGCACGAGGCACCCACGTATCCGTTCCGATCCGAGTTTCAGTTCGACAAGAAATACCTGTGGCTCTTCATCGGCCGGGATGCGACACGCATGCGGTTCCTGTTCGGTAGCTACCGACGTCCGCTTTATCAGGCGGCCGACGACATCACTCCGGATGCGTGGCGGCCGAGCAGACGTCATGATCAGTGAAAGAGAGTTCGAGCATCGTCTGGAACAGGTGCGCCAGAATCGCGAACTGGAGCCGGCCTTCTTTCGTTGCCTGCTGGGCGCCGTCGTGTATGTCCATGCGCCCGTATCGGACGATCATCCGCGGCTAAGGCTGGTCCAGTTTCGGCACCCGGATGGATTCGACGCCATTCCCTTCTTTACGTCGCTCGAAAAGGCGCGAGTCCCCGCTGGGATCACTGCCAAGATTGTCCCACTGCGGGGGCGACAGTTCCTGGAACTCACACAGGGCGCGACCGTTATGCTGAATCCCAACGACGGCGGCTGTGTGCTGTATCCCGAAGAGGTGAGTGCTCTGCTGCAAGGGGGGGACTGTCGCCCGCGTCGAGAAGTTAGCTTTCGAAGTGGAAACGCCGTTTCTGGTCATGGAAGAGGCCAATGCGCCAGTGTGGCTGCTGGTGACGCTAAAGGCGCTGTACGAAGGACTAGCTTTCGTTGACGTGGCGTACGCGCTGAGAGTGGCGACACCTGAGCATCCGGATCACCCAACGTACCTAATCGTGATCGGGGTGGCGCCTGAACATGCCGAACGGGCGGCCCGCGCCACGATCACCCAGGTCCAGTCAGCCGTGGCCGAAGCGGAGTTGCCGCTTGATCTGACCGTGTTCGATCCTGCGCACGGCTTGCCCGAGTATCTGAGCCGCGAGGGCGTGGAGCGCATCTTTGATCCAAGAAGTCAGCCGTAACGCGTATAGGGCCAAGCGCGGACTTGGTGAGCCTTTGCTCAAACGTGGCTTGGCAAGGAGTCGAAAATCGCCCATTGGAGGGCGCTCCTAGTCGAGGCTCCGCTCATAGGTCAAAGTCAGATCGCGCAAAGCCTGGTTACCCGGTAACCTTACACACCTGCGTCTCCCGGTGACTTTCGGTCCCTCGAGACCTCGTAACATTACACTATTCAGTACAATTGTGTGAGTTGTCACTCGCAAAAGGTAGAAAATATGCGGACTCTAACTGACTCACCCAGAAAGTTGCGCTGGGTCTTATATTCTCTACCGTTCTAGGACACCTATCCTCACGCTTTGTAGCTAATGGATACAGGAAGCCCCTTCTACTAAGGGGCTTTTCTATTTTTTGCTCACTACTTTTGTAAAATAAAATGGTATAGTCATTCATATGTAGTAAATGTAGAAAAAGACCTTATGTCCTCGCTTGCGATGCGCGTGATGAATCAAGGTGAGCGCGTGCCACTTCTGCTGGACGATCAGGGGCTTCCTGTGTTCTACCCGACGCTCTTTGCGACGGCGCAGTTGCGCAACGCCGGAGCGGCCGTCAATACGATTCGAAACGCTCTCACGCACATCCAGGTGCTCCTTCGATGGGAGATGCAGGAAGGACGCAACCTCGTTGACGAGTTCACGGGTGGGACGTTCCTTTCGTTGCCAGACATCGTGTCGCTGCGCGATTTCGCGAAGCTGGACATGCGATATGTGGGCGCTAGAGAAGACACCGAAGTGCGCTCGGGCAACGTGGTGGCCTTTTCTGATGCACGGGTAGGCCCGACGGTGGCGCGTCCCTCGGTGACCCAGCGAGTGGCCTACAACCGCATGACGACGATCGCGGACTACCTGGAGTTCCTCGGCGGCGTCATCATCCAGCATCGCAACTCTGCGGAGTTTGCGCACGATTTGGCTGAGATGGGCAAGCGCATTCGAAAGCACCGCCCACGAGGGTCCAAGCACGGACTCATTCAGACGCCGGTCGAGAAGTCGCCTGATCCAGGGGTGGTCAAGCGGCTGCGGGAAGTCATCGCCATCGGGAGCGACGAGAACCCGTTCAGCGATCCGACGATCCAGCTGCGGAATGCGATCATCATCGAGTTGTATCGAGTCACCGGCATGCGAACGGGCGAACTGCTCAGCCTTTGGGTGGAGCAGTTTCATCTTGGGCACGAGCCAAGCGTCAGCGTTCGACGCAATCACGATGACGTGCACGATCCTCGCGCTTATCAGCCGACCAGCAAAACGAAAGAGCGCATTCTGCCGATCTCGGACGAGCTCGCAAAGCTGGTCCAGCACTACATCCTTGAAGTGCGTGCACGCATTCCTGGAGCGCGACGACATCCCTACGTTTTCGTATCGCACAAGGCCGGGAAGACCTTTGGGAGGCCGCTGTCGAAGAATGGCCTGTACCGAGTCATCGAGCGAGTCAGCGCGGTCTCGCCAGAACTGGCGGGCATACATCCTCATGCACTGCGCCATCACATGAATTACGCGCTGTCGCTAGCGATTGATCAACACAATGCAGCGTCGCGTTCCAATGACGCCGAGCAGATCATTAGGGAGGGTCGCGAGCAGGACATTCGTGCACACCTCAATGGACATCGCAACAAGGAGTCGGGCAAGGTCTATAACGAGCGTCATATCCGTGAACAGGCCGACAAGGCCATGCGACTGCTTGGCAGCGCACTTGCTCGCAATAACGATAAGAAGGTGGGTGATGAAGGCAAGCGCTAAGGCGAATGCAGCCGTACCAGAGACTGCTTCGCCGCGTATGGCTATATCGAAGGATGGCTATTCATTCGATCCGAAGGACATGCAGTGGAAGCTCAATAAGGATGTTCAAATCTCGCTTGGTGTCATAGATGACCTTGAGCCGGATTGTAGGCAGGGTGCCCGCCTCACCCTTCAGCGCTACGCAGAGGAGCAATCCGCCTCACATACCTACAACATGGCTGAGCGCATGAAGCGGTTCATTCGTGAAACGGGGTCTGCTGAAGTGTCTCCGGCTTCGCTCATGAACTGGAGAGCCTCACTCGGATTGGATGGGGAGTGGAATCTGGGGGGGCTCAAGGGGTTCTTGCTGGCATGGCATGACTATGGGTTCGCTGGGATCTCCAAGGATGTGGTTGAACTACTTGAAGGTTGGCGTATCACCGGCAATGAAAAAGGCGCAGCTGTGGCAAACGGCTGCCCAGAAACGGGACCTTTCACGGATATTGAGCTGCAGTCCCTATTGGATTGGGCGAATCTCGCGGTGGTCCAGAAAACGATTGATTTCGAGGATTACGCCTATCTGTTGATGCTGGCAATGACTGCTCGGCGACCCATCCAGATCGCTGCGCTCAGAGGCAAGGATCTGGCTTTGCCGAAGGCAGGCGATAGCTTCTATACGCTAAATGTTCCACGCTCCAAGCAGCGAGGTGGCTCCTTCCGCGGTGAGTTTCGTTCACTTCCAATCCCGAACGATCTTGGCGTTGTGTTGCAGCAACAGCACAGGGGCTCAGTCAAACTTGTCGAGAGTCGAGTGGGATATACGTTGCACGCATCGCTGCGGGATGAAATTCCGATCTTCATCAATGCATCCAAGGCGTACACACTTCGACGCAACACCGATGGTTTCGCGCTTAAAGAGTTGCTTCTTGGAGGTACGCCTGATCTTTTGCACGCGACGACGACATCATTTAGTCAGGCGCTACAGCGCGTCGCACAAGCGTGCACAGCGCGCTCGGAGCGGACTGGCGAATATCTCCGCCTCACAGCCACGAGATTCCGCTACACACGAGGTACGAAACTTCGGAGGGAAGGATTCGGGGCATACGTGATCGCAGAGTTGTTGGACCAATCCGACATCCAGCAGGTCAAGGTCTATACCGAGAATACGGCCCAAGAGGCGGTGTTCATCGACCGGATAGTGGGCCCCGCCCTTGCGCCATTTGCACAAGCTTGTCTAGGAACGCTGGTTCGCAGCGAACGTGACGCGATACGCGGCGACGACCCTACCAGTCGTGTGTCGAATGATCGGCAGAACGCCGTGGGGACATGCGGAAACTTTGGCTTCTGCGCCAGTGGATATCGCGCTTGCTATACATGCGTGCACTTCCAGCCCTGGCTCGACGCTCCACATTCGGAAGTGCTCGAGGATCTTTACGCTGAGAAACTCAGGGTGAAGGAGGCTGGATGTGCGGAGGTGGTGGTCAACGCCAATGATCTCCTGATACTTGCTGTGGAAGACTGCGTCTCGAAGTGCGCTGCCATGCGTCAACAACTGGCTGGCGCATCGTGCCTCGCTGAGGTGGCCGATGGCTGATGTCGTCCTCTTTGTACCGCGTGACGCACGATTTGCCAGCGAAAATTTGGCTGAGTTCATACGGCTTGCACGTGAAGATCTAACCGCATTCGGTGGGCGAGACGGTTGGGAAGAGCACAAGTGGAGGCTTGGAAAGACATCAGTTGTATTTGCCACGAAGACGAAGGAATTAACGAGCCATCGTTTCACCCCGATGGCAGAGCCGTTCATCCAATTCGCCAAGGCATACGTTCGTTATACGTACAGTCACAAGCCCGTTAAGAACATTGACTATCCGCTTCGAGCATTGCGTTGCATTGAAGCGGCTCTTCTTGAGTCCCGCGGAGGTGCCGACGTCAGCGGCCTGAACGGGGCTGTGATGGATGTGGCGGCTGCCAAGTGTCGGGAGTTCTACAAGAGCGACGACGAGAGATGCCAGACGGGGCGTCAGATGGCTCGCATTGTCGAATTCCTTCGGGAGAAAAAGATTGTCCCTTCCTTGCAGCAGTGGAAGTCGCCGTTCCCGAAGCCGAAGATACTGACCGAAGACATCGGAGGCGCGGGGAAAGCACACCGTGCAGCGAAGCTGCCGTCCAACGAGGCAATGTTCGCTTTGGCTGAAATGTTTGCAGCCGCCGATGATGTCGAGACTCAATATTTTTCCTCTATCGCCACGCTTTTGATGGTTGCACCGTCGCGAATTTCTGAGGTGCTCGCGCTTCCAGTTGACTGCATTCAGTGGGATACCGACGAATATGGAGCGCCGCAAATGTGCCTGCGATGGCGGGCAGCGAAGGGCAAGGGAGCCACGAAGAAGTGGGTGCCTTCGGTGATGCAGGATGTTGTCATCGAAGCCGTGCGTCGGCTGACCCAAATCGGCGCTCCCGCTCGTGCGGCTGCCCGCTTCGCTCATGATCACCCTGGAAGATTTATGGATCATCCGGGCTGTGTGGTGACGGTGGGCGATGCCGCCGATCGTCTGCTGATGCCGAATGAAGTGGCAGCTGCTCTAGGGCTTCGGGTTCACAGAAAAACGTACCGTACTGACGGCACGCCCACTTGGTCGCAGGTGGTTGGGGACAAGCGGTTGAAAAAGCTCCTTGATCGGGGTGACATCTCCTACAAGGATCTGGCCGCCTACGTTTTTGAAGGGTGCGCCGGGCCGGATTGGCCATTCATTGATGACAGCAGGACAGTGAAGATCTGGGATGCCCTCTGCCTGCACCGCGTGAACGAGTTCCATCGCGAACATGAAGTCAAGCGGTTCTCATGGGCAATCGCCACATCAACGATGGTGAATGATCGCCTGGGCGGGAGTTCGGATCTCTCGCTCTTCGAGAAGAAGGGCTATCGGAACTCAGATGGAAGTCCAATCAAGCTCACGACTCATCAGCCCCGTCATTGGCTCAATACCCTGAGTCAGCGGGGCGGTATGGACGAGATGACGTTGGCTCAGTGGTCGGGCCGCGCCCGTGTTGCCGACAACGCGCACTACGATCATCGTTCGCCAGAGGAGCGCATGAGAGAGGTGCGAGACATCCTCAAGGTGGAACATAAGTCGCTACTTGAACGATTCCAGAGCCGTCAACCGGTCACTTATCAAGAGCTTGGGGTAGATCGCCTGGGGACCGCCAAAGCTACGCTCTACGGGATGTGCGTTCACGATTACGCGATGAGTCCCTGCCAAAAACAGCGTGAATGCATGACTTGCAAGGAGCATGTATGCATCAAGGGGGATCACGTGACATTGGATCGAATCCTGCTTCTGGAGGCGCAAACCAAAGCGCTTCTTGATCGGGCCCTCGAGGCTCGCGAAGCTGGGGACTTCGGCGCAGACCGATGGGTGGACAACCATAAATGGAAGTTGGCACATGTGCAGGCGATGCGCATGACGTTGGAGCATGATGGCGTGCCCGATGGCACTGTCTTGCGCATTCCAGATGGTCACGATCCTTCGCCAGTGCGGCGAGCGCTGATTGAACTAGGCGTAGTCCTGCCCGATGCTCTGGCTCTGCATCCTCGCGTAATTCCCTTGGCACTCGCATAAAGCCATGCCGAAGAAGATTGTCACGAAATCGACCCTACCCAAGATCCTGCGGGTATTGGATCAATGGGAAGGCAAGTTGACCTGGGATGCTTACTGCGATCGAGTTGCCCAAGCGCTTGGCATCGATTCCGTGAGCCGCCATGCGTTGCTCAATTATCCTGCAATCAAGGAACACTACCGGCGTCGGCAGCAGGAGCTGAGAGAGGTTAGGGATCAACGGCCAAGAGACTTCACGATGGAAGTTGCAAATCGGCGGATCGCGGATCTTGAGGCGCAGGTGAGCCGGCTTGAAGCCACCAACACGTTGCTGCTTGATCAATTTCGGCGGTGGCAATACAACGCGTACGCCAACAACGTGCGGATGGATAGCTTGAATTTGGATAAACCACTGCCTGCGGTTGATCGGTCAGGACATGGGGCGAAAGGGAAGAGTAGGTAGATTTTCGAATTGCATCGAGCATCGGCAAGCGGTCGAACAGTTGGCAGATCTTGATGCAGCAGGGAGCGAGGATGTCTCACTTGAGCGTTGTTGTCTCAGTTTTTGAGACTCACGTGGAGTAGCTTCGGGTCACTGGAGTGTGGGATGCGATGGATGAACCTGATTCAAGCTTACTGGCCGGCTATCGCTGCAATGGCGTTCTCGTTGCTGGCCGTAGGAGTGATATCTACCTTGCGGCACAGTTCATTTGGTACGGAGTTGATGGCTAGTTGTTGGCGCGCACTTAAAACTGACCCAGGCTGCGCGTTGAACTTTGACCCACCCGGTGTACGGGGCTGAGGGTATCAGTTGGTGGTCTGGGTGGTGGCCTCCTTTGCCCTGATTCTGGCTTTGGTCTTGTTGGCGGCGGTGCTGTTGCGCAGCCGCCAGGAGTCGTTGCCGGTCTCCAGGATGTGGCAGTGGTGGGTGATGCGATCCAGCAGCGCGGTGGTCATCTTGGCGTCGCCGAACACCTGACCCCATTCGGAGAAGGCCAAGTTGGTGGTGATGGCGAGGCTGGTGCGCTCGTAGAGCTTGCTGATCAGGTGGAACAGCAGCGCGCCGCCTGAGGGGGTGAACGGCAGGTAGCCCAGTTCATCGAGGATGACCAGGTCGGCATAGGTCAGGCGCAGGGCGATCTGCCCGGCCTTGCCCTGGGCCTGTTCCTTCTCCAGCGCATTGACCAGTTCGATGGTGGAGAAGAAGCGCACGCGCAGGCGATGCTGGCGCACGGCCTGGATGCCGATGGCGGTGGCCAGGTGGGTCTTGCCGGTGCCCGGTCCACCGACAAGGACGACGTTCTCGGGGGTGTGGATGAAGTCACCCTGGTGGAGTCGTTCGACCAGTGCGCGATCAACGGGACTGGCCGCGAAGTCGAACCCGAGCAGGTCACGATGGACGGGGAAACGTGCGGCCTTCATCTGGTTGGCCTGGGCACGAACCTGCCGTTCGGCGGACTCGGCCTGCAGCAGTTCGGCCATCCAGTGTTCGGGCTCCATGGTGTGCAGGCGCATCTTGGCCAGCAGTTCGGGCCACTGGCTGGCCATGCCGTGCAGCTTGAGCTGCTGCATGCGCAGCGGCAGGTCAGGCGTCGACATGATCTGCCTCCCGCAGGGCGTCGTAGCGGGCCGGATCGGACACCGGCGGATGACGCAGCGTCACTCGCGAGGCGACCGTCTCGATCGTGCGGTCCGGATGCTGCAATCGCCCCAGCACGTTGAGCACGTGGTCGGCGCGCACCAGGCCGGACTCGAGTGCCAGTTCCACCGCCACCAGTACCGCTTCGAGCCCGTGCACGGGTACGGCGGCCAGCACCTGGGCCATGGCGCGGTCGCCGTGAGGCTGGCGCAGCAACACCTGCTGCAGCTTGCGCAGCGGATCGGGCATGGACAGGAACGGCGCGCCGTCACGCAGTGCCCCCGGCTTGCGCTGGACCAGGGCGATGTAGTGCTGCCAGTCGTAGTGGACCCGATCACGCTCGAAGCTGCGCCGGTGGCGGGCGACCTCGGCCTCGCCGACCACCACGGCCAGTTCGAAGGGATACACGCGCAGGCTGGCGACGGCGTGGGCGTGTTCGCACGGCACGCTGTAGCGGTTGCGCTGGAAGCTGACCAGCGCGGTCGAACTGACCCGCACCGGCCGCTCGATGTAGCCGTCGAAGGGCGCGGGCATCGGCATCAGGTGGGGCTGTTCGTCCTCCAGAGCTTCGGCCACGGTGATGTCGGAGGCATCCGGATGCGCCTGCATCGGCCAAGCGGCGCGGCACTCGCTGGCGAGCCAGGCGTTGAGGGTGTCCAGATCTGGCCAGTGGCGGGCCCCGGCCTCGATCCAGATCTGTCGGCGCCGGTCCTGCACGTTCTTCTCGACCCGCCCCTTCTCCCAACCCGCGGCGCGGTTGCAGAACTCCGCGGCGAACAGGTAGTGGCTGGTCATGGCGTGGAAGCGGGCGTTGACCCGCCGTTCCCGGTGCTGGCCGATCCCGTCCACCGCCGTCTTCATGTTGTCGTAGATGCCGCGGCGCGGCACGCCACCGAAGGCGGTAAACGCCTGGGTATGAGCATCGAACAGCATCTCGTGGCTCTGGGTGGGATAGGCCACCAACCAGAAGGCGCGGCTGCAGGCCAGCTTCACGTGGGCGAGATCCAGCGGCATCTTGGCGTGGCTGCCGACGAAGGCGTACTCGCGGCTCCAGTCGAACTGGAAGGCTTCACCCGGAGGAAAGTGCAACGGCACGAAGGCCGGGCGGCGGCTGGCGCCGCCGGCCGCCTTCCACTGGCGGATGAAGGCCGTCACCCGGGTGTAGGTGCCCGGATAGCCGATCGCCTGCAACTGCGAGAACAGCACCTTGGCGGTGCGTTGTTCCCGCCGGGGACGATGGCTGTCGGCACGCAGCCACGTCTCCAACTGGGACCGGTAGGGATCGAGCCGGGAGGGCGAGGCTCGCCTGGGATAGACCGGCTCGGACTGGCCGCTGCGCAGCCATCGCCGGATGGTATTGCGGGATAGGCCCGTGCGCTTGGCGATCTCGCGCAGCGGCAGGCCATCGCGGAAATGCATCCGCCGGATCTTGGCCAACATGACCATGGTGATCACTCCTGAAATCCCCCGAGCAAAAGATGCTCAGGATGTGGGCTTCAGGTGGGTCAGTTTTACCCGCGCATCACCGCCGAAAGTGGGTCAGTTCTGGATGCGCGCCAACACCAAGACGGGCCGATCGGCTCTGGCACTGTCGCGGGAGCTGGGGATCGGCTACGACGCGGCCTGGCTGCTCAAGCACAAGCTGATGCAGGCCATGGTCGAGCGTGAAGGCAGGCGCCAGTTGGCCGGCTGGGTCCAACTGGACGATGCCTATTTCGGCGGCGAGCGCCGGGGTGGGCCACGTGGCCGCGGTGCCGACGGGAAGCAGGCGTTCGTGGCCGCCGTGCAGTGCTCCGAGGAGGGCCATCCGGAAGTGATGCGGCTGGATGTCGTCAAGGGATTCAGCGCCGATGAGATCGGCGCCTGGGCCACGCGCCACCTGGCCCCCGATACCGTCGTCGTATCCGATGCCCTGGCAGGGTTCAATGCGGTGGGCGAGGTGGCCGGCACCAGCCATCGCCGGCTGCGGACGGGCAGCGGTGGGCACAAGTGCGACCATCCGGCACTGCGCTGGGTCAACGTCATGCTGGGCAACGTGAAGACCGCTCTGCGCGGCACCTACCATGGACCCCGGCGCAAGTACGCCCAACGCTACCTGGGCGAGTTCTGCTATCGGTTCAACCGACGGTTCGAACTGCATCGGCTGGTTGCACGATTGACCTACGTGCTGCTCCGTACGCCGCCGCTGCCCTATCGGATGGCAACCGTGGATGCGATAGCCGGGTAATCAGGAACAAAAAAGCCACGTTGAATCCAGACTCCAAGGCATTGCCGCATCATAGCGGCAGCAGAACCGGCACGAGAAGGACCGTCACCACCAGGGCGATCATCGCCAGCGGCACGCCGATCTTCACGAAATCGACGAAGCGATAGTTTCCCGGCCCCACGACCAGCATGTTCACCGGCGATGAAACGGGAGTCATGAAGGCCGTCGACGCGGCAAGCGCCACGGTCATGGCGAAGGGATAGGGCGAAGCCTCCAGCCCCGCCGCAAGGGCAAGCGCGACCGGCGCCATCAGCACGGCGGTCGCGGTGTTGGAGATGAACATGCCCAGAAGGGCGGTGACGAAGAACAGAACAGCCAACACGGCACGCGGAGAACCGGACCCTACCGTCGATAACAGCCAATCGGCCGCCAGATCGATCCCGCCCACTTCCTGCAGCGCAATCGAGAAGGGCAGCATGCCGACGATCAGAACCAGCGTCTGCCAATGGATCGAACGGTAGGCGCCGTTCATGCCGACGCAGCCGGCAAGGCCGAAAAGCAGGCAGCCGATCAGCGCCGCCAGAACATTGGGCACGATGCCGCTGGCCATCATGAAGACCGTCAGGAGCAGGATCGCCACCGCAAATGGCGCGCGCGACCGGACGGGCGCTACATCGTCGCTCTCGACAGGCAGGTTCAGCAGGATCAGCCGGTCCGGCGAGCGCGGCAGACGCTCTATCGCGCGCCAGGGGCCGATGACAAGGAGTATATCCCCGGCGCGGAACCTCACTTCCGTCACCGGCTCTTCCAGCGCCTTGCGTTCGCGCCTGACCCCGACGACCGTCACATCGTGAAGCGATCGGACATCGGCCTCCGCCACGGTTTTGCCCACCAGCCTCGAATCCGGAGAAAGCAGCACTTCGGCCATGCCGATCTCCTGACTGCGATCCCCGAAATAATTGGCGGCCAGTTCCATCGGGTGCAGCCTGAAGCTGCGAGTCACTTTCCCGATATCGAGATCGCGCCCGCACGCATCGATCATCAATATGTCCCCGGCCTCCAGCTGGCTGTGGGCGTGCGGGCGCAGAAGCTGGCGGGAAAAGCGCCTCTCACGCTCGATGGCGATGATATTGATCCCGGCGCTGCCGCGCAGGTCGAGCGTGGCGAGCGGCCGTCCGATCAGGGAAGAATAGGGATCCACCGCAAAGCGGTATTCGCGGCCCTCCAGTCCGTATTTCTCTATGAAATCGCGAAGGGTGGGGCGTTCCGGCCCCTGCTCCGCTTCCGGCACGCCGGCGAGGAAACGGCGCGCGGCGAGCATATAGATGATGGCCAGGACAAGCAGCGGAAGGCCGAAAGGCGTGAAGGCGAAGAAGCTGAATCCCTCATAGCCATGCCGCTCGAGCTCGGCATGGACCACGAGATTGGGCGCCGTGGCGACCAGTGTCATCATGCCGCTGAGCAATGCCGCGACCGACAGCGGCATCATCAGCCGGCTGGCGGGAATGCGGGCGTTGCGCGCGATCCGCAGGACTATGGGGATGAAAATGGCGACCACGCCGGTCGAGCTCATGAACGAGCCGATGCCCGCCACGACGATCATCAGCAGCACGATCAGCCGGGCCTCGCTGCGGCCGGCCTTGCTGACAAGCCAGTCCCCCAGCATCTGCGCCACGCCCGTCCGGACCAGCGCCTCGCCCACAACGAAAAGCGCGGCGATGAGGATGATGTTGGGATCCGCGAAGCCGGCGAATGCCTGCTCGACGGTGATGACCCCGGAAAGCGGCAGCGCCACGATCATCATCAACGCAACGGCATCCATTCGCGGACGGCCGATCGCGAACATGACAATGGCGGAAATCAGCAGGGCGAGGACAAGGGCCAGGTCGGACATCGTCCCAGCCTAGTGCATTTTTTGCAGTCAGGGGAATCCGCGCGCCGCAAAGAGGTCCGGCGGCCGCCTGTTCGGGGGTGACTTGCCTACTCCGGTTTCCGGCTGGCGGGCTGCCGCAGGCGCAGGATATTATCCAATACGGAAGGATGCAGCGGCCGGGCGAACTGGCAGCCGACCACGAATTCATCCACCCACACGACCTTCGCCTGCTGGGGCTCCAGCTGCGGCAACCTTATCCAGCAGGTGTCCCCGATACGGAGCGCCTGGATCGCGGCAATACGCACGCCATGCGTGGAAATGTCGAGGATCTGGACATTGGTGCGGACGTTCCCCTTGCGGAACTGCACAGTCGCATTCAGCGGCCGCCGCTCGGCAAGGCGAGAAATCTTGCCCAACCTCCTGCTTCCAGACCTGCTGCAGGCGCATTGGCCGGACTTTCTCGCGCGCCGTGAGGTAGAAGACCGCCCGCTGCCCGAGTATGTGCGCGAGGAGTTCGAGACCTACCTGCGCTGCGGCGTGCTCGAGCACGGCTTCCTGCGCGTGGTCTGCGAGCACTGTCGTGCCGAGAGGCTGGTGGCGTATTCCTGCAAGAAGCGCGGCTTCTGCCCCAGCTGCGGCGCGCGGCGCATGGCCGAGTCGGCGCGGCATCTGGTGGACGAGGTGTTCGGCCCGCGGCCGGTGCGGCAATGGGTGCTGAGCTTTCCGTACCCCTTGCGTTTCCTGTTCGCCAGCAAGCCAGAAGCCATTGGCCCGGTGCTGGGCATCGTGCAGCGCGTGATCGCCGGTTGGCTTGCCGATCAGGCCGGCGTGCCGCGGGATACGGCGCAATGCGGCGTGGTGACCCTGATCCAGCGCTTCGGCAGCGCGCTGAACCTGAATGTTCACTTCCACATGCTGTG
>NZ_JARVXM010000004.1:0-211145 GCF_048957655.1 Stenotrophomonas sp. AS1 | reverse complement strand
GCGATCATCATCATGCTCGCCGGTGGCCTGGCGGTGCTCAAGCTGCCGGTGTCGATGTACCCGGAAGTGGCGCCGCCGGCCGTCGAGATCAGCGCCAGCTACCCGGGTGCATCGGCCAAGGTGGTCGAGGACTCGGTGACGCAGATCATCGAGCAGAACATGAAGGGCCTGGACGGCCTGATCTACTTCTCCTCCAACAGCTCCTCCAATGGCCAGGCCACGATCACGCTGACCTTCCAGAGCGGCACCGACCCGGACATCGCCCAGGTGCAGGTGCAGAACAAGCTGCAGCTGGCCATGCCGCTGCTGCCGCAGGAAGTGCAGCGCCAGGGCATCAACGTGGCCAAGTCGAGCAGTGGCTTCCTGCAGGTGCTCGGCTTCGTGTCTGAAGACGGCAGCATGGATGCCAACGACATCTCCGATTACGTCGGCTCCAACATTGTCGATCCGCTGAGCCGCGTGCCCGGCGTGGGCAACATCCAGGTGTTCGGTGGCAAGTACGCCATGCGCATCTGGCTGGACCCCAACAAGCTGCACACCTACAAGCTGTCCACCGCCGAAGTGATCGCGGCGATCACCGCGCAGAACGCGCAGGTCGCGATCGGCCAGCTCGGTGGCGCGCCGTCGATCAAGGGCCAGCAGCTCAACGCCACCATCAACGCGCAGGACCGCCTGCAGACCCCGGAGCAGTTCCGCAACATCATCGTGCGCAGCGCGCAGGACGGTGCCGAACTGCGCCTGGCCGACGTGGCCCGCGTGGAGCTGGGGGCCGAGTCGTACGACTTCGTGACCCGCTACAACGGCAAGCCGTCGTCGGGTATCGCGATCACCCTGGCCACCGGCGCCAACGCGCTGGCCACCGCCAACGGCGTGCGTGCCACCCTGGATGAAATGGCCCCGAACTTCCCGGCCGGCCTGAAGGCGGTGGTGCCGTATGACACCACCCCGTTCGTGCAGGTTTCGATCAAGGGCGTCATCAAGACCCTGATCGAAGCCATCGTGCTGGTGTTCCTGGTGATGTACCTGTTCCTGCAGAACTTCCGCGCGACCCTGATCCCGACGATCGCGGTGCCGGTGGTGCTGCTGGGCACGTTCGGCATCCTGGCCGCGCTGGGCTTCTCGGTGAACATGCTGACCATGTTCGCGATGGTGCTGGCGATCGGCCTGCTGGTCGATGACGCGATCGTGGTGGTGGAGAACGTCGAGCGGATCATGTCCGAGGAAGGCCTCTCGCCGCTGGAAGCCACGCGCAAATCGATGAGCCAGATCACCGGCGCGCTGGTCGGCATCGGCCTGGTGCTGTCGGCGGTGTTCGTGCCGATGGCCTTCATGAGCGGTGCCACCGGCGTCATCTACCGCCAGTTCTCGGCCACGATCGTCTCGGCGATGGCGCTGTCGGTGCTGGTCGCCATCGTGCTGACCCCGGCGCTGTGCGCCACCATGCTCAAGCCGCTCAAGAAGGGCGAGCACCACGTCGCCCACAAGGGCTGGTCGGGCCGTTTCTTCAACGCGTTCAACCGCGGCTTCGACAACTCCAGTGCGAAGTATCAGCGTGGCGTGCGAGGGATCCTCGGCCGTCCGTGGCGTTTCATGGGCGTGTTCGCGGCGCTCGCGCTGGTGATGGGCCTGCTGTTCATGCGCCTGCCCAGTTCGTTCCTGCCCAATGAAGACCAGGGCATCCTGATGGCGCTGGTCCAGACCCCGGTCGGCGCCACCCAGGAACGCACCCTGGAATCGATCGACAAGCTTGAAAAGCACTTCATGGAGAACGAGGCCGACGCGATCGAGTCGATCTTCTCCGTGCAGGGCTTCAGCTTCGCCGGCATGGGGCAGAACGCCGGCATGGCCTTCGTCAAGCTCAAGGACTGGAAGGACCGTGATGCCGACCAGGGCGCGATGCCGATCACCGGCCGGGCCATGGCCGCGCTGGGCGGGATCAAGGACGCCTTCATCTTCGCCTTCCCGCCGCCGGCGATGCCGGAGCTGGGCATCGGCTCGGGCTATACCTTCTTCCTCAAGGACACCAGCGGTGCCGGTCACCAGGCCTTGCTGGAGGCACGCAACCAGCTGCTCGGCATGGCCGGGCAGAGCAAGCTGCTGGCCAACGTGCGCCCGAACGGGCAGGAAGACACCCCGCAGCTGCGCATCGATATCGATGTCGGCAAGGCCAGCGCGCTGGGCCTGTCGCTGGAGGCGGTCAACACGACGCTGGCGGCGGCATGGGGCAGCAGCTACATCGATGACTTCATCGACCGTGGCCGGGTCAAGCGCGTGTACGTGCAGTCCGATGCGCCGTTCCGCATGAACCCGGAAGACTTCAACCTGTGGTCGGTGAAGAACACCGCCGGTGAGATGGTGCCGTTCTCGGCCTTCGCCAGCCAGCGTTGGGATTACGGCTCGCCGCGCCTGGAGCGCTACAACGGCGTCTCCGCGATGGAGATCCAGGGCGAGCCCGCCCCGGGCGTGGCCTCGGGCGATGCGATGAACGAAGTGGAGAAGCTCGCCAAGCAGCTGCCGGCCGGTTTCGACATCGAGTGGACCGCGCTGTCCTACCAGGAACGCCAGGCCGGGTCGCAGACGCCACTGCTGTACACGCTCTCGCTGCTGATCGTGTTCCTGTGCCTGGCCGCGCTGTATGAAAGCTGGAGCGTGCCGACCTCGGTGCTGCTGGTGGCGCCGCTGGGCATCCTCGGCGCGGTGCTGGCCAACACCTTCCGCGGCATGGAGCGCGACATCTACTTCCAGGTGGCGATGCTGACCACGGTGGGCCTGACCAGCAAGAACGCGATCCTGATCGTGGAGTTCGCCAAGGAGAACCTGGAGAAGGGCGCCGGCCTGATCGAAGCGACGATGCATGCCGTGCGCGACCGTCTGCGCCCGATCATCATGACCTCGCTGGCCTTCGGCCTGGGCGTGCTGCCGCTGGCGATCGCCTCCGGTGCCGGTTCCGGCGCGCAGCAGGCCATCGGTACCGGCGTGCTCGGCGGCATGCTGGTCGGCACGCTGCTGGGTGTGTTCTTCATCCCGCTGTTCTTCGTGGTGGTGCAGCGCGTGTTCAATCGCAAGAAGTACGGCAAGAACGCTGGAGGTTCCGATGCGTAAGCCCATGATGGCCAGCCTGGCGCTGGCCGTGAGCCTGGTGCTGTCCGGCTGCTCGACGCTGGAGCCACGCAGCACTGAAGTCGCCCCGGCGATTCCCTCGCAGTGGCCGGCAACGGCCACCACGGGGGCAGTGACCGCTGCACCGATGGAAGTGGCCGACATCGGCTGGCGCGATTTCTTCGTCGACCCGCGCCTGCAGGCAGTGATCAGCCAGTCGCTGGAGAACAACCGCGACCTGCGCGTGGCCGTGCTCAACGTCGAGCGTGCCCGGGCGCAGTACCGCATCCAGCGTGCCGACCGCGTACCGGCGATCGGCGTGCAGGGGCAGATGACCCGCAGCGGCGGTGATGCGCCGGTGACCGAGCAGTTCAGTGCGAACCTCGGCGTGGTCGAGTTCGAGCTGGATCTGTTCGGCCGCGTGCGCAACCTCAGCCAGGCTGCGCTGCAGCAGTACTTCGCGGAAGCGGCCAACCGTCGCAGCGCGCAGCTGTCGCTGGTGGCCGAGGTGGCCAATGCGTGGCTGACCCTGGGCGCGGACAGCGAACAGCTGCGGATCGCCCAGGCGACGCTGGCGACGTACGAAGATTCGCTGCGCCTGACCGAGGCACGCCGTCAGCTTGGCGGCGCCTCGGCGCTGGAACTCAGCCAGACCCGCACCCTGGTGGAAACCGCGCGCACGGATGTGGCGCGCTTTGCCGGCCAGGTCGCCCAGGACCGCAATGCACTGGTGCTGCTGGCCGGCGGGCCGGTCGATGCCGCCCTGCTGCCGCAGGCCGAGGTGACTGATGTGGCCAGTGTGCGGCCGCTGCCGGCCGGCATGCCGGGCGATGTGCTGCTGCGCCGCCCGGACGTGATGGCCGCCGAGCACGTGCTGCTCTCGGCCAACGCCAACATTGGTGCCGCGCGCGCGGCGTTCTTCCCGTCGATCAGCCTGACCGGCAACATCGGTTCGGCCTCCTCGGAGCTGTCGGGTCTGTTCGACAGCGGCACGCGCGTGTGGAGTTTCATTCCCAAGCTCAACCTGCCGATCTTCCAGGGCGGCAAGCTGCGCGCGAATCTGGGCATGGCCACCGCCGATCGCGATATCGCACTGGCGCAGTACGAGAAGGCGATCCAGTCCGGGTTCCGCGAGGCGGCCGATGCACTGGCGCTCAACGAAAGCCTGGGTGCGCAGTTGTCTTCGCAGCAGGCGCTGGTCGCCGCGGCGGAGCAGGCGCAGCGATTGTCCCAGGCGCGTTACGACGCCGGCCTGGACAGCTTCCTGACCTTGCTGGATGCACGGCGTACCGCCTACACCGCGCGGCAGTCGCTGGTCAGCACGCAGCTGGCGCAGCAGTCCAACCAGGTGGCGTTGTACAAGGTGCTCGGCGGCGGCTGGCACGAGCGCGGGTAAGTCTGCGCGGGTGCGTCCGGCCGGCCGCACCCGTGCCCGTCATGGGTCGTCGGCGCGGCCATCGCCGTGGCAGCGCCGCGCGCGGTCCAGCGCATTGCCCGCCTCGCGTGCCATGCGTTCGTACTCGCGGCGGATCTCTTCCAGGCGCTCTTCGTCCAGCTCTTCCAGATCGAGCAGTTCGTTGTTGGCGCCCTTGGTGGCGCGGATCAGCTCATCAAGCTTGATCTGGATCGCGGCGGTATCCGCGTTCTGACTGACCGCCGCCAGGAAGGTCCACGGCGTTCCCGCCGCATAGGACGCCTTCTTGGCAACCAGGTTGAAGATGCTGCGCAGTTTCATGAGGCACGGCAGACCGGGTCCGAGGTGCCTGCATCATTGGTGGGGCGCCGTGCAGGCGCTGTGCAGCCGGGGTCAGACCCGGGCATGCAACCGCGGGCGCGAGGACAGGTCCTGGCGGCCGGCATGGTAGACGTGTTCCCAGCACTGGTCGACGAACTGGCGTGCCTGTTCTTCGGACAGGCGCGGCATGATCTGCAGCGCGTAGTGGGTCTGGAACATTTCATCGCGCTGCTCATCGCTGGCACGCGGTTGCGTGATCAGCGAGTCGCAGGCGAATTTGATCCACGGCACGTAATGGCCGAACGAGCCCGTCCCGAGGTTGCCGTCGGCATGACGCTGGCGCCAGTAGCTGACTTCGGCGTCGACATCGATGACGGCAGGGATGGAGATCTGGGCGGAGGACATGGTCACTTCAGTTTGGGAAGAAGGGAATCTGGATGATGGCGTAGAGCGCGGTGCAAGCGGTGTCATGGCGATGTGGAGCTGGTGTGGCGGCTTTCGCCACGTTGCTCGCGCAGCAGATGAGCGTGGTGGACCACGCCGAGCCGCTCGGCCAGCGTCGCCAGCCGGTTGCAGACGGCGACACGTTGCTGGGGATGGGACCGCGTCAACTCATCCTGTATCGCCTGGTAGGCATCCCAGAAAGGCGCGGCGTTCTGGTGGCGTGCGTAGTGCACCTGCAGTCGTTCCCAGGCATCGGTCAGCTCGGGTTCGACGGAGGAGGTGCGGCGGGTTCGGGCATGCATGACGTCTCCTCGACGATGGTGCCCCCTGTGCAACCACCTTAAGCCGTTCATGCAGCGCGGTTGTTAGTGCGGCGTGTTCGCCTTGTCCGGCGACCGTCGTCGGTGCGTGAGGGCATCACGCGCAGACACCCGCAGCACAGGGCCTTGCGGCCCGGCCTGCTCACTGAAGCATTCAGAACGTTGCCGTGCCCGCGCGCCACCGTTCGGCCCCGCGCGGGCATCTTCCACGCATATGCGCGCGGAAGCGGCGGCGCTTACTCGCCGATGTCTTCGTTCCAGACCTCGGGATGGGCGCTGATGAAGCCGCCGAGCAGGTCGATGCATGCCTGGCTCTGCATGTCGATCACCTTGACGCCGTTCTCGCGCAGCCACTCGATGCCACCCTGGAAGGTGACCGATTCGCCCACCACCACGGTGCCGATGTTGAACTGGCGCACCAGCCCGCTGCAGTACCAGCACGGGGCCAGGGTGGTCACCATGATGGTGTCCTGGTAGCGGCGCTGGCGGCCGGCCTTGCGGAAGGCGTCGGTCTCGCCGTGCACGGACGGGTCGCCTTCCTGCACGCGGCGGTTGTGGCCGCAGCCGAGCAGCCGGCCGTCGTTGTGGTACAGCGCGGCGCCGATCGGGATGCCGCCTTCGGCCATGCCCTGGCGGGCTTCGGCGATGGCGGTTTCGAGCAGGGCGGCGTAGTCGGGGGGGGTGATCATGCGCAATCCAGGGACGTGAAGGCCTTCATGATAGTGGGCGGCCTGCCGCAACGGCGCCGGCGGTGCGATAATCGTCCCCATGAGCGAATCCCCCTACAAGACTGGCACCACCCATTTCGGCTTCCGCGACGTCGCTGCGAAGGACAAGCAGAAGCTGGTGGGCGAAGTGTTCACCTCGGTCGCGCGCAGCTACGACCTGATGAACGATCTGATGAGCCTGGGCATCCACCGGGCGTGGAAGCGCTACTACGTGGCCACCGCGCAGGTGAAGCCGGGCGACCGCGTGCTCGACCTGGCCGGCGGCACCGGCGACATCGCCGCGCTGATCAAGGAGCGGGTGGGTGATGAGGGTGAAGTGGTGCTGGGCGACATCAACGCCGGCATGCTCTCCGTCGGCCGTGACCGGCTGACCAACCGCGGCCTGGTCGCGGGCCTGAACTACGTGCAGTGCAACGCCGAGGCGCTGCCGTTCCCGGATGCGAGCTTCGATCTGGTCACGATCGCCTTCGGCCTGCGCAACGTCACCGACAAGGAAGCCGGCCTGCGCGAGATGCACCGCGTGCTCAAGGTGGGCGGCCAGGCGCGTGTGCTGGAGTTCTCCGAAGTCACCGCCGACTGGTTCAAGCCGATCTACGATTTCCACTCGTTCAAGATCCTGCCCAAGCTGGGCCAGCTGTTCGCGCGCGATGGCGACAGCTACCAGTACCTGGCCGAGAGCATCCGCAAGCATCCGCCGCAGGAACAGCTCAAGGCCATGATGGCCGAGGCCGGTTTCGAGCGTTGCCACTACAAGAACCTGACCGGCGGCATCGTTTCGATTCACTCCGGCTACAAACTTTGAGACAGCGGTCCGGTTCCCGCTGAGGGGGCTCGGCCACACTGCAGGCAGGCTGTCGAAGAGGGCCTGCCATGCGCCTGTACCGCGGGCTTGCCCGCGTATTTCCCCGCTCATTCACCGCCAAGCTGATGGCGGTGGTGTTCCTCGGCCTGCACGTCCCGCTGCTGGTCCTGCTGCTGTGGATGGCTGCGACGGGCCACTACGCGCGCGGGGTGATGTGGACCGTGGTCGGCGTGGTGCTGCTGGCCACGCTGCTCGGCACCGCGATCGCGATGATGGCGCTGTACCGCCTGATGGCGCCGCTGCGGCAGGCGGCCGATGCGCTGGAGGCCTACTACGACGAGCAGCGCCTGCCGCACCTGCCCGACCTGGGCCATGACGAGATCGGCCGGCTGCTGCGCAGCATCAACCGCAACCTGCATGGGGTCGACGCCGGCCTGCGCGATCTGCGCCGCAGCGTGTTGCTCGATCCGCTGACCCAGGCCCTGAACCGGCGCGGCTGCGAGCAGGCGCTGGCCGATTCGGCAGCATGGGCGAGCGCACAGGCGCGCCCGCTGACCCTGTTCGTGGTCGACCTGGACAACCTCAAGCCGATCAACGACGCCCACGGCCACCTGGCCGGCGACCAGGTGCTGGTGCGGCTGGTGGAGACCGCGCGGCTGTGGCTGCGCGGCCCGGACTGGATCGGGCGCTGGGGCGGCGATGAGTTCCTGCTGGCGGTACACGCCGACAGCAACGAGGCCGGCGAGCGGGTCACCCGCTGGCTCGCACAGCTGGCGGCACCGGCGCGCGCTGGCGAGCCGCCGGTCAAGGCCAGTGCCGGCGCAGCCCGGTATCGCCCCGGTGATGACCTGCGCGAGGCCTACCGGCGCGCCGATGCGGCCATGTACCGGGCCAAGTACGCCGGGGGCGGGCGGCTGCTGCGCGCCGAGGACTGAATGCGCGAACCGCCACGCATGGCCTGCGCGGGCGCCGGAGACAGGGGGTAAACTGGTCGTTTCACCCTGATCGGTCCCGATTCATGCGATCTCCGTTCCTGTTGATTCCCCTGGCCGTCGCCTTGGCGTCCGGCTGCTCCAAAGAACCGGCGGCTCCGACCGTCGATCCCACTGCCAACGCCCCGGCGAGCACTGCCATGAAAGCCGACAGCCGCAGCCACGATGAAAGCTCCTACGCCGAGCCGGACAAGGTCGTCGTCAAGGACATCGCGCTGGACCTGAAGCTGGACTTCGACAGCAAGCAGATCGGCGGCACCGCGACCTACACGCTGGAGTGGAAGGACAAGGCGGCCAAGCAGCTGGTGCTGGACACCCGCGAGCTGACCGTGGAGAAGGTCGAGGCGATCGCCGCCGACGGCAAGACCGCGCCGCTGCCGTTCGTGCTGGCGCCAGCCGACAAGGTGTTCGGCAGCAAGCTGAGCATCGAGACGCCGGACCAGCCGGCCAAGGTCGTGATCACGTATCACACCGCGCCGACCGCCTCGGGCCTGCAGTGGCTGGAGCCGTCGATGACCGAGGGCAAGAAGCTGCCCTTCATGTTCAGCCAGTCGCAGGCGATCCACGCCCGTTCCTGGGTGCCGCTGCAGGACACCCCGAGCGTGCGCTTCACCTACAGCGCGCACGTGGCCTCGCGTCCGGACGTGATGGTGCTGATGAGCGCCGACAACGATCCCAAGGCTGCGCGTGACGGTGATTACACCTTCAAGATGCCGCAGCCGATCCCGTCCTACCTGCTGGCCATCGCCGCCGGCGACCTGGTGTTCGAGCCGATCTCCGGCCGCTCCGGCGTGTGGGCCGAGCCGACCATGGTCGGCAAGGCCGCCAAGGAGTTCGAAGACACCGAGAAGATGATCGGCGCCGCCGAGAAGCTTTACGGCGAGTACCGCTGGGGCCGCTACGACATGCTGGTGCTGCCGCCGTCGTTCCCGTTCGGAGGCATGGAAAACCCGCGCCTGACCTTCGCCACCCCGACCGTGATCGTCGGCGACAAGTCGCTGGTTTCGCTGGTCGCCCATGAACTGGCGCACAGCTGGTCGGGCAACCTGGTGACCAACGCCAGCTGGAAGGACATCTGGCTCAACGAAGGCTTCACCACCTACGTGCAGGGCCGCATCACCGAGGCGCTGTATGGCCAGGAGATGGCCGAGATGGAGCGCGAGATCGACCAGAACGATCTGCTCGCCGAAGTGAAGGACATGAGCCCGGCCGACCAGGCCCTGGCGCTGCCGCCGCTGAGCGAGCGTGACCCGGACGAGGCGTTGAGCCAGGTCGCCTACGTCAAGGGTGCGTGGTTCCTGCAGTTCCTGGAACAGCGCTTCGGCCGCGAGACCTTCGACCCGTTCCTGCGTGGCTGGTTCGATGACCACGCCTTCCAGAGCGCGAACACCGACCAGTTCATCGAGTACCTGAAGAAGAACCTGCTGTCCAAGAAGCCCGGCGCCGTCACCGATGCCGAGCTGAAGGCGTGGCTGGACGAGCCGGGCATTCCGTCGTTCGCGACCAAGGCCCGCTCGCGCAACTTCTCCATCGTCGATACCGCCCGCATCGCCTGGCAGGGCAGCAACACGCTGCCGAACGCGCAGATCACCGGCGAGTGGGGCACCCAGGAATGGGTGCACTTCATCGACGGCCTGGGCAAGACCCTGCCGGTGGAGAAGCTCGCCGCGCTGGACAAGGCGTACCACTTCACCGGTACCGCCAACGGTGAAATCGCGATGCGCTGGTATCCGCTGACGATCCGCAGTGGCTACAGCGAAGCCAACGAAGCCGCCGGTGCGTTCATCGAGCGCGTCGGTCGCCGCAAGCTGATCATGCCGATCTACGCCGAACTGGTGAAGACGCCGGAAGGCCTGGCCTTCGCCAAGGCGGCCTTTGCCAAGGCCAAGCCGGGGTACCACCCGATCACCACCGGTTCGGTCCAGGACATGCTGGACAAGGCCGAGGCGGGCGCGGCCAAGCCGTAATCGCCACACGTATCGGTTGAACGAAAAACGGCGGGGAAACCCGCCGTTTTTTCATGCCTGCCTGCGTACCGCGAGCCGAGCCCCGCAGCGGCCGGCAGGCCCCTCGGCAAATATCCCCCGTCCGCCGCCGGACGGCGACGTCCTCCTCCTTGATTTTGCCCAGTGGCCTACCGGCCGCTGCGGGGCTCGGCTCGCGGTACACAGGCAGAACGCCGCGCCTTTGTGTGAGAGGCCCTGTTCTCGATAGCGGCCCAGCGTACGACCAACCAACGGCCAAGGCTGTGAGAAGTCCGTCTGCCTGCCTGAAAGCCAGTGTCAAACGGCGCGCACCGCCAGGAACATGTCCACGCAGTCGTGCATCACCTGCTGCTGCTGCGCCGTTGAGAGCGGTGGCTGGCCGAAGGTGATCTGCGGCCAGAATGCAAAGGCCTTGAGCATCGCCTGCAACTGATGCGCAGCTTCGGCTGGCGGCATCTCCGCGCGCAGCCGGCCATCGGCCTGGGCGGCGCGGATCCAGCCGGTCAGGCCTTCTTCCTTCTCGGCCAGCTTGTCCATCATCGCGCGGGCCCGTTCGGGCGTGTGCACCAGTTCGGCCATCGCCACTCGGGACAGATCGATGAAGCCGGGGTCGTCGAGCAGGCGCATCTTCCGGGCCGCGAAGACCAGCAACTGATCGCGCAGCGGCCGTGCCGGATCGTAGGGCACGACATCCAGCGCCTGGCTGGCCTCGAACAGCTGCCACAGGATCGCGGTGAACAGCTCGTCCTTGCTGGCGAAGTGGTTGTAGACGGTGCGCTTGGAGACCTCGGCCGTGGCCGCGATGCGGTCCATGCTGGTGCCGGCGAAACCGAACGCGCGGAACTCGGCCACCGCCGCCTCGAGGATGGCCGCACGCTTGCGGTCGGTCAGGCGGGTGGGGCGCTCGGAAGTACTCATGGACCTATTTTACACCGTTCAGTTTACTTTTCGGAAAAGACAAGTAAACTCGCCGGTGTACTTTCCTGGGCACGCCCCGCATGAAACGTCGCCTGCCTCGCATCCTCCTCCTTCTGACGGTGTTGATCGCCATGTCCATTGGCCTGTTGACCTGCGGTGCCCGCCCGGCGGCCGCCTATGACCAGTCGCCCCAGTTCGGCGACGGGCGCTTCCACAACCCCACCGGCAAGACCGATCTCGGCTTCTTCCGCACGGTCGCGGTGATGTGGCGCTTCCTGTTCAACAAGCCGGCCGACGCCAGCCCGCTGGCGCCCATCCCGGTGCAGGCCCTGACCCGCCACGCCCTGCTCGATGCGCCCGATGACAGCCTGTGGCGGCTGGGGCATTCGACCCTGCTGATGAAGCTGGACGGGCACTTCTGGCTGACCGACCCGGTATTTTCCGAGCGTGCCTCGCCGATGTCGTTCATGGGGCCCAAGCGCTTCCATGCGCCGCCGCTCACGATTGACGAACTGCCGCCGATTACCGGCGTGATCATCTCGCATGACCATTACGACCATCTCGACCACGACGCGATCCAGGCGCTCGCACCCAAGGTGCAGCACTTCGTCACCGCGCTGGGCGTGGGCGATCGCCTGATCGCATGGGGCGTGCCGGCGGCGAAGGTCGTGCAGCTGGACTGGTGGCAGGACACCCGCGTGGAAGGCCTGAAGATCGTCGCGACGCCGGCCCAGCACTTCTCCGGGCGCACCCTGGCCGACGGCAACCGCACGCTGTGGGCCTCGTGGGTGATCGATACCGGACGTACCCGGATCTTCTTCAGCGGTGACACCGGCTACTTCGACGGCTTCGCCCGCATCGGCGAACGCTACGGCCCGTTCGACCTGACCATGATTGAAACCGGTGCCTACGGCGCGGATTGGCCGGACGTGCACATGCAGCCCGAGCAGAGCCTGCAGGCGCATCTGGATGTACGCGGCAAGGTGCTGATGCCGATCCACAACGGCACCTTCGACCTCGCGCTGCACCCGTGGACCGAACCCTTCGAGCGCATCACCGCGCTGGCGCAGGCGCAGGGCGTGCCGCTGACCGCGCCACACATGGGAGAACGCCTGGATATCCGCGCACCGGCACCGTCCACCCATTGGTGGCGCGAAGGACAGCCGACCGCAAAGTAAAGCAGGCCGACATCGCGGCGACGCCGGCATGCTCCGCTTGGCGATAAAGTAGGCGCAGGCGCCTTGTGCGCCATCGACCAACACGGAGCACGCGATGAAACGACTGATCCTGGTAGCAGCCTGCGCCTTCGCGCTGGCCGCCTGCAGCAACCCCGAAGCCGAACGCCAGGCGCAGCAGGCCGCCGCGGCCGCCGCCAAGGCGCAGCAGGAAGAAAAGGCCGAAGGCGTGGCCAAGCAGTACGACATGGCCGTCGCCGCGCAGGATTGGGAGCGTGCCCGCATCCACGGTGGCTCGCTGCTGGACCAGTACAAGGACACCGATGTCGCCGCGAGGATCGAACCGGGCTACGCCGAGGTCAAGGCCAAGGCCGAGGCCGCGCGCGAAACGCGCCGGCTGCAGGCCCTGTGGCAGTACAACCAGATCCCGGTCGGTACCAAGGGCATCCAGTCCTCTGCGCAGATCTACAGCAAGGAACGCGTGGACGTGGATGGCAGCGGCGCCAAGCCGGTGCAGCTGGTGTTCCGCGATCATCCCGAGTGGAAGCGGCATGCCTACCTGGTGCTGCAGGCCGGCGATTTCCGCTGCCCGAAGTGCCAGGTCAAGGTGACCGTCGATGACGGCAAGCCGGTCTCGATGGCCGCCTGGCGCCCGGACACCGATGAGGCGATCGCGATGTTCATCACCGACCAGAAAGCGCTGTGGAACCTGGCGCGCAAGGCCAAGGTGATCAGCATCGAATTCCCGGTCAAGGCCGGTGGCACGCGCACGGCCGTGTTCGAAACCGGTGGCGTGGATACGAGCAGGATGCCGCAGTGGTGGAAGTGATCGGGCTTGCGGCGATCCGTCACTGGGTGTTCGACATGGACGGCACGCTGACCATCGCGGTGCATGATTTCCAGCGCATCAAACAGGAACTTGCGATACCGCCGGACGACGACATCCTCAGCCACCTCGCCGCGCTCCCGGCGGAGGTGGCCGCGGCCAAGCACGACTGGCTGCTTGCGCACGAACGCGCGCTCGCCGAGCAGGCGCAGGCCGCCCCCGGCGCAGTGGCCCTGGTACGCGCGCTGCACGTCGCGGGCTGCCGGCTGGGGATCCTCACCCGCAATGCGCGCGAGCTCGCCCAGGTGACGCTGAAGGCGATCGGTGTGGGGGACATGTTCGCCACCGACGACATCATCGGCCGCGACGAAGCCGAGCCCAAGCCGTCGCCGGCGGGCCTGCGCGGTTTCGTTGCGCGTTGGCAGGTCGACCCCGCCCAGGTGGTGATGGTCGGCGACCATCGCTTCGACCTGGAATGTGGCCGCGCCGCAGGCACCCGAACGTTGATGGTCAACACCCCGGACAACCCCTGGCCGGGCATGGCCTGCTGGCACCTGGCAGACTGCGGGCAGGTGCTGGCGGCATGGGATGGGAAGCGGGTTTCGGCCTGATCGCGTCGAAAGGGCCCGCGCGATCCACTGCCAGGACCCTGAAAAGCAGCCAGGCATGGCCTGGCTCTACCCTTGATCAAACGTTCAACGCGTAGCCGAACTGCTGTTTGAACTGCTCATTGAACTCATCGAAGGTGAAGCGCTGGTTCTGGGTACCCGGGTGCTCGACCTTCAGCGCGCCCATCAGGTTGCCCATGCGGCCGATGGTCAGCCAGTCATAGCCCTTCTCGATGCCGTAGATCAGCCCGGCGCGGAACGCATCGCCACAGCCGGTCGGGTCCACCACGCGGCGCTCGTGCGCCGGCGGGATGTCATAGGTCTTTTCCGGGGTGTGGATGACCGCGCCCTTCGGCCCGCGGGTGGTGATGTAGGCCTTGACCCGGCTCACGATCTCCTTTTCATCCCAGCCGGTGCGCTCCTGCAGCAGGTTGGACTCGTAGTCGTTGACCACGACATAGTCGGCCTGCTCGATGAAGGTGCGCAGCTCCGGGCCGTTGAACAGCGGCATGGCCTGGCCCGGGTCGAAGATGAACGGCACGCCGCCGTCGAAGAACTCCTGCGAATTCTGGATCATGCCCTCGCGCCCGTCCGGGCCGACCAGGCCCAGGGTCACGCCCGGCACATCCTTCACGTGGTTCTCGTAGGAGCGCATCATCGCGCCCGGGTGGAAGGCGGTGATCTGGTTGTTGTCGTGGTCGGTGGTGATGAACGCCTGCGGGGTGAACAGCTCATCGATCACCTTGACCCGGCTCAGGTCGATGCCCAGGCCCTGGAAGTACTCCCGGTACGGGCCGAAGTCCGAGCCCACGGTGCCCATCGGGATCGGTTCGCCGCCCAGCAGGTACAGGTTGTAGGCGATGTTGCCGGCGCACCCGCCGAATTCACGACGCATGCGCGGCACCAGGAACGACACATTCAGGATGTGCACCTTGTCCGGCAGGATGTGATTCTTGAACTGGTCCGGAAACACCATGATGGTGTCGAAGGCAAGAGAACCACAGATCAAAGCGGACATCGAGTAAGGCCTATGCGGAAGGGGGTTTGAGGCCCGTCGGGCGGGCAACGAAACGGCGCCCTGCGGCGCCCTGCGGCGCAAAGGTTAACGGGTGAGGCGGCTTTGGGCCAGAACCCGGGCTGTCCGGATTGGCCTGAATGGCCGTGAAGGCTGGCTTTCGGCCAGATTTGTCCTTGCTCGCGCACAGGGGGATTGCTAGGCTTGTCGGCCTCGAATTCTGCCCATTTTTTCGCCATCCCGCGTTGGGCGCGACACCCCTCAGGATCAACTCCCAGATGTTCAAGAAACTGCGTGGCATGTTCTCCAATGACCTGTCCATCGACCTGGGCACGGCCAACACCCTCATCTACGTGCGTGGGCAGGGGATCGTGCTGAACGAGCCGTCGGTCGTGGCCGTGCGCCAGGACCGGGCCATCGGTGGTACCCGTTCCGTGGCTGCCGTAGGCGCCGAAGCCAAGCAGATGCTGGGCCGTACCCCGGGCCATATCACCACCATCCGCCCGATGAAGGACGGCGTCATCGCCGACTTCACCTACACCGAGGCGATGCTCAAGCACTTCATCAAGAAGGTCCACAAGTCGCGCTTCCTGCGCCCGAGCCCGCGCGTGCTGGTCTGCGTGCCGGCCGGCTCGACCCAGGTCGAGCGCCGCGCGATCAAGGAATCGGCCGAGGAGGCCGGTGCGCGTGATGTGTTCCTGATCGAAGAGCCGATGGCCGCCGCGATCGGCGCCGGCATGCCGGTCACCGAGGCGCGTGGCTCGATGGTCATCGACATCGGCGGCGGCACCACCGAAGTGGCGGTCATCTCGCTCAACGGCATCGTCTACTCGGCCTCCGTGCGCATCGGTGGCGACCGCTTCGACGAGTCGATCACCAACTACGTGCGCCGCAACCACGGCATGCTGATCGGTGAAGCCACCGCCGAACGGATCAAGGTCGAGCTGGGCTGCGCCTACCCGCAGGCGGAAGTGATCGAGATGGAAATCTCCGGCCGCAACCTCGCCGAGGGCGTGCCGAAGATGATCAAGATCAACTCCAACGAGGTGCTGGAAGCCCTGCACGAGCCGCTGTCGGGCATCGTCAGCGCAGTCAAGCTGGCGCTGGAGCAGACCCCGCCGGAACTGTGTGCCGACGTCGCCGAGCGCGGCATCGTGCTGACCGGTGGTGGCGCCCTGCTGCGCGACATGGACCGCCTGATCTCCGAAGAGACCGGCCTGCACGTGCAGGTGGCCGATGACCCGCTCACCTGCGTGGCCCGCGGTGGCGGTCGTGCGCTGGAGCTGGTGGACATGCACGGCAACGAGTTCTTTGCGCCGGAGTAAGCCGTACCGGCCGTGTATCGTGGACGCGCCTCTGCGGCGTGATGCCGGTGAGCCCTGCTCATCGGGCATCGCCTCGCCGGGGCGTTCTCGCATGCTGTTCCCGCTGCGCTGTGCTGCAACGCGCTTCACCCACACTTTTCCCAGTCGACGCCTGTGCCGCCTTACGCCGGTCCTCCCGTAGCCTCCCGCCAGGGCGATGCCGCCAGTCCGCTGCGCCTGCTCGCTTACCTGGCCCTGGCCATCACCCTGATCGTGCTCGATGACCAGGCCGGCTGGCTGTCGCGCCTGCGCGCGCAGGCCAACGTGCTGGTGCAGCCGGTGTGGGCGCTGGCCGGCCTGCCGGGCCGGCTCGGCACCCAGGTCAAGGACAATGCGGCCAGCCACGGCCAGCTGGTCAGCGAGAACCGCGAGCTGCGCAACCAGCTGCTTATCGCCAACGCGCGCCTGACCCGGCTGCAGACCGCCGCGCTGGACAACGCCCAGCTGCGCGAACTGCTCAACGTGGCCGAGCGCAGTGGCCTGGATGTGCAGCTCGCGCCGATCCTGGATATCGACCTGGACCCGGTGCGCCAGCGCCTGGTGTTGGCGGCCGGCACCCGCGATGGCGTGCATGTCGGCCAGGCGGTGATCGACGCCGGCGGCCTGATGGGCCAGGTGATCGCCACCACCGGCAACAGCGCGACCGTGCTGCTGCTCACCGACCCCGACCATGCCGTGCCGGTGACCGTGGCCCGCAACGGCGTGCGGCTGATCGTCTACGGCCGCGGCGACAAGCTGGAACTGCGTGACATCCCGCTCAGTGCCGGGGTGGAAGTCGGCGATGAGATCGTCACCTCCGGGCTGGGCGGTCGTTTCCCGGCCGGCTTCCCGGTCGGCAGCATCACCGCCCTGCGTCCGGATGACACCCATGCCTTCCTGGTCGGCGAACTGAAGCCGGCCGCCCAGCTGGACCGTGGCCGCGACGTGCTGCTGCTGCGCCCGGGTGAAGCAATCCACCTGCCGCCGAACCTGCGCCGCGACGCCGGGGAAGCCGGTGGCCCGGCCGCCGCGCCGCTGCAGGAGGGCACGCCGGCCGGCACCGCCGCGCCGTTGCAGGAGGGCACGCCGGCCGGCACCGCCGCGCCGGCCAGTACCACCCCGGCGGGTTCATCCCCGGCCACGACGGCACCTGCGGCGGCGCCGGCCAATGCACCACAGGCCAACCGGCCCGGTCCGGCCGCACCGGTACCGGTGACCGTTCCGCGCCGTGCCGCAGCCGAATCCACGGTAGTGCCGAGCCATGCTCGGCAGGCCGAACCCGTGGAGAACCGGCCATGAGCCGCCTGCGCGACAAACCCTGGGTGCTGCCGGTCAGTCTGGTGGTAGCGCTGCTGCTCGGCCTGCTGCCGTTGCCGGCCCTGCTGCAGCCGCTGCGGCCGTACTGGCTGGCGCTGGTGCTGGCCTACTGGGTGATTGAAACGCCGGACCGGGTCGGGCTGGGCATCGCCTTCGCCAGCGGCGTGATCGCCGATCTGCTGTATGGCGGCGTGCTGGGCGAGCAGGCGCTGCGGCTGGTGATCCTGACCTTCATCCTGCAGCGCTTCCGCGCGCGGATCCGCTTCTTCCCGATGTCCCAGCAGATCCTGGCGATCGGCGGGCTGCTGTTCAACGACCGCATCGTCAGCGCGGTGGTGCACATCGTGGTGGGCGAGCCGACCCTGCCGTGGTCGTACTGGTGGGCGCCGCTGCTGGGCATGGCGCTGTGGCCGCTGGTGTTCGTGCTGCTGGACGCGCTGCGCTTCGGGCGACGCGGGCGCTGACATGTACATGCGCCGCCAGGCCAAGAATCCGCATGCCGAGGCAGAACAGTTCCGGCGCCGCGCCGCGCTGGGCTTCCTCGGCGTACTGGTATGCCTGATCGGGCTGGGCGGCTGGTACTTCAAGCTGCAGGTGATGGACCACGACATCTACGCCACGCGCTCGGAGGCCAACCGGATCAAGCCGCGGCCGGTGGTGCCCGGGCGCGGGATGATCTACGACCGCAACGGTCGGCTGCTGGCCGAGAACGTGCCGGCGTTCCGCCTGGACATCACCCCGGACAAGGTCAAGGACATGGACGCCACCCTGGCCGGCCTGTCCAGGATCCTCGCGCTCAGCCCGGAAGACATCGAGACCTTCAACAAGTCGCGCAAGGCGCGCCGTAGTTTCCTGCCGGTCACGCTCAAGCTGCGTGTCACCGATGAGGAGATGGCGCGCTTTGCGGTGGACCGCTGGCGCTTCCCCGGCGTGGAGCTGGAGCCGTACCTGACCCGCCGCTATCCCTATGGCGATCTGTTCGCGCACATCATTGGCTACGTCGGCCGGGTGGATGACAAAGACCTGGAGATGCTGGGCGAGGGCAATGCCGCACTGACCCACATCGGCAAGTCCGGGCTGGAGCGCTATTACGAGCAGCAGCTGCGCGGCAAGGTCGGTTACGAGCAGGTCGAGACCAACGTGCAGGGCCGCGCGATCCGCACCATCGGCCGGGTCGCGGCGCAGTCCGGCAGCGATCTGCGGCTGTCCATCGACGCCGATCTGCAGCGCGCGATGGTCGCCGCCTTCGGCGAGTTCGAAGGCGCAGCGGTGGCGATGGACCCGCGCACCGGCGAGGTGCTGGCGATGGTCAGCCTGCCCTCGTACGACCCCAACCTGTTCGTCAACGGCATCTCGCACGCCGATTTCAAGGCGCTCAACGACAACCCGTCGCGGCCGCAGTTCAACCGCCTGGTGCTGGGCGGCGTCGCGCCGGGCTCCACGATCAAGCCGTTGATCGGCCTGGCCGGGCTGGACAGTGGCGTGCGCCGGCCGGAGGACAAGATCCTCTCCACCGGCATGTTCTATCTGCCGGGCACCTCGCGCGGCTGGGGCGATGCCAACCGTGGCGGCCATGGCTGGACCGATCTGCGCAAGTCGATCACCCAGTCGGTCAACACGTACTACTACAAGCTCGCGCTGGATCTGGGCATCGAACGCTTCGACCACTACATGGGCTATTACGGGTTCGGTGCGCCGACCGGCATCGACCTGACCGGCGAGATCGGCGGCATCCTGCCTTCGCCGGCGGCCAAGTACAAATCGAGAAAAGAACGCTGGTATCCCGGCGACACGGTCAACGTCAGCATCGGCCAGGGCGACTGGAAGGTCACTCCGCTGCAGCTGGTGCATGGCGTGGCCGGGATCGCCGATGGCCACCTGCGCCAGCCGCACCTGGTGATGCAGCAGCGGGCCGGCTTCGACGCGGACTGGACCGCAACGCCGCCGGGCGAAAGCAAGCCGATCAGCCCCACGCCGAGCAATCTGCAGGCGGTGCGCGAGGGCATGATGGGCACCATGCAGCCGGGCGGCAGTGGTGCGCGTGCGGCCGCAGGCGCGCCGTATGTGATGGCCGGCAAGACCGGTACCGCGCAGGTGATCAGCCGCCGTGGCACCGCCGCGGTCAACCCGCGCAGCCTGCCACTGCACCTGCGCCACCGCGCACTGTTCGTCGGCTTCGCGCCGGCCGACAACCCGGTCATCGCGGTGGCGATCGCGGTCGAGGGCGGTGGTTACGGCGGCTCGGCGGCGGCACCGATCGCACGCAAGATTTTCGATGCCTGGCTGCTCGGCAAGATGCCCGACGGCCTGGAACCGCTGGACAGCGAGCGCGGCACGACCGCGATCGGCATCACCGCCTTCGATGGTGGTGATGGCGCGGCCCGCGAGGCCGGCGATGCCGCCGTCGCTGCGCTGGAGCTGCTGCCGGTCGTGGTGGGCGTGCCTGCGCCTGTGCCGGAACCCGGCGCGCCCGTGCCCGTGCCCAGTGCCACCGCGCCCCCGACCGCACCGGAGCGGCCACGATGAAGGTCTTCCTGCGCTGGGCGGTCGATATGGCCGTCCGCTTCAGCAGCTCGCTGGACTGGGTGCTTTGCCTGGCATTGGGCGCGCTGATGCTGATCGGCCTGGCGGTGCTCAAGAGCGCCGGTGGCGACGGCCTGGTGTTCGCGCAGGGCGCGCGTTTCGCGGTCGGCCTGGCCGCGATGTGGGCGATTTCGCGGGTCTCGATCCTGCGCATCCGCTCGGCCACGCCCCTGATCTACGCGGTGTCGATGATTCCGCTGCTGGCCGTGTTCGTGCTCGGCACCGGCAAGTACGGCCGGCAGTGGCTGGATCTGAAACTGTTCTACCTGCAGCCGGCCGAGCTGCTCAAGGTCAGCCTGCCGATGATGGTGGCCTGGTACCTGCATCGCATGCCGCTGCCGCCACGTTTCTCCACGGTGCTGACCAGTGCGGTGATCATCGGCGTGCCGACCGGGCTGGTGATGCTGCAGCCGGATTTCGGCACCGGCGTGCTGATCGCCGCCAGTGGCGCGTTCGTGCTGCTGCTGGCCGGGCTGCCGTGGTGGTGGGTGGGCGTGGCGGTCGGCGGGGTCGCCGCGGCCGCGCCGGTGGCCTGGTTCTGGCTGCTGCGCCCGTACCAGAAGGACCGCATCATGATGTTCATGGACCCGGAGAGCGATGCGCTCGGCGCGGGCTGGAACATCATCCAGTCCAAGATCGCGATCGGCTCGGGCGGCTTCGATGGCAAGGGCTGGGGCCAGGGCTCGCAGTCGCACCTGAACTTCATTCCCGAACAGACCACCGACTTCGCCTTCTCCGTGCTCAGCGAGGAGTTCGGCTGGATCGGCGTGGCCATCGTGCTCGCCCTGTACCTGGTGGTGATCGGGCGCTGCCTGTGGATCGCCTCGCAGTCGCGCGATACCTATTCACGGCTGCTGGCCGGCGCGACCGGGCTGGCGTTCTTCGTCTATGTGCTGGTCAACGGCGGCATGATTTCCGGTTTGTTGCCGGTGGTGGGCGTGCCGATGCCCTTGATCAGTTACGGCGGCACCTCGGCGGTATCGCTGCTGGCCGGCTTCGGCCTGGTGATGGCCGTGCGTCGCCACAATCCGGTGCACGGCGGCTACGGCTGAGTGCGCGCGATGCGTACGCCGCGCACCGGCGGTACGTGTCGGCTAAGGATTGGGGTGCCCACGCGTGTTACGGTCCTGCGCTCGCGCCGGCCCGCACCGCGGGTCCGCTTTCTGTTCGCCGTGTCGCCTCCTGCTGTGCGTCGCGTCATCCACAGGAGTCGTCCGCATGGTCGAACTACTGCAGCGCGCACGCGCCGTGTTCCATTTCTTCTTCCGCACGCTGGATCTGCCGCTGCTGGGCGCCTTGTGCCTGCTGATGGTGGCCGGCCTGGCCGTGCTGCACAGCGTGGACGGGCCCGTGCATGCGCAGGCGATGCGCTACGGCGCCGGGCTTGCCGCCCTGTGGGGGCTGTCGCGGCTGCCGGTGGTGGAACTGCGCGCGTGGTCGCCGTGGATCTACACCCTGTCCCTGCTGCCGCTGCTGGCGGTGTATGTGGTGGGCACCGGCAAATACGGCCAGCGCTGGTTGAACCTGGGCGTGTTCTACCTGCAGCCCTCCGAGCTGCTCAAGCTGAGCCTGCCGATGATGATGGCCTGGTACCTGCACAAACAGCCGTTGCCGCCGCGGCCGCGTGCGGTGCTCACCGCCGCGGTGCTGATCGGTGGCCCCGCCGTGCTGATCCTGCTGCAGCCCAACCTCGGCACGGCCACGCTGGTGACCGCCAGCGGGGTGTTCGCGCTGCTGTTGGCGGGTCTGCGCTGGTGGTGGATGGCCGTGGCCCTGGGCGGGCTGTCGGTTGCTGCGCCGCTGGCCTGGTTCGGGCTGCTGCGCCAGTACCAGAAGGATCGCGTGCTGACCTTCCTGTACCCGGAGAACGATCCGCTGGGCACCGGCTGGAACATCATCCAGTCCAAGATCGCGATCGGCTCGGGCGGCATGCACGGCAAAGGCTGGGGGCAGGGGACCCAGGCCACGCTGGATTTCCTGCCCGAGTACACCACCGACTTCGCCTTCTCGGTGCTGGCCGAGGAGTTCGGCTGGGTCGGCGTGGCGGTGGTGCTCAGCCTGTTCCTGTTCGTCACCGCGCGCTGCCTGTGGATCGCCAGCCAATCGCGCTGTGGCTACTCGCGCCTGTTGGTGGGTACCACCGGCCTGGTGTTCTTCGTCTATGTGCTGGTCAACGGCGGCATGATCTCCGGCCTGCTGCCGGTGGTGGGCGTGCCGATGCCGCTGATCAGCTATGGCGGCACCTCGGCGGTCTCGCTGCTGGCCAGTTTCGGGCTGGTCATGGCCGCACGACAGCACCAGCCGGTGCATGCCACATGAGCGAGGTTTGCGCAGCCGTTGCGCGGGCACCCATGGGGAAACGGTTTCAGGTGCACACGTTGTCAACGCGCGCGGGCAAAAGTGAGAAGTGGCGCACAGATATGAAGTGACTTGATCTCGATCAATGGACTTGTCGTAAACGGCCTGCACAATGGCGGCCCGCCAACAACGACGCGCTGAGCCAAGCATCGCGGAGGGGGAGTCTGGCGGGGAGTAGTTGACCTCACAGGCAGAGGGGCGAAGCGCGCGCTGGGGAGATGCGCGCCGCGCCGCTGCCGATCAGGTCCGGTTTGGCCGGTTGCGTCTGCGGGGATGGGGACGCAACCGGCGAACCTCTTGTGGCGTCCCTACCAACCTCCAAAAGTGAGACGTGCGTTGCGAGGCAGCCCTTGCTGGGCTGCCCCGGCCGCCTGGTGGCGGGCCGTGCCGCACACCGGTACCGCCGCGATCGTGGCGCCCCCTGCAGCAACACATGAATGGGCGCCGGTCATGCGCCTGTCTACACACGGCCTTAACGGCCGTGGAGAAACTCGGGCAATCCGTTGAGATTCATGGTCTTAGGGGTTTTAATTCATCCATGACCTGCTAACCTGCCGCGATGATTCGACGCTCCCTGGCCTGCATGCTCACGCTCGGTTTGGTCGCTTGTGCGACCCAGCCGCAGACTCCTTCACCGACGCCGCAGGCCTCGGGTGTTCCCGTCACGCCGGCCCCGGGCAGCAAGGGTCCGGCCGAAGCTGCCCCGGAGGCAGCCGGAGCCAACGCCGCCCCGGTGGATCTGACCCCGGTGCCCTTCGAGGTGGCCCGCGCCAACTTCGTGCGCGATACCGCCGCCCGTTACGGCATTCCGGCCGCGCAGATCGAGGCGACACTGGCCCAGGCGCAGATCCGTGATCCGATCATCGCCGCGATGTCGCGCCCGGCCGAGCGGGTCAAACCGTGGAACGAGTACCGGCCGATGTTCATCAGCCAGGCGCGGATCGAGGGCGGAAAGAAATTCCTCGCCCAGCACCGCGATGAGTTGATGCGCGTGCAGCAGCGCACCGGCGTCCCGGCCGAGGTGATCGTGGCGATCATCGGCGTGGAAACCAGCTACGGCGGCAATACCGGCAACTACCGCGTGCTCGATGCGCTGTACACACTGGCCTTCAAGTACCCGCGCAGCGGCGACCCGGCCAAGCTTGAACGTGAAGTGCGCCGCGAGCTGTTCTTCCGCGACGAGCTGTCGCGCCTGTTCGCGCTGACCCGCGATGAAAAGCTGGACATCACCGCGATCAAGGGCAGCTACGCCGGCGCGATGGGCATGGGCCAGTTCATGCCCTCCAGCTATCTGGACTATGCGGTGGACGGCAACGGCGATGGCCGCCGCGATCTGTTCAACAGCTACGACGACGTGTTCTCGTCGATCGCCAATTACTTCGTCAAGAAGGGCGGTTGGGTCCGTGGTGGCCCGGTGGCCGTGCCGGCCACGCTGCAGGCCGGTCGCGAGGAATTCAATCCGACCGAATGGGCGCCGACCTGGACGCTGTCGCAGCTGGCCCAGCGCGGGTACCAGCCCAGCGTGCCGGTCGCCGCGGGCCTGACCGCCACCCCGATCACCCTGGAAGGCAGCACCGGCAAGCAGTACTGGCTGGGCTTCCAGAACTACTACGCCATTACCCGCTACAACCTCTCGAAAATGTATGCGATGGCCGTGTACCAGCTGTCCCAGGCCATTGCTGGACAGGAGTTGCCGCCGGCATGAACACGATCGCACGCTCCAGATGGCTGATCCCGGGTCTGTTGATACTGGCACTGGCCGCCTGCAGCAGTGCGCCGAAGAAACCCGGTGCCAGTAGCGCCGGCAGCAGCAAGCCGTCCGCCGCGGTGGTGCAGGGCAAGGGCGGGCGTCCGGCGCATTGCCCGGAAGGCTCTCCCTACAAGGCGGCTGCTGAAGATCCCAGCACGCGCGGCGATTACCGCGCCGGCGGTCTGTACAAGCCGGGCGTAAATGACAGTACCCCCACCTACATCCCGAACGTGGCCTGCATCCCCGAGCCGGAAGTGGTCGATCTGCCGCGCTCGCCGATCGGCAACAAATCGCCGTACGTCGTGCTGGGCAAGCAGTACCAGGTGATGGACAAGACCCGCGGCTACGCCGAGAAGGGCACTGCTTCCTACTATGGCGCCAAGTTCCACGGCCGCCTGACTTCCAACCGCGAGGTGTACGACATGTACGCCTTCACCGCCGCGCACAAGACACTGCCGCTGCCGAGCTTTGCCCGGGTGACCAACCTGGACAACGGCGAATCGGTGATCGTGCGCGTCAACGATCGCGGCCCGTTCCACGATGGGCGCGTGGTCGATCTCAGTTATGCCGCCGCCGTGCGCCTGGGCATCACCCAGCGCGGCACCGGCAACGTGGAGGTGCGTGCGCTGGCACCGGGGGATGACAACCTGATGGTTGACAAGCCCAGCCGCCGCGAACGCCGCGAGGTCGCCGCCGCTGCGGCTGCCGCCGCCTCCGCGCCCGCCGCTGCCGTGCGCAGTGCGAGCGAGATGGATGCGCTGGTCGGCAAGCTGCCGGCCGCCACGGCGACCGCCGCTGCCAAACCGGCCGGCGAGAAGTACCGCTACCGCGTGGCCGATTCGGCCAAGCCGGGCAACGCCGACAACTTTGATCACTGGATGCGCGACAACGGTGTGCGCGTTGCCACCGGCAAGCCCGCCACCACCCAGGCTGCCAGCGTCAACAGTGCGCCGGTGGCGGTGGCCGCATTGCCCGCCGCCGCACCCGCGGCGCGTCCGGCACCGGCCCCCGGTGCAACGCTTTCCCAGCAGGTGCTCGGCAGCGTGCTGCTGCAGGTCGCCAGCTTCGCCAGCCGTGACAACGCCACCCGCGCGCTCGGCCAGCTGTCCTCGGCGGGCATCGCCGGGGCCAGCATCAGCGACATCGTCAGTGGCGGGCGCACCCTGTGGCGCCTGCGCGTGCCGGCCCCCGACCATGCCAGCGCCTCGGAACTTGCCGGCCGGATTGCCGGTCTGGGCTTCGGGGCGCCGCAGATCGTGAAGGACTGAGCCTTCCACTGCCCGCGGCACGCCAGCGCGTGCCGCCGCTCCTTGGGCCTACAATGCCCGTTATCCCTCATCCACCCCTTGGCGCCCTCCAGGAGCTTGCTGTCCGATGAAATTCCGCTTTGCCGCCGCTGCCATGGCCACGACCCTGTTCGTGGGCATGGTTTCCGCCCAGACCCCTGCGCCGACCCCGGCACCGGCGCCTGCTCCCGCCGCCGCCGCTCCGGCCACCGTGGCGACCCCGCCGGCCCCCAAGCCCAGCGTCTCCAAGGCCTGGATCCTGATGGATTACGCCACCGGGCAGGTCCTGGCCGGTGAAAACGTGCACGAACAACTGGCCCCGGCCAGCATCACCAAGGTGATGACGTCGTATGTCGTGGCCGCCGAGGTCAAGAACGGCAAGGTCCGCACCGACGACCAGGTGATGATGAGCGAGCGCGCCTGGCGCGAGGGCGGCGCCGGCACCGACGGCAGCTACAGCGGCTTCCCGGTCAACCAGACCGCACGCCTGGAAGACATGGAAAAGGGCATGGCGATCCAGTCCGGCAACGATGCCGCGATCGCCCTGGCCGAACACGTGGCCGGCAGCGAAGAGGCCTTCGCCTCGCTGATGAACAGCTACGCCGCCAAGATCGGCATGAAGGATTCCCACTTCGTCAACGCCCACGGCCTGAGCGCCCCGGGCCACCACACCACCGCGTACGACCTGGCCCTGCTGGGCCGCGCGATGGTGCGTGACTATCCGGAAACCTACGCCTACAACAAGGTGAAGGAATTCACCGTCGGCAACATCACCCAGCCCAACCGCAACCTGCTGCTGTGGCGCGACCAGAGCGTGGACGGCATCAAGACCGGCCATACCTCCGAAGCCGGCTACTGCCTGATGAGCTCGGCCCAGCGGGGTGACCAGCGCCTGGTCGCCGTGGTGCTCGGTGGCGGCTCGGAAAAGCAGCGCGCCGATGACAGCCTGGCGCTGCTCAACTGGGGCTTCCGCTTCTTCGAAACCCACCGCATGTACGAGCCGGGCAAGGTCGTGGCCGAGCACAAGGTGTGGAAGGGCAAGACCGACAAGCTGCAGCTGGGCGTGGCCCAGCCGATGCTGGTCAGCGTCCCGCGCGGCCGCTACAACGATCTCAAGCCGAGCATCGATGTGCCCAAGACCCTCGAAGCGCCGTTCACCGCCGGCCAGCAGGTTGGCACCCTGAAGGTGATGCTGGACAACCAGGTCGTCGCCCAGGCCCCGCTGGTGGCCGTGGCCGCCGTGGAAGAAGCCGGCTTCTTCAAGCGCCTGTGGGACAGCTTCTGGATGTGGTGGGAATCGGAGTAATCCGGTTCGACCGCACTGAAAAAAGACCGGCGAAAGCCGGTCTTTTTTTGGGGTGGGCGATGAGCCGACCAACGGTCGGCACCTACCAGGTGAACCGGTGCGGATCCGGGTAGTGCCGGCCGCTGGCCGGTTCTTGGCACACCGGGCTGGGGTCACGGGGTGCCGACCAACGGTCGGCAGCTACCCGCTTCACGATCAGTCGCTCGCTTACAGCGAGCGGCTGATCGTGAAGCTGCCGAACACCGGCGCCTCACGCTGCCCATCGAACTCGCGCGTGCTGTGGTAACGGGCCAGCGCGAACTTCCAGCGACCGCGCATCACCGCCAGCCCGTAACCGGCCGTCCCCACCACGTGGCGCTTGTCCACGCTGTGGCTGTTGCGGAAGGTATTGCCGTCCAGCGTGATATCGCGGATCACCCACGCCGCATCCGTGGTGGCGAACAGATGCCACGACCAGCCGCTCGGCTTGCCGCCGCGCGTCGGCGCAGTGTTCTCACCGGCCGGGCGCAGCGGCGTGCTGCCGAAATCGTCCGGCAACTTCCAACCAAAGCGCACCTCGCCACCGGCATTGAGGTGCGTGGCCAGATTGCCCACCGCGCCACCGTAGTGGCTGATCGCATCCCAGCCCCAGCCGCCCAGGTTCTCACTGGCGTCGGCCGGCCACCGCCGCATCCGCTCGTGCGTGAGCATGATCACCGGCTCGTTGTGCAGCTGGTTGTCCCAACCCTGGAACTTCTCATCGCCCAGCAGCTCGTGCACCGCGTTCTGGACTTCCTTGCCCTGGGCCCACGGCCCCACCACGCCCAACGCCAGCTGCGTGGTCTGCAACCGGTCGCCGCGACGCGCGTTGTAACCGAAGCTGCCGATCAGCACGCCCGCATACGGCCGGTCGTCCTCGATCAGGTCCTTCCGGGTGAAATCGGTGGGGGTGAAGATGCCCTGGGCCAGGCTGAAGATCATGTTCTGCTGTTCGTACTCGCCCGGATGCAGCCGCTCCAGGTGGCTGTTGACCCAGCGCGCCAGGCGCGGCAGGCACGGGTCATCGGTGTAATCGACCAGATTCGGCGAGACGAAGGTGATCTGGGCGCCGTTGGTATAGCCCTGGTCCTGGTCCTTGCCACCGAAGAGGTCGTTGTCGACGCGGAAATTGACCTGCGGCGGGTGCTCGCGCATCGCATCGGGCCCGCATTGAGTGGCGGCGTGGGCGGCAGGCGCGGCCAGGGCCAGGACGCCGGCGAGTGCGGCCGGCAGCGCAAAGGGCTTCAGAGACATGGGATACCAGACGGGGATTTATTCTTTCTTAAGCCGGCACAGCGTAATCAGAGCGTGATGTCGTGAACAGCACTGCGCACGCACTGCTGCGTATCAGTGGCGATACAGACGTTTTCACGGGCCGTTCGGCGCCGCTGTGCGCACGATCAAGCAGCGCTTGGGTTCGGGCGCAGGCATCCCCATAATCCCGGTCATGGAGATCAAGTCTGACAACCCCGACCACGGCTTCCAGTTTCCCGGCCAGTTCGAACTCAGCGCCATGGGCGCGGCCGGCAAGGACCTGGAACGCGAACTGCCGCGCCTGCTCGAGCTGGCCGGCGTGGATGTGCTGAGCGAGCGCATCAGCTGGAAACACTCGTCCAACGGCAAGTATGTGTCGGTGCGGCTGGTGTTCAAGGCGGATAACCGCGACCAGTACGACGCCGCCCACAACGCCCTGCGCGACCACCCGGAAGTGAAGTGGACGCTGTAACCAGCTGCGCCGCCGCTGCGGCCCCGGGTAACCGGGCGCCGCAACCGGCCATTGTGCGCGACCTCGGCCGCCAGCCCTATGCCCCGGTCTGGCACGCGATGCAGCGCTTCACCGATGCCCGCACCGAGGACACCCCCGACGAGCTGTGGGTGGTCGAGCACGACCCGGTGTTCACCCTGGGCCAGGCCGGCAAGGACGAGCACGTGCTCGCCCCCGGCGATATTCCCGTTCTGCATGTCGACCGTGGCGGTCAGGTGACCTACCACGGCCCCGGCCAGCTGGTGATCTACCCGCTGCTGCAGCTGCGGCGGCTCGGGATCGGCGTGCGCGACTACGTCTGCCGCATCGAGCAGGCCATCATCGACACCCTCGGCGAGTGGAACATCGGCGCCGAGCGCCTGGAGGGCGCGCCCGGGGTCTACGTGGGCGGGGCCAAGGTCGCCGCCCTGGGCATCCGCGTCCGCCGCGGCTGTACCTTCCATGGCCTGTCCTTCAATGTGGCCATGGACCTGGAACCGTTCCGCCGGATCAACCCCTGTGGCTATCAAGGGCTGCAGGTGACCTCGGTGGTAGACTTGGGGGGACCGTCCGGCATGGCGGCCGTCACGCCGGTGCTGCTGGGCCATCTGGCCCGCCAGTTCGGCCTGGCCCTCGAGCCGGCCGCTGAATTACCCGATTTGACTGACGCGGCGTGAACGCCGCCGACCAAGGCCATGACTGAAACCACCGCTCGCATCATTCCCCTGCAGGTCGTGCAGGGCGACACGCCGTCCGCCGCCCCGTTGCAGACGGGCGTCAAACAGATCGGCGGTGACAAGATCGGCCGCTCCCCGGTGCAGTTCGCCGACGTGCCGGTGCTGCGCAAGCCGTCGTGGATCCGCGTGCGGATTCCCTCCGGCAACGCCGTGCAGAACCTCAAGGCCAAGCTGCGCGAAAACCGCCTGGTCACGGTCTGCGAGGAAGCCAGCTGCCCCAACATCCACGAGTGCTTCAGCCACGGCACCGCGACCTTCATGATCCTCGGCGAGGTCTGCACCCGCCGTTGCTCGTTCTGCGACGTCGCCCACGGCCGGCCCAAGCCGCCGGATGCCAACGAGCCGGCCAGCCTGTCCCAGACGGTGGCCGACATGGGCCTGAAGTATGTCGTGGTGACCAGCGTGGACCGCGATGACCTGCGCGACGGCGGTGCCCAGCACTTCGCCGACTGCATCGGTGCCATCCGTGCCAAGTCGCCCAACACCAAGATCGAAGTGCTGACCCCGGACTTCCGTGGCAAGGGCCGCATGGAGCGCGCGCTGGAGATCCTGGCGACCAACCCGCCGGACGTGTTCAACCACAACATCGAAACCGTGCCGGACCTGTACCGCAATGTGCGCCCGGGCGCGGACTACCAGTGGTCGCTCACCCTGCTCAAGAAGTTCAAGGCCCAGCACCCGGAGATCGCCACCAAGTCCGGCATCATGCTCGGCCTCGGCGAGACCCTGGAGCAGGTCCAGGCCACGCTGCGCGACCTGCGCGAGCACGATGTGGACATGATCACGATCGGCCAGTACCTGCAGCCGACCGCGCATCACCACCCGGTGCTGCGTTACTGGACCCCCGAGGAGTACAAGGCGCTGGAGGAGTACGGCAATGCGCTGGGCTTCAGCCACGTCGCCTCCGGTCCGATGGTGCGCTCGTCCTATCATGCCGACCGCCAGGCGGCCGACGCCGGCGTCGCCGGTTGATCCAGCGGGCCCTTCGGGGCCCGTTCTGCCAATCCACTCCGTCTTTCCCCGGCCGCGGCCCTGAACCGCGGATGGCCGCAGGCCTGTGCCTGCCTGCCGATCCCGCCGGTATTCACAAATTTCTCCAACGGCCTCGGTAGGCTGAAGGCCCCGGTGACAAACGCGGCAACTTTCGGCACTGTCGTGGTGTCTGTAATGCACGCAGTCTCTCCCTTGGCAAGGTGCCACGAGCTAGTCCATGAAATTCAAAGCCCCCGCATTCCTGATGGCCCTGGCGCTCACCGCGCCGATGGCACTGGCCGCCTACGCCGATTCGCCCGCGCTGCCTTCGGCGGCAACACCCGACCAGGTGACCACCTCCAAGCTGGTCTACGGGCTGCTGTCGGACAGCCGCTACGCATACCGGCCGCGCGCGCTGGATGCCGCGACCTCCAAGGACGTCTTCAAGCGCTATCTGGAATCGCTCGATAGCAGCAAGCAGTTCTTCACCCAGGCCGACATCACCCGCTTCGCCCCGTTCGAAGCCAACATCGCCACCGCCATCCGAGGCGGCGAGCTGGAGCCGGCGTTCCAGGTGTTCGCGGTCTACAAGCAGCGCGTGGGCGAGCGCGTCGGGTATGCGCGCAAGCTGCTCAAGCAGGACTTCGATTTCAGCACCGACGAAAAGTTCGAGTACGACCGCAAGGACGTGCCGTGGGCCGCGAGCAGCGCCGAACTGGACGATCTGTGGCGCAAGTCGGTCAAGAATGATTGGCTGCGCCTGAAACTGGCCGGCAAGCAGCCGGCCGAGATCCGCAAGACGCTGGACAAGCGTTACGCGACGCTGGAAAAGTCGGTCAATGAGTTGAAGGGCGAGGACGTGTTCCAGTTCTTCCTCAACGCCTACACCAGCGCCGTGGACCCGCACACGGATTACTTCACCCCGCGCACCGCCGAGAACTTCAACCAGGCGATGTCGCTGTCGCTGGAAGGCATCGGCGCGCAGCTGCAGCGCCAGGACGACATGGTGGTGATCCGCGAGGTCATCGCTGGCGGTCCGGCCGCGGTCAATGGCACGCTCAAGCCGGGCGACCGCATCGTCGGCGTCGGCCAGGGCAAGTCCGGTCCGCTGGAAGACGTGATCGGCTGGCGCATCGATGACGTGGTGGCCAAGATCCGTGGCAAGAGCGATACCCAGGTCCGCCTGGAATTCATCCCGGCCGAAGAAGGCGTGGACGGCAAGCACCACACCCTGGTGCTGACCCGCCAGAAGGTGCGCCTGGCCGAACAGGCCGCCAAGGGCGAGACCCTGACCATTCCGGCCAAGGATGGAGAGCCCGAGCGCAAGGTGGGCGTGATCAAGCTGCCCACCTTCTACCAGGACTTCGAAGGCCGCCGCCGCAATGCCGCGGACTACGCGTCGGCGACGCGCGACGTGGCCAAGCTGCTGGCCGGCTTCAAGGCCGACAAGCTCGACGGCGTGGTGCTGGACCTGCGCAACAACGGCGGTGGCTCGCTGGATGAAGCGATCGAACTGACCGGTCTGTTCATCGAACAGGGCCCGGTGGTCCAGGTCCGTGAATCCGGTGGCCGCGTCACCGTCAACAGCGACCGCAGCGAAGTGGTCGCGTGGGATGGCCCGCTGGCCGTGCTGATCAACCGCGGTTCGGCCTCGGCCTCGGAGATCTTCGCCGGCGCCATCCAGGATTACGGCCGTGGCCTGGTGATCGGTGAGACCACCTTCGGCAAGGGCACCGTGCAGAACATCGTCGATCTGGACCGGTGGCCGAGTGGCGAGACCCAGCGCTTCGGCCAGGTCAAGCTGACCATCGCCCAGTTCTTCCGCGTCAGCGGCAGCAGCACCCAGCACAAGGGCGTGGTGCCCGATCTGGTCTTCCCGGCCAGCGTGGACGCCAGCGAGTACGGCGAAAGCACCTACGACAACGCGCTGCCGTGGACCCGCATCGCCGCGGTGCCGCACACCCAGTACGGCAACTTCGGCCCGCTGCTGCCCAAGCTGGAAAGCCGCCACGACACGCGTATCGCCGCCGACAAGGAGTTCCAGTGGTGGAACGAGGATGTCGAGCAGTTCCGTGCGGAGAAGGCCAAGAAGTACATCTCGCTCAACGAGGCCGAGCGCCGCGCCGAGCGTGAGAAGCAGGACAAGCAGCGCACCGATCGCCAGGCGATCCGCAAGCAGCTGGGCCTGGATCTGGACCCGCTGGCCGACGACAGCAATGACGACGGGCTGACCGGCAACGAACGCGACATCGTCAAGGATGCCGCCCGCGAGAAGGCCGCCGAAAAGCGCCCGGATCCGCTGCTGCGCGAGTCGGCGGCGATCCTGGCCGATGCGGTGAACCTGCTCGAGGCCGACCGCCCGCTGTCGGCCCAGGTCCTGCCACAGTCGACTGCCGTGGGCCGCTGGGCGGACTGAACGCCGGCCGCCACCAGCTGAACAGGTGACAACTCCACAGGCCGCCCTTCGGGGCGGCCTGTGCGTATCCACCTCCTGCCAACGCGCACGGGTCTATCCTTGGAGGCTGGATTTCCGCAGGAGCGGCCATGCGCTTTCGTCGTGTACGTTCGATCCCGCTGCTGGCGGTGTTCGCCGCCTTGACCGCCTGTGGCGGCCGCGCCGCCGACAGCACCCTGATCCGTGAGTCGTTCGACTCCGGCGATACCTATTCGCGCACGGTGCCCGGCCCGCCTGCCCAGGCCTGCGAGGCCGCCCGCCGCACCCTGCTCAGCCAGGGCTACGCGATCGCCCGCGCCGGTGATGATGCCGTGGAAGGCAACAAGAACTTCCAGCCCAGGGATGAAGAGCACGAGCAGCTGGTGCTGCGTATTTCGTGCGCGCCGCGCGGTGACCAGGCGCTGGTGTTCGTCAGCGCGGTGCAGGACCGCTACGCGTTGAAGAAAAGCCCGACCTCGGCCAGCGTCGGCGTCGGCGCGCTGGGCTCGGTCTCGCTGCCGTTCGGCAGCAATGACGACTCGCTGGTGAAAGTGGCCAGCAGCACCGTGCAGGACGCCACCTTCTATCGCCGCTTCTTCGAGCGCCTGCAGCAGTACCTGCCGGCAGCGGCCGTGCCCGAGCCCAGCCCGGCTGCCGCGCCGGCGACCGCCCCCGCTGCGGCGGTGGAGCCGACGCCAGCCACGGTGGTGAGCGATACCCCGGCCTCCCTGCGCTGAGCGGGCGGGGGTGCGGCGCGCCATGGCAGCAGGATCGCGGCGCTGGCGCCGCTGTGCGCTCGCGGTGCTGCTGGGGCTGATCCCGGCGGCCAGTGCGTGGAGCGCGGCGTCGTGCGCGCAGGGCGTGCTGGAAGCGCTGGGCTGGCACTTCAGTGAGGCGGACGTCGCTGCGCCGGTGGTCCATGCCGGACCGGTGTGCGAGCGCGCCGACCTGCGCCAGGCGCAGGCCGCAGGTGACCTGCGCGTACAGCTGCCGCGGCAGTGGTCGGCGCAGCAGCTGCAGGCCTGGCTGCCGACCCTGTTCGATGACCCGGGCACGGTCTGTGCGTATGCATTCAAGCTGGGCGCGGCCACGCGCCGGGCCACCACCGCCCTGCAGGACAACGACGGCTTCCGCTTCTCGGCCTTGCAGCTGGGCTGGATCGGCTTCGGCGCCGGCGGCGCGCAGGCCAAGGGTTGGGAGCGCTTCCGCAGCTTCGGCCGCGGCTATCAGCCGGCCGAAGCCAACAGTGCGGCGCTGCAGACGTTCTACGATGGCCGCGTACGCGCCGAGTGCGGGGTCGGCCGCCAGGTGGCGCAGCTGGCGACCCAGCGCGAACTGTACGGCGATGCCGCCTTCGACCGCGAATTCTCCGCCGATGAACTCTCCATCGGCACGTTCCTGACCCTGCACGAGACCGACAGCATCCTGCTGGGCCGGCATGCCGGGGAGTTCCTGGCCGACGGCAAAGCGAGCAAGACCGCGCAACGCGGTCGGCAGGCGTTCGTGGGTACGCCCGGTTTCATCGAGCACGTGTTCGAGCGCAAGTACCTGGATGACATCAACAACCAGGCCGAGAACTTCGTGGTGGTCGATGTCAGCGATGCCGCGGCGCGCGCGCTGCGCGAGCACGACGGCTTTGCCCATTACGACCAGGTCAATCGGCGCATCTGGTCACTGGCCCAGCGCATGCCGGGCCCGGGGCCGCGCCGCTTCGAGCGGCTGCTGATCGAGCGGGATCCGATCTGGCGGCGCGAGGTGCCGGCCGAACAGCAACCGCTGCTGAAGGAACTGGATGCGTTGCTGGACGATCCGTTCTACCAGGGGTTCCTGATTTACGTGCATCCTCGCGGTATACGTCCTATCGGATATCACATCGCGCGCCTGCTCGATCGCAATCCGCGCACGCCGTTCGCGATCGAGCTGGGGCTGCACAATCTGCACACCACGTTGTACCGGCGCTGGATCCAGGCGCAGCTGCGGCAATGCGCGGCAGCGCCGGTACCTCCTGTTACACAACCGCATTCGCAAGCTGAGCAAAGGTGAGTCATGGATATTGCAATGATTGGGCTGGGCCGCATGGGCGCCAACATGGCCGAGCGCCTGCATCGCGGCGGACACCACGTGATCGGTGTCGATCCCGGTGAGGCCGCGCGTACCGCGGCCGCCGAGCGCGGTTTCGAGGTCAGTGCCTCGATCGCCGAGACGCTTGCGGCGCTGCCGGTGCCGCGCGTGGTGTGGCTGATGGTGCCGGCCGGCGTGGTCGACCAGACCCTGGCGTCGCTCTCGCCGCATCTGTCCGAAGGCGACGTGGTGATCGACGGCGGCAACTCGTATTACAAGGATTCCATGCGCCGCAGCGAGCAGCTGCAGGGCGAGGACGTGACCTACATCGACTGCGGCACCAGTGGCGGGGTGTGGGGCCTGCAGGAGGGCTACAGCCTGATGATCGGCGGCGACAAGGCCGCGGTCGAGCGGATCGGGGCGATCTTCCGCACGCTGGCACCGGGCGAGGACCGTGGCTGGGCGCACGTCGGCCCGAGCGGGGCAGGGCACTTCTGCAAGATGGTCCACAACGGCATCGAGTACGGGATGATGCAGGCCTACGCTGAAGGCTTCGCGCTGATGCAGCACAAGACCGACTTCAATCTCGATCTGGCGCAGGTGGCCAAGGCCTGGCAGCACGGCAGCGTGGTGCGCTCGTGGCTGCTCGACCTCAGTGCCGATGCCCTGGGCCGCAACCCGCAGCTGGAGGGCATCGCGCCGTATGTCGAAGACTCCGGCGAGGGCCGCTGGACCGTGGCCGAGGCGATCGATCTGGACGTGCCGGCGCCGGTGATCACGCTGTCCCTGCTCGAACGCCTGCGCTCGCGCGAGAAGAATTCCTTCAGCGACCGCCTGCTGGCGGCGATGCGCAATGAGTTCGGTGGTCACGCGATCAAGACCACGTAAGCCGGACCAATGCGGGCCGGCAAAGGTGATCGTCCGGCCCGTGGCCGCCAAGCGCGTGGATCTACCCCGGCCAAGGTGAGTGAGCCAGGGCGTTGCCTCAGAGCGTTATCCGCCGCCCGCTGCGCGCACTTTCCGCACCGGCCTCCAGCAGGCGCATCAGCTGCAGCGCCTGCGCGGTGCTGACCGGTGCCTCTGCCACGCCCAGCATCGCATCGCGGAACTGCGCATAGAACGCACGGTAATCACCGGGCACGTTGTCCACGGTGCTGCGCTGGGTGTGACCCTCGGCGTCGACCCGCACCAGATGCCCGTGCTGCGGGTCCAGGCCCCAGCCCGGCGCACCCGGTGCGATGCCGCGGCGCAGCTGGTCTTCCTGCACGTCCAGCCCGTCTTTCAGATAGCTGCCGGCATCGCCATGCACGATGAAGCGCGGGCCGGAGGCGGCCACCAGCGAGCCGGCGTGCAGGATCGCGCGGTGCCGCGGGTAATGCAGCACCGCGTGGAAATAGTCGTTGCCCAGGGCGTGCTCACGCTGCGCCATCAGGTCCACGCTGATCGCGCCGGGCCAGCCGAACAACTGCAGCATCTGATCCAGCAGATGGGGGCCCAGATCCATCCACAGGCCGCTGCCGGGCGCATCGCTTTCGCGCCAGCGCTCGCGCACCTGCGGGCGGAAGCGGTCGAAGTGGGAATGGCATTCGGCGACGCGACCGATCCGGCCCTCGTCGATCACCTGCTTGAGGGTGAGGAAGTCGGCGTCATGGCGGCGGTTCTGGAAGACGGTGACCACGCGTTCGGCCGCCTGCGCGGCCCGCACCACCGATTCGGCCTCCGCAACGGACAGCGCGAACGGCTTGTCGACCAGTACATGCTTGCCCGCCGCGAGTGCAGCGCGCGCCAGAGGGGCATGCGCATCGTTCGGCGTGGCGATCACCACCGCGTCCACCGCCGGGTCGTCGAACAGCTGCTGCGGGTCCGCGCAGATGCGCACATCGGTGAAGCTGCGCAGCAACCGGTCGCGCTGCGAGCTGACGATGCTGTGCAACGCCAGGCCCGGCGTGTGCAGGATCAACGGCGCATGGAAGACGCTGCCGGCCAAGCCATAACCGATCAATCCCACCTGCAGTACGGCGGCCATGGTGCGCTCCAACATAACGGGGCAGGACAGCGTAACGGCTGGGCGTGCGCGGCGGAAATCTGAACGGTTTGGCAGGAAGCTGAGTGGTTCACGGCAGCGTTATGCGGCGCCCACGTCCCGTCCACGGCCCGGCACGGACACTGGCTGCACATCCGCAAAGGAATTCGAACATGACCAACACGACCCGTAATCTGCTTGCTGCTTCGCTGGCCCTGGGCATGGTGCTGGGCACCTCTTCCGCCATGGCCAAGGATCCGCCGAAGACCACCGATCATGCCGCGATGACCCACGCCGATACCCACGATTCGGCTGAGCCGGTCACCGACAGCTGGATCACCACCAAGGTCAAGACCGACCTGCTGACCAGCAAAAACGTCCCGGGTACCGAAGTGAAGGTGGAGACCGTCAATGGCGTGGTCACCCTCACCGGCACCGTTGCCAGCCAGGCCGAGCATGACAAGGCCGTCCGTGTGACCCAGCAGATCAAGGGCGTCAAGCGTGTCGACGCCGCTGGCCTGAAGGTCGCCGCGACCGCCGCCAAGCGCTGAGTCCTGCTGCACCGTTGAACAGAGCGCGCCTTCGGGCGCGTTTTTTTGTGCGCGCTCCCCGGGCTCCTGCGCTGTTCAGTCAGGTGAGGGACCGCGTATTCACAAAGGGGTGGAGTATATTCAGTGCTTCGCCATCGCCGTGCGGTGCGCATGCCGGCTGTACGCGCATGGGCAGGACCGGGTGTGGCACCGAGCTGAAGAGGGACTATGGCGCTGGTGTTCAGTGATCAAATCTGGGACCGCTGGCGATTGCCGGCACTGGCCCTGGCGGCGGTAGCCATCATCGTGGTGCCGTGGCTCACCCTGCGCAAGCTGGCCGATGACAACATCGATGCGATGAACTGGGTCACCCACACCCAGGATGTCGGCGTGGCCGTATACCAATTGCAGGCCGACGTGCGCGATGTCGAATCGGCCGCGTTGACCATGTCCAAGGGCATCGATGCGCCTGGCCTGCGCGAACGCCTGGCCCAGGCCGACGATATCCCCGGGCGGCTGGCCCGGCTGGCCGAGCTGACCCGTGACAATCCCGATCAGCTGATCCGCATCGGTCGCATCCAGTCCATGCTCGAACGCCGCATGGAGCTGGCCAAGCAGCTGGCCCGCTCGGCGCCCGATGCCGACCAGCGGCAGCTGGTGGCCGACCTGACCACCCGCTACCCCATCCGCAACCTGGTCGAAGAACTGCAGGCCACCGAAGAGCAGCTGCTCGCCAAGCGCTCGGCGCTGTTCGCGGCCCAGCAGCGCCAGGGCGAGTTCATTTCATGGTCGGCGCTGGTGGTGCAGCTGCTGCTGCTCGGCCTGGTGCTGTGGCTGCTGCAACGCCAGATCCGCCATCGTCTCAGCGCCGAACGCGCCTCGCTGCGCGCGGCCGGACGTGCCGCGTCGGTGCTGCACACGGTGCGCGAGCCGATCGTGCTGCTGGACCGCAGCTTGCGCGTGCAGATGCACAATCCCGCGTTTGCCGAACTGTACGGGCTGGACGAGGAGACCTCGGCCGAAGGGCTGCCGCTGGACAGCATCGGCGACGGGGCCTGGGCCGATGCAGTGGTCCGCCAGCGGCTGACCGACGTGCTGCTGCGCGGCCGCGAGCTGTGGGATTACGAACACGAACAGCGCACCGCCGATGACGTGGTGCGGATCATGCTGATCAACGCGCGGCGCATGCCGCTGCCGGACAAGGATGATGAAGTGGTGCTGATGACGGTCAGCGATGTCACCGTGCAGCGCGCCGTACAGCTGCGGGTGGAGGAACTGAACCGCCAGCTGGAAGGCAAGGTCGAGCAGGTCTCGGAGGTGAATCGCGAACTGGAAGCCTTCAGTTACTCGGTCTCGCACGATCTGCGCGCGCCGTTGCGCCACGTGGCCGGCTTCTCCGACAAGCTCACCCGCCACCTGGGCGAAGAGGCCGACGAGAAGTCCCTGCATTACCTGGGCGTGATTTCCAATTCCGCCCGGCGCATGGCCGCGCTGATCGACGATCTGCTGGTCTATTCGCGCCTGGGCCGGGCGGCGATGCGGCTGCAGGCGGTGGACATGCAGTCGCTGGTCGCCGATACCCGCGCCATGCTCGATGCCAACCAGCAGAGCGAGGCCGAGAGCACCGGCGTGCCGCACCATGTCGACTGGAAGATCGCGCCGCTGCCGATCATCGTTTCCGATGAAAACATGATGCGCCAGGTCTGGCTGAATCTGCTCGGCAACGCGATCAAGTATTCTTCCAACCGCGAGCCGGCCCGGATCGAGGTCGACTACAAGCTGCAGCCTGACGGCAGCCATCTGTTCACGGTGCGCGACAACGGCGCCGGGTTCGACATGGCCTATGCCGGCAAGCTGTTCGGGGTGTTCCAGCGGCTGCACAAGGCCAGCGACTACCCGGGCACGGGCATCGGCCTGGCCAGTGTCCGCCGGGTGCTGACCCGCCACGGCGGTCGCATCTGGGCCGAATCGGCGGTCGATCAAGGCGCCACGTTCCACTTCGTTCTTCCACCCGCGCTCGACGCAATCAACAAGGGCTCCGCCGCATGACCGCTCTCCGTACCATCCTCCTTGCCGAGGACAGCCCCGCCGACGCCGAGATGGCCATCGACGCCCTGAAGGAGGCCCGCCTGGCCAACCCGATCGTGCACGTCGAAGACGGCGTGGAAGCGATGGACTACCTGCTGCGCCGTGGCGCCTTCGCCAACCGCGACGAAGGCCTGCCGGCGGTGCTGCTGCTGGACATCAAGATGCCGCGCATGGACGGCCTGGAAGTGCTCAAGGAAATCCGCAACACCGAGGAGCTCAAGCGGCTGCCGGTGGTGATCCTGTCCTCCTCGCGCGAAGAAAGCGATCTGGCGCGCAGCTGGGACATGGGCGTGAACGCGTACGTGGTCAAGCCGGTGGACGTGGACCAGTTCTTCGGCGCCGTGCAGACCCTGGGCAAGTTCTGGGGCCTGATCAACCAGGCACCGGAGATCGAGTAAGCCCATGCCGCTGACCGGCCCTGCGTTGGGTGCCCTGCGGATCCTGCTGATCGAGGATTCGCCGGAAGACGCCGAACTGATGTGCGAACAGATGCTCGACGCTGGCCTGGAAGCCAGCTTCGAGCGGGTGGAGAGCGCGCAGGAACTGCGTGAGGCGCTCGAGCGCGCCGCGCCGGACATCGTGCTCTCCGACCTGAGCATGCCCGGCTTCTCCGGCAACGAGGCGCTGCAGATCGTGCGCGCTGCCTTGCCCGAGGTGCCCTTCATCTTCGTGTCCGGCACGATGGGTGAGGAAAACGCCGTGGCGGCCCTGCACCAGGGAGCCAACGACTACATCATCAAACACCAGCCGGCGCGCCTGCCCTCGGCGGTGGCCCGTGCGGTGCGCGAAGCGCGCAGCGCGATCGACCGCCAGCGCGTGGAAGCCGAGCTGATGCGTGCCCAGCGGCTGGAAAGCCTGTCGCTGCTGGCGGCCGGGCTCAGCCACGACCTGCGCAACATCCTGCAGCCGCTGCTGATCATGCCCGACCTGATGAAGGCGCGGACCGAAGACCCGCAGCTGCACCACCTGGCCGACATCATCGCCGAGTGCGGCCGGCGTGGTCATGAGATGGCCGAGTCGATGCTGTCCTTCGTGCGCGGGTCGCGCAAGCCCAGCGAACACATCTGCCTGGTCCACCTGTTCGAAGGCGTGGAGCTGCTCCTGCGCAGCAACCTGCCGGCCAAGGTCACCCTGCACCTGGAGGTGGCCGACGGCCTGGCGGTGGATGCCAATTACACCGAGCTGCAGCAGGTACTGCTCAACCTGTCCCTGAATGCCATCCAGGCCATGCCCAATGGCGGCCGTCTGACCCTGCGTGCCGCCCCTGCGGCCGATACCCATGGCGACGACTGGCTGCGCATCTCGGTGACCGACGAGGGCATCGGCATGGATGCGGACACGCTGTCGCACCTGTTCAATCCCTTCTTCACCACCAAGGCGACCGGCACCGGCCTGGGCCTGATCTCGTGCAAGCGCATCATCGAGGGCGCGCACGGCAGCATCCACGTCGACAGCCAACCCGGTGTGGGCACGCGCTTCGATCTGCTGCTGCCGATGCGCGAGATCACCGACACCGCCGACGCCGTGGATGGGCCGATCGCCGCCGGTGCCGGCCAGTCGATCCTGGTCGTGGATGGTGAGGCGACGCGCCTGTCGCTGCTGGGCAACGCGCTCTCCAGCCAGGGTTACCACCTGCAGCTGGCCTCCGATGGCGCGGCCGCGCTGCGCTGGATGCAGCAGGAAAGCATGCCCGCGCTGGTGATCGCCGATGCCGGTTCCAAGCTGCTCTCGGCCAGCCACCTGCTGGGCGAGATGGCCACGCTGGGCTATCGCGGTCCGGCGCTGGTGCTGGAAGAAGCCGATGTCACCGTGCCGCTGGCGGTGTTCCCGCCCGGCATCAACGTGCACGTACTGCGCAAGCCGCTGGAAATGCAGCAGGTATTCCGTTCAGTGGCCGAGGCGCTGGAAACCGCCTGATCAGCCTTCCCACGGAAAGCGTGGGAGGCTGGCCACGGCCTGTTCGAGTTTGTACGACCAGTTGCCGTGGATCTCGGCATACAGCGGGCTGTCGCCGGCCAGGCGCATGCGCTGGGTGATGCGCAGGTCATCCTTGCGGATCAGCACCAGATCCACCGGCAAGCCCACCGAGAGATTGGACCGGATCGTGGAGTCCAGCGAGACGATGGCGGTGCGCGCGGCATCTTCCAGGCGGGTCTGAGGGCGCAGGATCCTGTCCAGGATCGGCTTGCCGTACTTGGATTCGCCGATCTGCAGGAACGGGGTTTCCGGCGAGGCCGCGATGGCATTGCCGAGTGGATAGATCATGTACAGCCCGGGGTGCTCGCCGCCGATCTGGCCACCGAGGATCAGCGTCGCCTGGGTCACGATGCCGTCCTGGCCCGCCTCATGCGTGCTGGATTTGACCTGGCTGTCGAGCAGGACCCGGCCCACGTACTCGGCCACTTCGAACAGATGCCGGTAGGCGCGCAGGTTTTGCGGCCGCTGCTCTTCCACGTCACGGCGCAGCCGCGAGATCAGCAGCTGGGTGGTCGCCAGGTTGCCGGCGGCCATGATCACGAAGGCCGCCTCCCCGGGGAACTCGAACTCGTGCAGCTTGCGGTGCACGCGCACGTCGTCCAGCGACGCGTTGGTACGGGTATCGGCGGCGAAGACCAGGCCTTCGTCCACCTCGATGCCGACGCAATAGGTCATGTCGGTGTCCTATGATGTGCACCCCGATTCTATGCGCTGGCCCTGTTGGCCCGGTGTGGAATCGCCCCACGCACGCTGAATACCATGACCACTGCGCTCCTGAGCCTGGGCAGCAACCTGCAGCCGCAACAGCACCTTCACGCCGCGGTGGAGGCCCTGCGCGCGCGCTTCGGCACGATCGCGGTCTCGCCGGCCTACCGCACCGCCGCGGTGGGCTTCGATGGCCCGGATTTCCTCAACAATGCGGTGGCGATCGAGACCGACCTGCCATTGCAGACGCTGGATGATTGGCTGCATGCGCTGGAAGACGCCCACGGGCGCGACCGCAGCGGCCCGCGCTTCAGCGACCGCACCCTGGACATCGATGTGGTGTTCTACGGCGACCTGATCGTGGAGGGCCCCGGCCATCTGCGCATTCCGCGCCCCGAACTCAAGCATGCTTTCGTGCTCAAGCCGCTGGCCGATATCGCCCCGGCGTTCCGCGATCCGGTCAGCGGGTTGACCCTGGAGGCGCTGTGGCGTGCCCACCGGCAGTTCGGCGAGCCGTTCGACACGATGGACCTGCTGCCCGAGTAATCATGCACTACCGGGGCGGTCCAACGGGTGTTCAGGACAACGTCCGCCCGCCATCAACGCGCAGGGTGTGCCCGGTCACGAACGCCGCATCCGTGGCCAGCCAGTACACCGCCTCGGCGATCTCCTCCACGGTGCCGGTGCGGGCCAGCGGGGTACGCGCCAGCAGCGCCTGCTGGGCGAAATCATCCTTGCCCTGTTCCGGCCACAGGATCGCCCCGGGCGCGACCGCGTTGACCCGTACCTTGGGCGCCAGTTCCAGCGCCAGCGAGCGGGTCACCATTTCCAGCGCCGCCTTGGCGGCCGCGTACACCGGGTGGTCGCGCATCGGCTGGGTGCCATGCAGATCGGTCAGGTTGACGATGCTGCCCTGCTGGCGGCGCAGGTGCGGCGCGGCGGCCTGGGCCAGTAGCAGCGGGGCACGCGCATTGACCGCGAACAGGTCATCCCACTGGGCGGCGGTGATCTGGCCAAGCAGGGTGGGGTAGAAGTTGGAGGCATTGTTGACCAGCGTGTCCAGCCGGCCGAACTGGGCCACGGTCTGGTCGATCAGATCGGGCAGGGCCTCGGCATCGCGCAGGTCGGCCTGCAGCGCCAGCACGCTGCCCGGGCGCAGCATGTCCATGTCGAAGGCCATCTGCTGCAGCTCGGTGGTGGAGGTGTGGGCGTGCAGCACCACCGACCAGCCACAGGCGTGGAACTGGCGGGCGATGGCCGCGCCGATCCGGCGCGCGCTGCCGGTGATCAGCGCCACGGGCGCGGTATCGGTCATCGGGGGTACTCCCTGCTCAGGCTATGCTGTGCATTGTCACCGCAATCGCCCGCGCCATGCATTCCCCACTGCCCCTCCCCGAATCCGACGCCCTGGCCCACAGCGACGAGCTGGCTGCGGCGCTGCGCGCTGAAATCCTTGCCAACGGCGGCGCGATGCCGTTCTCCCGCTTCATGGAGCTGAGCCTGTACGCGCCCGGTTGGGGCTACTACAGCGCCGGTGCCAGCAAGTTCGGCGCCGCCGGCGATTTCACCACCTCGCCGGAAATCGGCGCGCTGTTCGCCGCCACGCTGGCCAACGCGATCGCCCCGGTGATGCAGCAGCTCGGGCCGCAGGCGCGCTTCATGGAGGTCGGTGGCGGCAGCGGCGCGTTTGCCGAAGTGATGCTCAAGCGCATGCTGGAACTGGACGCGCTGCCCGAGCGCTACGCGATCCTGGAACCCAGCGCGGACCTGCGGCAGCGCCAGCGCGAGCGCCTGGAAAAGGCGCTGATTCCACCGGTGTTCGCCTTGGTGGAATGGCTGAACGGCCCGTTCGATGACGACTGGGACGGCATGGTCTTCGCCAACGAAGTGATCGACGCGCTGCCGACGCCGCGCTTCCTGGCGCGCGACGGCATGGTCTATGAAGAGACCGTCGAACTGGATGCCGACGGCGCCTTCGTGCGTGGCGCGCAGCCGGCCGATGCGATGCTCAGTGCCGCGGTCCGCCACGTCGAGCATTACCGCGAAAAGCCCTTCGCCGACGGCTACCGTTCCGAACTGCTGCCGCAACTGCCGTACTGGATCCAGGCCATTGCCGGCGGCTTGAAGCGCGGCGCGATGCTGTTCGTCGATTACGGCTACCCGCGCAACGAGTATTACCAGGACGACCGCGACGACGGCACCGTGCGCGCGTTCTACCGCCACCACGTGCACAACGACCTGTATCGCTGGCCGGGCCTTCAGGACCTCACCGCCTCGGTGGACTTCACCGCGCTGGCCGAAGCCGGCACGGGCGCCGGTTTCGAGCTGGCCGGTTACTGCACCCAGGCCAGTTTCCTGCTCGGCAACGGGCTGGATGCGCTGTTGGAAAAAGCCGATGCGCGCACCGACGAGATCGGCCGTGTGCGGCTGCGCGACCAGGTGAAAAAGCTGACGTTGCCGACCGGGATGGGCGAGCGCTTCCAGGTCATGGGCTTCCAGCGCGATGTCGATTTCGAACCGGCGTTCGCGCTCGGCGATCTGACCTGGCGCCTGTAACGTGGCCGCCACGAACCTGTTGAAGCCGCTGCGCTGGCCGCGGTTCTGGCTGGCGCTGTGGTGGGGGGCGGTGTTGGGCACGATCGTGGTCTGCCTGATCCCGCCGCCGCCGCTCACGTTGCCGGAGAACAGCGACAAAATCGAACACTTCCTCGCGTACTTCCTGCTGGCCTCGTCGGCAGTGCAGATCTACCAGCGACGCGCGGCCCTGATCTGGGCTGCGGTCGGCCTGGTCGCGCTGGGCATTGGCATCGAATTCGCGCAGGGCGCCTTGACCGCCAACCGCATGGCCGACCCGATGGATGCGCTCGCCAACAGCGTTGGCGTGCTGGCCGGCATGGCGATCGTGTTGACCCCGTTGCGCGACCTGCTGGTACGCCTGCGCGGGTAATGCGGCACCGGTACTGCCGCCCGTACGACGCAGGACGGGTACTGCTGCCCGTGCGACGCATGACGGGTAGTGCCGGCCGCTGGCCGGCAACCTGGCGATGCCGGATTCATGAGGTGCCGGCCAGCGGCCGGCACGACCGCCTGCGGCTGCGGCGTCACCGCGGCAGCAAGGTCATCTCATCCAGCACCCACATCGTCGGCCGGGTATCGCCGGTGAAGCGCACGCACAGGTTCTGCGTGCCCTTCAGCGACCGCGGCAATGCAGCCTCCAGGGTGATGAAGCCATCGGCGCCCGGGGCGGCCGGCAGCGTCACGCTGGCCAGCGGCTTGCCATCGCACTGCCCGCCGAGGATGTCCATCTCCCCGTGTGCGCTGCGCTTGGGCGCGAAGCGGCGGTTCGGCTCATCGTGGGCCAGCTGGAAGTAGTACGGAATCTGTCCGGCACGCACGTGCAGCTTGGCGATGCCGTCCACGTCTGCATCCTTCCACAGCCAGCACGGGTTGAAGATGTCCACGTTGAAGATCGCCCGCTCGCCCTCGGCCGGGCCGTCGTCTTCCAGGCGCAGCAGCAGCTGGCCTTCGCCCGGGCACTGCGCGAGCTGCTCGTCGGTGCGCGACAGCAGCGAGGTAGCGGTGATGTCGAAACGGCTGGCCGCCTTGGCCAGTGCCTGGCCATTGAAGAACGTGGCCGCCTGCAGCGCCACCGGCAGCGGCTGCTGCAGCGGGGCGGTGTAGCGCGGTGAGCGGGCGGTGACCGCGCTGCCGTCCACGCTGTAGTGGATGTCGTAGCCGAGGGGGCTGCGCAGGGCCAGCGTCGCGGTGCCGGCGCTACGGTCATCGCGGCTGTCCAGCTCCACCTGGAACGGGGTCTGTGCGTACGCAATGCCCATGGCCTGGTATCGCTGCAGCTGCGCCGGCAGGCGCGCCAGGAAATCGGCGTAGTCGCGTCGTTCGCGCGGCGACCAGCCGGTCTCGGCCACGGCGGCCAGGCGCGGGAACAGGTTGTGCTGCAGGCGGGCGTAGCTGCGGGTGTGCTCGGTGAACATGTTGGCCTGCAGGCCGAGGATGTGGTGCTGCTTGTCCTTGGCCAGTGCATCGGGCACCGGCTCGAAGCCGTACACGCGCGCCAGCGGAATCGTCGCCGGGCGGCCCGGCGGCTCGTTCGGCGAGTTGGTCTGCAGGTAATCCATGTACATGTCCGTCACCGGCGACATCACCACGTCATGGCCCTCGCTGGCCGCCTTGAGGCCGCCTTCGGTGCCGCGCCAGGACATCACCGTGGCCTCCGGCGGCAAACCGCCCTCAAGGATCTCGTCCCAACCGATCAGCCGCCTGTCGTGCTTTTCCAGGAAGGTCTCCAGGCGTTTGATGATGTGGCTCTGCATTTCCATCTCATCACCGGCGCCCAGCTCGCGCATGCGCGCCTGCACCCGCGCGGAGGCTTCCCACTGGTCCTTGACCGCTTCGTCGCCGCCCACGTGTACGTACTTGGCCGGGAACAGCGCGATGACCTCTTCCAGCACGTTCTCGAGAAACGCGAAGGTGCTGTCTTCGGTATTGAACAGGTTCGGGAACACGCCCCATTCGCTCAACGGCTTGAGCGGCGTGTCGAGGGTGCCAAGCTCGGGATAGGCCGCGATCGCCGCGGTCGCGTGGCCCGGGACGTCGATCTCCGGAATGACCTGGATGTGGCGTGCAGCCGCATACGCGATCACCTCGCGGATCTGCGCCTGCGTGTAGAAGCCGCAGTACGGGCGCTCGGCGCCGGTGACCGGATCGCGGCCGCCATCGCCGGCCGGAATGCGGCAGCTGCCGACGCCGGTCAGTTTCGGGTAGCGCTTGATCTCCATGCGCCAGCCCTGGTCATCGGTGAGATGCCAATGGAAGGTGTTGAGCTTCTGCTCGGCCATCGCATCGAGAACCTGCTTGATCTCATCCAGGCTCTGGAAGTGGCGGGCCGAATCGAGCATCAGGCCGCGCCAGCTGAAACGGGGGGCATCGTCGATGCGCAGCGCCGGGAGTTGCCCCTGGCTGCCACCGGTGAGCAGCTGCGAGAGCGTGGCCGCACCGTAGAACAGCCCGGCTTCGGTTGCGGCCTGCACCGTTGCGCCGCGCGCGTCCGAACGCAGCTGGTAGCCCTCGGCGCCGGTCTTGAGCGTGGCGTCGAGTACGAAGCGGATGCCGTCCTTGCCGCGTCCTTCGCTGACCGTCACCGCCGGGCCACCGCTGTTGCGCAGCAGGGTGGCGAACTGGGCGGCAACGCGGCCGGCGGCCTGGCCCTGCGCATGCACCGGGGTGGCCGCGCTCACCGTGTAGCCGGCGCCGTCGAGGCGGTCGACCCTGGCCGGTGCGGGAATCAGCATCAGCGAGCCGGGCAGGGCCTGCGGGCCGTTCGGTGCCTGTGCGTCGGTGGCCTGGGCCAGCGGGGCGAGGGAAAGTGCCAGTGCGAAGGACAGCAGCGACAGCGAGGTACGACGGGTGCGGGTGTGCATCGGGTCATTCCTTTGTAGCGAATCGGGTTCCACCTGCGAAACGGGCCCGGAAATCCGGGCCCGTTTCAGGTGTGCAGCGTGTTACCGCGGCGATCAGTACTTGAAGCGGAAGTTCAGATAGTACTGGCGGCCGTTGGAGTAGAACGAGGTCGGAATCAACGCGCTCTGGTAGTACTTGTAGGTCGGGTTGTTGAGGTTCAGGCCATCCAGGCTGATGCTCAGCCAGTCCGTCGCCTTGTAGCTGAGCGACGCCGACAGCGTGCCGAAGTCATCCTGGTAGTACGGGTTGGTACCGGACAGGCTGATCAGGAACGAAGAGCGGCGGGTGTAGCTGACGCGGGCGCCGAAGCGCTCGTTCTCGAAGTAGGCACCCACGTTGTAGGTGTTCTTCGACGTGCCCAGCAGGTTGTTGGTGCCATCGGCCCAGGTGTGGTCGGTCTTGCCGTTGGCGTAGGTGTAGTTGGCATTGACGCCGAAGTACTCGCCGATCGGCTGCTCGTAAGCCACTTCCACGCCGGTGACCTGCCCGTCGGCATTGATCGGGGTGGAGATGTCGTAGGTTTCAAGCTGGTTGGTCAGTTCGCTGAACAGCTGGCGCTGGACCACGTCGAAGGCGATGTAGTCCTTCAGGCGCATATGGTACGCGCCCACCGACACCAGGCCGCGCGGCATGAAGTACCACTCCAGGTTGGCGTCCAGGTTGCTGGACAGGGTCGGCTTCAGGTCGGGGTTGCCGCCACCGCCGGTCTTGTTCAGATCCGAACCCCACGAGGACGCACCCAGTGCTGAGTAGTCCGGCAGCGTCTGGGTCTGCGATGCGGCCACGCGCAGCACGAGGTCGTCGTCCAGGTCGAACTTGATGTTGGCGCTCGGCAGCACGCGGTCGTGCTTGTTCTCGAAGGCCTGGCGCTGCCACATGCCGAACAGGCTGCGCACGTCGGCGCGGGCCGGGTCGCTGACGGCCAGGTAGGTATCGATGTCCTGCTTGATGTTGACGTAGCGCAGGCCGAGGTTGCCGCTCCACCAGTCACCGGCGAAGTTGGCCTGCACGTAACCGGCGAAGTTCTTTTCCTTCACCTTCCACTCGGCGCCGTAGTTGTGGCGGCCGTCGGGACCGTCATTGCCGGCCAGCCAGGTCGAGTTGTTGATGATGGCGTTCTTCAGCGCATCCGGGGTGTAGTACCAGATGTTGCGCGGGAAGGTGCCGCCCACGCCGCTGGCGAAGTTGCCCGGGTACTGCCCGGTGGCGCTGCCGCGCAGCGCCGACCAGATGTCGCCCGGGGAGGCGCCTTCCGGCGACAGGGCCTCACGTTCGTGGTCGGCGAAACGCAGGCCGAAGTCGATCGAGCTCAGCGCGCCACCGTCGCTGAAGTACTGATTGAAATCCACCGACGCCCAGTCTTCCTTGTCTTCGGCCTTGACCAGCTGGTTGCCCCAGGTACCGAAGCTGGTAACGCCTGCTTCGCTCAGGTCGCCGCCGATGTTCCAGTCGACCGGGGAGCCGGCGCCGTGGCTGGCGTAGGACGCGCCGCCACCCTGGCCGACGGTGACTTCGGCGATGAACTGGCGCGGGGTTTCGCCGGTGCCCTTGGTGGTGCCGGCCTGGAACTTTGCGTTCAGGTTGTCGTTGATCTGCCAGTCCGCGTCGAAGGTGACGTAGCTGCTCTTGGCGGTGGCCTCGCGGTAGATCATGTCGTACACGCCGTAGTTCGTACCGGGAACGCCGGTGTACGTCGCGTTGGTGATTACGCCATCGACCACGGTGTAACCCGGATCCGGGGCCTGGCTCCGGCCGAAGCCGCTGCCGAACATCATGAAGTTGCGGTTGTAGTTGTTCGCTTCCAGTTCGGAGGTGAAGCCGCTCAGGCCCAGGGTCAGCGTGTCGATCGGCTTCCACTGCAGGGTGACCATGCCACCCTTGCGCTTGCGGGTCTGCTCGAACAGGGTCGAACCCAGCAGGCCGGGAATGGACAGGCCTTCCAGGTCCGGGCGCGGCGCCTGCAGGAACTGGCCCGGATTGGCCGGGTCGGGGATGCCGGCCACGACCGGATCGGTGGCCTTGAGTGCGAAGAAGCCGCCGGGGATTTCCTGCGCTTCACGGCGCAGTTCGCGCTCCTGGTAGAAGCCCTGCACCAGCACACCGAACGTGTTGGCGTCATTCTTGTAGTTGAACAGCGCCGAGTACTGCGGATCGGTCGAGTCGGCCTGGTCCGAACGCACGGCGCCCACCGAGGCCTCCGCCGTGAACTGCTTGGCGAACTGCAGCGGGGTACGGGTGATGATGTTGACGGTGCCGGTGGTGCCGCCGTCCTGCAGCTTGGCCTGCGAGGACTTGTTCACTTCCACCGAGCTGACCAGCTCGGACGGCAGCAGCGAATAGCTCACGCTGCGGCCGACGTTGTTGCCCTGGCTGAGCACGAACCAGTCCGCCGAGCCGACGCTGTGACCGTTGATGAGGGTCTGGGTCAGGCTCGGGCTGGTGCCGCGCAGGCTGACACGGTCGGCTTCATCGAAGCCGCCTTCGTCGGCGCTGGACGAGCTGATGTTCACACCGGGCAGGCGCTGCAGGGTGTCGGCGACGTTGTGGGCGGGCAGCTTGCCCACGTCTTCGGCGGTGACCACTTCCAGGCGCGCATTGGCATCGCGCTTGGTATCCAGCGACTTTTCCATCGAGCCACGGATGCCGGTGACCTGCACGGTGTCCAGATCGGTGGCGGTGGGGGCGGCTTGCTGCGCGTGGGCGCTGAAGGCCAGGCAGCTGACGATGGCTGCGGAAAGCAGGGTCTTGCGGGTGTTCATGATGTCTCTCCTCATCACTCGATGGTCGCCGGCGACGGCGTCGGTTTGCTTGCGTCTGGTACGACTGTGCCGCGCGCCTGTTGTCCGGGTGCGCCTTGGGTGCTACGTACTGCGTGGTGCGGTGTCCGCAGCGCCGATTCCGGCGCCGTGGCAGGTCAGGTTTCCGAGCGGCCGAGGTACCAGCTGGCGGCGCCGATGACGCCCAGCTGCCCGTGCTCGACCACCTTCACGGGAATACGTTCCAGTGCCTCGCGCATCGGCCCCTTGTTGAGGTACCGCTCGACGAAGGTGCTGTTCAACAGGAAGTCGCGGATCTGCGGCAGGATGCCGCCGGCCAGGTAGACACCGCCGGTGACGCCGTACTGCAGCGCCATGTCGCCGATCGTGCTGCCGAGCAGGCCGCAGAACACATCCAGGCTCTGCCGTGCGAGCGCATCCTGGTCGGCCATCGCAGCAGCGGTGATCGCATCCGGAGTGGTCAGCGCGGGGGTCTGGCCGTTCAATGCGCACAAAGCGCGGTACAGGTTCATCAGGCCGGGACCGGACAGCGCCTGCTCGACCGAGACGTGCGAGCGGTCGCGCAGCATCTGCCGCACGATCGCCATCTCCAGTTCGGTGGTGGTGGCCAGGGTCGGCTGGCCGGCTTCGGTCGCCAGGACCACGGCGCCGTGGGCGGTCGGGATCCACACGGCCGCGCCGAGGCCGGTACCGGGGCCGACCACCAGGGTCGGGCCGCGCGGCGCGGTGGCCGGGCCGGTCAGCTGCAGCACGCCGCTGGCATCGACCTGCGCGGCGGCGTAGGCCACGGCCTCGAAGTCGTTGACGATATAGACCTGGTCCAGGCCGACATCACGTTCGATCTGACGTGCCGACAGTGGCCAGGGCAGGTTGGCGGTGATCACCGTGCCGTCTTCGCGGGCATAGCCGGCGGTGGCGACCACGCAATGGGACGGACGCGGGCCATCGGCCAGGAAGTCGGACAGGATCGCGCTGAGGCCGGCGTAATCGGCATTGCGGAATTTGCGGTAGTCCAGCAGCTGGACCGGATGGGCCGGATCGGCACTGGCCTGGACCCGGCCAACCCGCACATGCGTGCCACCCACGTCGGCGGCCAGGAACGGTGGCATCGCGGCGGGCGGGGCATGGGCCGGAACAGCGTGGGCGGCTATGGTCACACGGACTCCATCGGTTGGGCGTGGCCAGGGCTGACCCGGCGATTGAGGCGGAGTCTGTAATCGTTCTGACAACGATGTCAACGATAACCTCACACTTTCGATGCTGCGCCGCAACGCGGGTTTGCGCGGGAAAACGTTTTCATCACGCTGCCGTCATGTTTTCGCAAACTGCCGTGAATAGGGCCTCGGGTCCGGTAACGGCCAGCGCTGCCGCCAGATTGCGCAGGTGCAGCAAAAGAAAATGCGCGGTCCCGGCGTGAACCAGTTGTTGACAAACCCGGCGGCGGCAACGAATAAATGTGACAACGTTGTTCCCAGCCACTCTTCCGACGCCGCTCCGGTGCCGTCGATGCAGGAGCCTCCTTGATGTCTGCCGTGCCTGCTGCCTCCGCGCGTTCGAGCGTGCTTACCTCGATCCTGATCATCGGCGTGCTGTTCTTCCTGATCGGCTTTTTCACCTGGCTCAACGGGCCGTTGATCACCTTCGTCAAGCTGGCCTTCGAGCTGGACGAGGTCGGCGCCTTCCTGGTGCTGATGGTCTTCTACCTGTCGTACTTCTTCCTGGCGCTGCCGGCCTCGTGGATCCTCAAGCGCACCGGCATGAAGAAGGGCCTGAGCCTGAGCCTGCTGGTGATGGCGGCCGGCGCGGTGGTGTTCGCCCACTTCGCGCAGCAGCGCTGGTATCCAGGCGCACTCAGCGGCCTGTTCGTCATCGGCAGTGGCCTGGCCCTGCTGCAGACGGCGGTCAATCCGTATATCAGCATCCTTGGCCCGATCGAGACCGCGGCCCGGCGCATCGCGCTGATGGGTATCTGCAACAAGATCGCCGGCATGCTCGCGCCGGTGCTGATCGGTACGCTGGTGCTGCACGGCATCGGCGATCTGGATGCCCAGGTGAAGGTCGCCGACGCAGCGGCCAAGACCGTCCTGCTCAACGACTTCGCCGCCAAGATCCAGCTGCCGTACATGGCCATGGCCGGGCTGCTGGTGGTGCTGGCGGTGGGCGTGCTGTTCTCGCCGCTGCCCGAGTTGAAGACCTCCGAAGCCAACGCCACGCCGGCCCGCGTGCCGGGGGTGGCCGAGCGCACCAGCATCTTCCAGTTCCCGCACCTGTGGCTGGGCGTGCTGTGCCTGTTCGTCTATGTCGGCGTGGAAGTGATGGCCGGCGATGCGATCGGCACTTACGGCCATGGCTTCGACCTGCCGCTGGACCAGACCAAGATGTTCACCTCGATCACCCTGGGCGCGATGCTCATCGGTTATCTGGCCGGCCTGGCCTTGATCCCGCACCTGGTTTCGCAGTCGCGCTACCTGAGCATTTCCGCCGTACTCGGCGTGGTGTTCTGCATCGGCGCGCTGTTCACCCACGGCTACGTGTCGGTGGGCTTCGTGGCGGCCCTGGGCTTTGCCAACGCGATGATGTGGCCGGCCATCTTCCCGCTGGCCATCCGCGGGCTGGGCCGTTTCACCGAGACCGGCTCGGCCCTGCTGGTGATGGCCATCGCCGGTGGCGCGATCATTCCCCAGCTGTTTGCGGTGCTCAAACAGCACTTCGACTTCCAGTGGGTGTTCGCCGGCCTGATGGTGCCCTGCTACCTGTACATCCTGTTCTATTCGATGCGCGGCCACCGCGTCGGGCTGTCCCGCGACGGGCAGTGATCGGCGATCATGGACGCTCAACCGGTCAGCCAGGAAAAAACGATGCGCAGAGCGACCATCAAGGATGTCGCCGAACGGGCCAAGGTATCGCTGAAGACGGTCTCGCGGGTGATCAACAACGAGCCCTCGGTGATGCAGGCCACCCGCGCCCGGGTGCTGCGCGCGATCGCCGAGCTGGATTACGAGCCCGATCCGGCCGCGCGCAACCTGCGCACCGGCACTACGCTGGTGGTCGGGCTGGTCTACGACAACCCCAACCCGTACCACATCATCGGCGTGCAGAACGGCGTGCTCGCCGCGTGCCGTGAAACCGGGTTCGGGCTGCAGATCCACCCCTGCGACTCCAGCTCGCCGATGCTGGCCGAAGAGCTGGCCGACTGGGTGCAGCGCTCGCGCCTTGCCGGGCTGGTGCTGACCGCACCGATGTCCGAGCGCAAGGACCTGGTGGCTGCGCTCACCGCGCGCGGGATCAAGCTGGTGCGCATCATCGCCGCCACCGCCGATCCCGAAGATGGTGCCTGCGTGTTCGTTGACGACCGCGAGGCCGCCTATGAAATCACCGAGCACCTGATCCAGCTCGGTCACCAGCGCATCGGTTTCCTCTGGGGCGGCACTTCGCACCGCTCCAGTGGCGAGCGCTATGCCGGCTATGAAGCGGCGCTGCGCGATTACGGCATGACCATCGACAAGCACCTGGTGGTGCAGGGCGATTACACCTTCGATGACGGCTTCCGTGGGGCGCGCCGCCTGCTGGCGCTGCGCGAACCGCCCACCGCCATCTTCGGCTCCAACGATGAAATCGCCGCCGGCGTGCTGGCCGCCGCCAAGTCCACCGGCATGAACGTGCCCTACGACCTGTCCATCGCCGGCTTCGAGGACAGTCCGTTCTCGCGCCAGTCCTGGCCGCCGCTGACCACCGCCAAGCAGGCCACCGAAGACATCGCCCGGCATGCCGCGCGCCTGCTGATCGCGCAGTTGCGCAGCGATGCCTACGACGACGCGCCACTGCAGCTGCAGAACCAGGGCTTCGTGCCGCAGCTGGTGGTGCGCGGCTCCACCGCGCCGATGCGCCCGCAGGGGGCACGGCTTCCCTCTCCTGAAACGACCTGAGTCCCCATGTCCCTGCCTGCTCCCCACGACACCCTGATGTACCGCGAAGCCGCCGAGGCTGCCGATGTGATCGCCGCGCAGTTCGCACGCAACCAGGTGGCCGTGGAGACGCTGGCCGCCAGCCTGCGCGCGGCGCCGCCGCCGTTCGTGGTGACCTGCGCACGTGGCAGCTCCGACCACGCCGCCACCTACGCCAAGTACCTGCTGGAAACGCGCCTCGGGCTGGTGACCGCCTCGGCCTCGCCGTCGGTCGGCTCGGTCTACGAAGCGCCATTGAAGCTGCGCGGCGCGCTGTACATCGTGATTTCGCAGTCGGGCAAGAGCCCGGACCTGCTGCGCAATGCCGAAGCCGCACGTGCGGCCGGCGCGCGCGTGGTGGCACTGGTCAATGTCGAAGATTCGCCGCTGGCGCAGCTGGCCGAGACGGTGATCCCGCTGGGCGCCGGTGCCGAGCGCAGCGTGGCAGCGACCAAGAGCTACCTGGCCTCGCTGTCGGCCATTCTGCAACTGGTCGCGTACTGGACCCAGGACGTGGGCCTGATCGCTTCGCTGCGTGCGCTGCCCGATGCCCTGCGCGAGGCCTGGAACAACGATTGGTCGTCGCTGACCGAGGGCCTGGTGCCGGCCCACAATCTGTTCGTGCTGGGGCGTGGCCTGGGCCTGGCCGCCGCGCAGGAAGCAGCGCTGAAGTTCAAGGAAACCTGCGGCCTGCACGCCGAGGCCTACAGCTCGGCCGAGGTCAAGCACGGGCCGATGGCACTGGTCGGCCCGGGCTTCCCGGTGCTGGCCTTTGCCCAGCCGGATGAAACCGGCGCCGGTACCCGCGCGGTGCTGAGCGAGTTCGCTGCGCGCGATGCACAGGTGTGGCTGGCCGATGTCGGCGGCGATCTGCCGCTGCCGGTCGCCCCGCACCCGGCGTGCGCGCCACTGCTGACCATCCAGAGCTTCTACCGCGCGATCAACGCGCTGGCGCTGCGCCGCGGCCACAACCCCGACCTGCCGCCGCATCTGAACAAGGTGACGGAAACCGTCTGATGAAAACTGTCCTGCGCAACGCGCGCATCCTGGCTGGCGACGACTTCCGCGACGACCTGGCGGTGGTGATCGAGAGTGGCCGGATCACCGCGCTGGTATCCGATGCCGCACCGATGCTCGGCCAGGCCGACGAGCAGGTGGACCTGGGCGGTGGCTGGCTGCTACCAGGCTTCATCGATGCCCAGGTCAACGGCGGCGGCGGCGTGCTGTTCAACAACAGCCCCGATGTCGCCACGTTGCGCACGCTGGCCCAGGCGCACCGCCGTTTCGGCACCACCGGCCTGCTGCCGACGCTGATCAGCGACGATGTGCAGGTGATGCGTGCGGCGATCGCCGCGACCCGCCAGGCCATCAGCGAAGGCGTACCGGGCGTGCTCGGTATCCATCTGGAAGGCCCGTACATCGCGCCGGCCCGCAAGGGCACGCACGATGCGAACAAGTTCCGCGTGCCCGATGCTGCGGAGATCGCGCTGGCCGCCTCGCTGGACAACGGCGTCACCCTGCTGACGCTGGCACCCGAGCGCGTGCCGCTAGAGAGCATTCGCGCGCTGGTCGAGCGTGGCGTGGTCGTGGCGGCCGGCCACACCGCGGCCAGTTACGAAGAAGCGCGTGCGGGCCTGGAGGCCGGCATCCGTGGGTTCACCCATCTGTACAACGCGATGTCACCGCTGACCGGTCGCGAGCCGGGCGCGGTGGGTGCGGCACTGGAAGATCGCGACAGCTGGGTCGGCATCATCGCCGACGGCGTGCACGTGCACCCGGCCAGCCTGCGCGTGGCGCTGGCGACCAAGCCCCGCGGCAAGGTCATGCTGGTCACCGATGCGATGCCGCCGGTGGGTGCGGAAGACCCCAGCTACGAACTGTATGGCGAGGTCATCACCGCCATCGACGGCGTGGTGCGCAATGCGGCCGGCTCGCTGGCCGGCTCGGCGCTGGACATGGCCACGGCGGTGCGCAACAGCGTGCAGCTGCTGGGCGTGTCGCTGGCGGAAGCCGCGCGCATGGCCTCGACCTATCCTGCGCAGTTCCTGAATCTGGATGACCGCTACGGACACATCGCCGAAGGTCATCACGCCGATCTGGTCCTGCTCGATGATGCCCTGCAGGTGCGGAGCACCTGGATCGCCGGGCAGCGCGAAGACGCATGAGTGCCGCGCCGCCGGGACGGATGGGCTCGATCGACGCGCTGCGCGGCCTGACCGTCGCAGCGATGCTGCTGGTCAACAACCCCGGTGACTGGAGCCACGTTTACGCGCCGCTGCTGCATGCGCAGTGGCATGGCTTCACCCCGACCGACATGATCTTCCCGTTGTTCCTGTTCATCGCCGGCGTCTCGATGGCCTTCAGCCTGGCCCCACGCGCGTCCGGCTCGGCCGCGCGCCCGGCGCTGGTGCGTGGCGTGCTGCAGCGCGCGCTGCGCATCCTGATCGCCGGCGCGTTGCTGCACCTGCTGGCGTGGTGGTTGTTCGAGCTGCCGGCGTATCGCCTGTGGGGTGTGCTGCAGCGGATCGCCCTGTGCGTGGCCGTGGTCGGTGTGCTGGCCATCGGCACCCGCGCACGCACGCAGTGGATGGTGCTGCTGGGCGTGTTGGCGGGCTATGCACTGGTCCTGCTGGGAGCCGGGTCGCTGGCCCCGTGGCAGAACCCGGCCAGTCGCCTGGATACCGTGCTGTTCGCACCGTTCCTGTACCGGTACGACGCGCTGACCGGCCTGGGCCATGATCCCGAAGGCCTGCTCAGCAGCGCAGGGGCGATCGCCACCACCTTGCTGGGGTTGATCGCGGGGGGCTGGCTGCGCGCCGGCAGGTTGTGCGCGCTGGGCGGCCTGGCGCTGGCCTGCCTGCTGCTGGGCCTGCTCTGCACCCCGTTGCTGCCGTTGAACAAGCAGTTGTGGACCCCCAGCTTCGTGCTGTGGAGCGGTGGGCTGTCGGTGGCGGCATTGCTGCTGGCGCATCAACTGGTCGATCGTGCCGGCCTGCCGGCACTGGGCCGGCGCTTCGGTGTCAACGCCATCGCCGCCTACGTCGGGTCCTCGGTGATGGCCCTGCTGCTGATCGCCAGCGGGGCATGGGCGTGGTTGTACCAGGGCATTTCGGCGCTGCTGCCGGCCGCACCCGCGCTGGCCTCGCTGCTGTGCGCGCTGTTGTTCGTGACGGTGTGGTGGTTCGTGGTGTGGGCATTGGACAGCCGCCGCATCTACCTGAAAATCTAGCGCCGACGCTCACCTTTTACCCTGCCATCACGTTGCAGCAGTAAGAGTACGGTCGCCGGTCTGCGTAGAAGCACTGGGCCGTTGCCTTACTCCCCTCTTGTTGAACAGGAAAGGTGTATGCGCCCCATGCCCGCTTCGCCGTCACGCACTGTGCTGGCCGTCCGTATTTCGCAGTGGTTGCGCCGAGGCTGTGGAGGGGCACTGGGCACGGTCCTGATGGCCGGTGCCGCGCCAGCCTGGGCGGGGTGCGACAACCCCGCTCCCGGCCAGGACCAGACGGTGACCTGCTCGACCGCAGCGCCCAATCCGGACCCGGTCGCGATCGTCACCGCTGCCGGTGCGTCCAACGCCACCATCAACGTGCTGGCCAACGCGCAGCTCGCGGTCGCCAGCGGCAACGCGATCACCGTGCAGGCCGGCAGCGGCCACGTCATCAACAACACAGGCAGCATCATCGCCAACGCCGGCCGCGCCCTGCAGCTCAACGGCGCCACTTACCTGGTCAACCGCGGCACGATCCGAGGCAGTACCGGCGGCGTCGTGTCCGGTGCGGGCAACGACCGCATCGACATGCTTGGCGGCAGCATCCAGGGCGGCGTGCTGCAGGGCGCGGGCAACGACGCGCTGGTGATCCGCGACGGCGTGATCGACAGCGTCGACCAGGGCGATGGCGAGGACAGCCTGGAGATCAGCGGCGGCAGCGTCACCGGCACGGTGCAGCAGGGCTCGGGCATCGACACCTTCCTGATGACCGGCGGCAGCATCGGCGCGCTGCTGCAGGGCGACGCGCTGGATCGCTTCCGCATGACCGGCGGGCGCATCGTCGGTGCATTCGACGATGGCGACTACGCCGAGATGACCGGCGGCCGCATCGGCCGGGTCAACATGAAGCTCGACGACAACACCTTCCTGATGTCCGGCGGCACCATCGACGGCAACCTCGTCACCGGTTTCGGCCGCGACACCATCGTGCTGTCGGACGGGTACATCGGCGGCAACATCAGCGTCAGCGGTGGCGACGATGCGGTCACCATCACCGGCGGCACCGTGCGCGGCGAGATCCGCCTGAGCTTCGGCAACGACAGCCTCACGTGGAACGGCGGCGGCGTGGTGCACGGAGCGATCGACTTCGGCGAAGGCGATGATGTCGCGCAGCTGAGCAACCTCAACAACGCCCACCTGGGCGCGCTGCCGTCTTTCGATGGCGGGCTGGGCAACGATGTGCTCGGCCTGGACAACGTCAAGACCAGTGGCGTGGCGCGCTTCACCAACTGGGAACAGGTGGCGCTGCGCGACGATACCCAGCTGACGTTCGATGGCACGTGGGTGCTGGGCGACAGCGGCAGCGGCACGGGCAGCCTGGACATCGATGCCACCAGCGCGGTGTTCGGGGGCGGCAGCAACGGCGTCCTCGCCCCGTTCGTGGCCGGGCAGCTGGCCACGCTCACCAATGCCGGCCGCATCGACCTCAGCAATGGGGGCGGCGTCGGCGATACCTTCACCGTGGTGGGCAACTATGTCGGCAACGGTGGCGCGCTGTACCTCAACACGGTGCTGGGCGACGACAGTTCGCTGTCGGACAAACTGGTGATCTCCACCGGCAGCGCCACTGGCACCACCGGCGTGGGCATCCTCAACGCCGGCGGCACCGGCGCGTCCACGGTGGCTGACGGCATCCTGGTGGTGCAGGCGATCAACGGTGCGACCACCGCGCCCACCGCGTTCGCGTTGTACAACCCGGTCGCTGTTGGTGCCTACGAGTATTTCCTATTCAAGGGCGGCGTCAGCGGCGGCACCAGCGAGAACTGGTATCTGCGCTCGACCCTGGTGGCCAGCGTGACCCCGGCGCCCACACCGCCGCCGGGTGGAGTCACCACGCCGCCGCCCCCGCCGCCGGAGGGCGCCGGGACCCCGCCGGCGGAGCTGCCACCGGCGCCGCCACCGCCGCCGGACGTCAATCCGCCGGATGATCCCAACCCGGCCGCGCCCGAGCCGGCGCCACCGCCGGAGCCGGCTGATCCGGCCGACGTGGCGCCGCCCACCATCGATACCCCGCCGCCGGTGCCCACCGACGTGGCGGCGGTGCCCGGGCCGCTGGCGGTGCCGCCCACGCCGGGTGCGCGCCCGGCGCAGGGCGACATCATTCCGCTGTACCGCTTCGAGACCGGCCTGTATTCCGTGGTGCCGCCGCTGCTGCGCGAAACCAGCCTGGCCAGCCTGGGCACCTTCCACGAACGCCAGGGTGAGCAGCGGCTGCTGGCCGGGCAGGGCGGCGTGCGCGCGGCATGGGCGCGGATGGTCGGGCAGAGCCACGAACAGCACTGGGAAGGCGACGCGCAACCGGGCTTCGACGGCGACATCCAGGGCATCCAGGCCGGCCTGGACCTGTACGCCAACGCGGCAGAGGAGCACCGCGACCAGTTCGGCGTGTTCGTCGGCCGCACCCGCGCACAGGGCAACGTGAGCGGATTTGCGATTGGCTGGGAAAACGTGGCGGTGGGCCGCACCCGGCTGGATGACAAGCACGTGGGTGTGTACTGGACCCGCGCCGGCAGCGCCGGCGGCTACCTGGACGCGGTGGTGATGCAGAGCCGCTACGACGGCGACGCCATCTCCTCGCGCGGGCTGGGCATCGACGTGCGTGGCGATGGCACTACCGCTTCGCTGGAAGTAGGCAAGCCGCTGCTGCGGTTCGGGCAGAGTGCGTGGTGGCTGGAGCCACAGCTGCAGGTGATCTGGCAGCGCACCTCGGTCGACGACGCCGGCGACGCGGTGTCCTCGCTGCGCTTCAACAACGACAACGCCTGGACCGGACGCGTGGGCCTGCGCCTGGCCGCCGACTACGACATCGCCGGTAACGGCTGGCAGCCTTACGTCAAGCTCAACTACTGGCAGACCCTGGACGGGGAAGACCGCATCGATTTCGATACCAACCGCATCTTCAACCAGCAGGATTCACGCGCGCTGGAAGTGGGCGTGGGCGTCGTTGCGCGCTTCAACAGCACCGTCAGCGCGTTTGCGGTGGCCGATTACACGCGCGACCTGGAAAGCAGTGCGCAGAAGGAGCGCAAGGTGATCGAAGGCAATATCGGGTTGCGGTTGGACTGGTAGGGCGACCTTAAGTGGGTCGGCGGCGTGCCGCTGAGCGCCGCCGCCGGTCTGGCGTGTTGCTATTGGTGGCATTACCTGCGGGGGGGAAGTACGCTTTCCCGATGCGAACCAAGCCCAATGCACAGCCCAACCAGAGCCTGATCGACGGCATCGCCACGCTGCAGGCGCTGGCCTCTTCCCCCGAGCCGGTCGGCTGCCGTGAACTGGCCCGGCAGCTGGACGCCAACCCCACCCGGGTCAACCGGCTGCTCAAGACCCTGGCCTATCTCGGCATTGCGCGGCAGACCGCCGATCGCAAGTACACCGCCGGCCCCGGCATGCACGTGCTGGCCGCACAGAGTCTGTTTGCCTCCGGGTTGATCCGGCGCGCACTGCCGGTGCTGGAGCACCTGCGCCGGTTCGGCCACACCGTGGCCTTGGGCGTGCTCTGGAACGACAGCGTCAGCTACCTGTTCCATGCACCGCCTGGCATCGAGGCGGCACGCGGGCTGGGCCGTATCGGGCTGTTGCCCGCCTCCACTAGCGGCATCGGCATCGCGCTGCTGGCGCAGCTCTCTGACGAGGAGGTGCGCGAGCTGTACGAAGGGCGCTCGATCCCGATGTTCCCCGAGGGCATCGAGCAGTTGCTGACGACCCTGGCCACCACCCGTGCGCAGGGCCATGCGCGAGTGCACGTGGCTGATGAACGTGACCACCATATCGTGGCCATCGCGATGGGCGACCCGGTGCATGCGGGCATTGCGATGTCCGGCTGGATTCCTGAATCGGCCACCGAAGAATTGGTGGCGGCACTGCGCGCGGCGGCTGCCGAGATCGGCTGACGCTTTGCCGCACTGCGGTTTGACATGTTGCTACAATAGCAATACGTTGCAGCCTTCCGATGGGGAGGCATCAGCGATGTCCAAGCGTGCAGGCACGTGAGCGGGACCGGAAAAACCAAGTGGGTGCTGCTGGCGCTGCTGTTCTTCTCCACGGTCATCAACTATCTGGATCGGCAGGCGCTGTCGATTCTGGCCACCACCATCCAGGCCGATCTCAAGATGACCGACCTGGAATATGCACGCGTGGTGCAGGTGTTCCTCTTCGCCTATGCGGCCGCCTATGTGATGGCCGGGCGCGTGACCGACTGGCTGGGCGCGCGGGTGGCGCTGTTGTTGTTCGTGGGCTGGTGGTCGCTGGCCAACATCGCCACCGGTTTCGTGCGTAGTGCGGTGGAACTGGGTGCGGCGCGTTTCGCCCTCGGGCTTGGTGAACCAGGCAACTACACGGTGGGCACCAAGGTGGTGTCCGAACAGTTTCCCGCGCCGCAACGTGGCCTGGCACTGGGGTTGTACACGGCCGGCGCAATGATCGGCGCCACGCTGGCGCCGCCGCTGATTGGCGGCATCGCGCTGACCTACGGCTGGCGCAGTGCGTTCTGGATCACCGGCGTGGCCGGCCTGCTGTGGATGCTGGCGTGGTGGTGGGCCTATCCGCGCACGGCCCAGGTGCCGGCCGGGACGCCGCAGGCCGAAGCCGCCGCTGCAGCCGGGGCCAGTGCGGCGCCGGGACTGGAACCGCCGGTGCCGGTTGCGCCGCCCATCTCGATGAAAGGCGTGTGGGGGCGATTGGCGCGCGACCGGACTGTGTGGGCACTGGTGGCGTCGCGCGCGGTCGCCGACCCGGTCTGGTACTTCTACCTGTTCTGGTTCCCCAAATACCTGGGCGATGCCCGCGGCATGAGCCTGGCGATGATCGCGTCGGTGGCGTGGATCGTGTACGTGGCCGCGGATATCGGCAGCGTGGGCGGCGGGCTGATTTCTGGTCGGCTGGTGAAGCGCGGCATGCACCCGGTGCGTGCGCGCCTGACCACCATGGTGGGCGCGGCGTGCCTGGCACCGGTCGGGCTGTTCGTGGCGATGCATCCCCCGATTCCGCTGCTGCTGGCCCTGGCCTGCGTGGTGACCTTCGCCCACCTCACCTACCAGATCAACCTGACCACGATGACAGTGGATCTGTTCCCCTCGCGCTACATCGCCTCGGTCGCCGGCCTGGTCGGCTGCGGCAGCGCGCTGGGCGGCATGGTGTCGGCGCAGGTGGTGGGGCACCTGGTGGCCGACGGCAACTTCGATCGCGCCTTCGTGCTGATGGCTTTCCTGCATCCCATCGCGGTGCTGTTGGCGTGGACCGCGTTGAAGCAGGCGCGCCGCTCGAAGATGACCTTGATCGGCCCGCAGGCTGCAGCGGTCGCGGCTGGGTGAGACGGCGCAGCGCCGGGCATGGCCCGGCGCTGGTCTCCGGTGTCTGGTGTCAGGCCACAGCCTCGACGTGGTCCCAGAAGCGCGCGTTCGGCATCGCGCCCAGGCCGGGGCCGCTGGGCAGGGTGTAACCGTGCGTGCCGTAACCCATGTCGGTGTCCAGCATCTCCACCGAGCGCGAGAAGATCGAGTGCTGCCACTCGTGCCGCCACAGCCCCTCGATCACGCTGGAGGCATGCAGGCTGGCGGCCATGAAGATGCCGCCGCCGATGGTGGCGTGCGGCGCCACACGCACCCCCTGCGCGGCTGCCAGGCGCGCGATGCGCAGGAACTGGGTGATGCCGGTATGGCCCATCTCCGGCTGCACATAGGCCAGCGTGCCGCCTTCCAGCCGCAGCCGGGCTACGTGGTCGGTCGGCCATTCCTCGCCGGCCGCCAGCGGGATCGGGCTGGCGCGACCGAGGGCAATCAATCCGCCCACGTCCTCGGGCTTCAGCGGCGCCTCGATGAAGGTAAGCCCGCTGGGCTGCAGTTGTTGCGCCAGTGCCAGCGCCTGGGCATGGTCGAACTTCCAGTGCAGGTCCACCATCAAGTGCACCTGCGCGCCGAGCGCGGCACGCAGCGCGGCCATTTCCTCCGCGATGCCCTCGTGGCTGACCACTGCGTGCACCTTGAACGCATCGTGGCCCTGCGCGGCAAACGCACGGGCCATCGCTACCTTTTCTTCAATGCGGCTGGCCGGTAGTCCGGAAACATAGCCGGCGATGTGCTCGTTGCGACGCGGTCCCAGCAGTGCCCACAACGGTTGCCCCGCCGCGCGTGCGCGCAGGTCCCACAGCGCGATATCCAGGGCGGCGATGGCGTCGGTGTGGAAACCGCTGCCGCAGCCACGCACCCGCATCAGGCCATACAGATCGTCCCAGATCGTTTCCACCTCCTGCGGATCGCGTCCGATCAGTTCCGGGGCAAGCAGGTCGTTGATGATTTCGCAGGTGGCGCGCGGCGCGCAGATGCCATACGTCTCGCCCCAGCCCACCGCGCCGTCGGCGGTGGTGATGCGCACCAGCACCGAGCGGTCCACGGTGGGGTAGAGCGTGCCGTTGCCGCGTCGCACCAGGTAGCCGCGCGCGTTGACCCGCTCGCCCGGCCCGAGCGGGCCCAGGTAGGGGGTGCTGCGCGGCACGGTGAGAATGAAGGTCTCGATCGTGCTGACAAGGCTCATGCAGATGCTCTCCTGGCCTGGCCGGGAACGGTGTCCAGCGGCAACAGGTCGCCGATGCGGTCCAGCAGGATAGCCAGTTCGCGCTGGTCATAGCGGTCCAGCGCCGGGCCGGGCGCGCGCGCGTGGTCGCAGTCGATCAACCCGCGGCGAAGCAGGATCGCTTTGGTCAGGCGCCAGCGGAACACTGCCTGCATGCTCAACAGCGGCAGTGTGCGTTCGAACAGGTCGCGCGCGCGGAGGTGATCGCCGGTTGCCCATGCGGCCAGCATCGCCACGTGCACTTCGGTGATCTCGCAGGCCGGCATCGTGCCGACCGCGCCGCGCGCCAGTTCATCGAGCACGTAGCGCGCGCCGGCGCCGCCGAACACCGCGCGCACGTTGGCACCGGCACGTTCGGACAGCGCAGTGATGCGGTGCCCGGAGGGCATGGTTTCTTCCTTCACGTAGGTAATGGCCGGCACCTGCGCGGCCAGCGCCACCACCGCCTCCACGTCCAGCCCCACGCCCATCGGCGCCGGCGCGTTCTGCAGCATCACCGCCACGCCCGATGCATTGCCCAAGCGCTGGAAAAAGTCGGCCATCCCGGCAGCATCTCCGGCCAGCGCATGCGGGGTCAGCACCATCGCCGCCCCCGCACCGGCCTCGGCGCCGGCGCGTGCCAGCCGCACCGCATCCTCCAGCGTGCTGGCGCTGGCGCCCACAATGAACGGCACGCGGCCACGGTTCCAGCGGCCGATACAGGCGGTGAGGTGCAGCCGCTCCTCCAGCGAGAGCATGTCGTACTCGCTGGCCAGGCCCGGAAACACCACCCCGGCCGCGCCGGCACCCAGGATGTACTCGAATACCGCCTCGGTGCCGCGCTCGTCGATGACGCCGCGCGCGTCGAAGATCGTGGGGAGGATGGGGAAGACACCTTGAAGAACGGCCATCGCGCCGGGTCCTTGTTGATCTGTGTGTGCCATGGATAGCAACACTATTGGAGAGAGGTTCCCGCAATGGCCGCAAAGGAACCGTAAGTTTTCGCTGCATTGCAGCGTGCGCGGCGAAATCATATTGCTATATTAGCTACACGCTGCCAAGCCGCAGCGCAGCAGCAATGACGGAAAAGCTGGATCCAGGCGCAGGTCGGCACATGGGGTGGGAGGGGTGGCAGGCATTGGCCGGCACCGGATCCCGACGACCGGCGGTTGGGTCCCAACCTTGGGAGAGGGCCCGATCCATGCATCGCTTTCGACGTTCAACCTTGTTCACCGCGCTGGGCACCTGCCTGCTGGCGCCAGCATTGGCCGCTGCACAGGACGCACCTGCGCCAGCTGCTTCCACCCCCGCCGCCGAACAGCAGGCGCAGACCCTGGACGCGGTCAGCGTCGTGGGCATCCGCGGCAGCTTGGAAGCCTCGCGGGATCTCAAACGCGACTCGGCGCAGATCGTCGACGCGATCGTGGCCGATGACATCGGCAAGTTGCCCGACACCAACGTGGCCGAGTCACTCGGGCGCGTGGCCGGCGTGCAGCTCGAGCGCGGCATGGGCGAGGGCAGCGACATCCTGGTGCGCGGCCTGAAAGAAAACGTGCTGCTCTACAACGGCCGCCAGATCGTCGACGCCACCGGGCGCGGCGGCAACGGCCTGGACCAGTTGGCCACCTCCACCTACGGCCTGCTCTCGCTGGTGCCTTCCGAGCTGATCTCGCGGCTGGAGGTGACCAAGCTGGCTGGCGCCGACCAGCTCTCCGGTGGGCTGGGCGGCATCGTGGACATCCACACCCGCCAGCCGTTGTCCGGCGACAGCGACCAGAACGTAGTGAGCCTGGCCGGCACCTACGATGAAATGTCCGATGCCTGGGGGCACAACGCGTTCGGGCTGATCTCACGGCGCAGCGACGACCGTCGCTTCGGTGCGCTGCTGTCGGCCACCTACGGTCGCCGCAACGTGGTGCAGCAGGGCCTGGACACCTTCTCCGGGTATGCCCGCTATGCTGACCCCGCCGACCCTACCCGCACCCGCTTCGGCAGCACCGACATGCGTGCACAGAACATCGACGATGACCGCACCAAGGTCGGCGTCAGCGCGGTGCTGCAGTGGCGGCCGACCGACGGGGTGGAGCTCACCTGGGATACGTTCTACTCGCGCCAGAAGGCCGAGCGTGACCGCTACTGGATCGCCTTCAATCCCTCGGCGGGGTTGAGCAACGCGGTCTACTCCGACCACGACATCCTGCTGGCGGGGCGCTCCACCGGCACGGTGCTGCTCAATGCCGAATCGGCTGATATCGATTCGGACACGCTGTCTACCGCGCTGCGTGCGGGCTTCCGGGTCGGTGATCGCCTGGATGGCTCGGCCGAGCTGGACTGGGGCCGCTCCACCGCCAACTACAACCAGCGCTATATGCGCCTGGCGCCGATGGCCGGGCGCAGTTCGGTCACCGACTTCGACCTGCGTAGCGGCAGCTTCGGCAGCTTCAACGTCAGCGGCATCGACCTGACCGATCCATCGCAGTGGCGCATGACCATCATGTTCGACAACGACTGGCGCGCACAGACCGATTCGCGCGCGCTGCGCACCGACTGGAGCCTGGCCTTCGGCGAGGGGCCGTTGCGCTCGCTGGACTTCGGTGCACGCTTCAGCCGCCTGGAAAGCCTGCAGGATCCGCGCCGCGCCGATATCCGGCCGGTTGGCGGGGTGCCGGTCACGCAGATGGCGCCGTACATCCGCGTGTACAGCAACAACGATTTCCTGCCGGGCGAGTTCAGTGGTCTGCCGCGTGCCTACCTCGGGCCGTTCCGCAGCACCTTCGGGGGCTGTGAAAGCTTCACCACGCTGCCGCAGATCTCACAGAACGCGCAGTGCCTGGACCCGCGCAACAACGCGCTGGCCTACGCGGCCACCTTCAGCGTTGACGAGGATTTCCTGGAGGCCTACACCAAGCTCAACTGGGACACCGACGTGGCCGGCATGCCACTGGGCGGCAACCTGGGCGTGCGTTTCGTCGGCCGCGACCTGACCTCGCGCGGCAACCTGATCAGCGGCAGCGGCGCATTGAGCCCCTCGCGGTTCGAGCGCGACGATCGCGAGGTGCTGCCCTCGGCGGTGGCCAAGCTGCAGATCACCGACCGCCTGATACTGCGCGGCGGCGCGGCCAAGGTGGTGGCCTTCCCCAACACCGAAGACCTCAACAACGGCGTCACCCTCAACAACAACGCGGTGTTCGACAGCAACGGCGTGCAGACCTCGCCGGGCACCGGCAGCGGCGGCGCCCCGGACCTGGATCCGTTCAAGGCCACCCAGTACGACCTGTCGCTGGAGTGGTACTACGGCGGCCAGGGCGTGCTCTCGGCCGGGCTGTTCTACAAGGATGTTTCCACCTTCATCGTGCAGCGCCAGAGCGCGGAAACCTACAACAACATCAATTACCTGGTGCTGCGAAAGATCAACGGCGACAAGGCCAAGGTAAAAGGCGTGGAGCTGTTGGCGCAGGTACCCTTCAGCGGCATGTTCGACGGCTTTGGGGTGGTCGCCACCTACACGTGGATCGATTCGGAAACTCCGATCACCGACATCAACGGCAGCGCGTTGACCTTCCCGGGCCTGTCCAAGAACAACGCCAACCTGATCGGCTACTACGAGAACGGTCCGTTCGGCATCCGCGTGGCCTACAACTGGCGCGACGAGTACCTGGTCGGCCTGTCGGCCGCGTCCACCGGTATCTACAACGACACCTACAAGGATCTGTCGGCATCGATGAGCTACGATTTCAGCGACCGCCTGTCCTTGAAGGTGGAAGGCAACAACCTGCTGGACAGCGAGCAGCGCACCTTTGATGGCTATGCCGAAGGGCTGCGCACCAACGTGGTGTTCGGCCGGTCCTACAAGGCCAGCCTGACCTATCGGTTCTGAGCATGGATCTTCTGGAAGGAAAGGGCAGGGCATGAGCGATACGGCAATGCACGGGCGCGTGGCGCTGGTGACCGGCGCGGCCAGTGGTATCGGCGCGGCGGCGGTGACGCGGCTGCGCGCCGACGGCGCGACGGTGGCCACGCTGGACCAGATGGCCAGCGAGGGCGGGTACGCCAGCGCGATCGCCGACCTGCGGTCGGCCGAGGCGGTGACGACCGCCATTGGACAGCTGCGTGCTGCGGTAGGCCCGTTTGATGCACTGGTGCATTGCGCCGGTATCTGCCCCGCCGGTGGCACCCTGGCGCACGATGATGCGGTGTGGCTGGATGTCTATTCGGTCAACGTGCTGGGCGCGCTGCGGGTGATCCGGCAGGTGGTGCCGGACATGCGCGGTCGTGATGGCAGCATCGTGCTGGTGTCCTCGATCAACGCGCGCTTTGCCACCCCCGGACTGGCGGCCTACGCGGCCTCCAAGGCCGCGCTGGAGGAACTGGCGCGCACGGCCGCGCTGGAGTTTGCCGCCGACGGCATCCGGGTCAATACCATCGCCCCGGCGTCGGTGGATACGCCGATGCTGCAGGCCTCGTTCGCACGTGCGGCCGACCCGGCTGGCGCCCGCCACGCCAACGTGCTGCGGCATCCGCTGGGGCGCCTGGGCACGCCGGCCGATGCGGCCGAGCTGGCGCTGTTCCTGGCGTCGCCGCGCAGCAGCTGGATCACCGGCGCGGTGTTTCCCCTGGACGGTGGCGCAGGAGTGACCCGGCAATGAGTGAGGCAGCCACGCCGTACATCATCGGCATCAACTGGGGCAGCACCAATTTCCGCGCGTTCCGCATCGGCCACGACGGCCAGGTGACCGGCGCGATCGAACAGCCGCGCGGCATTGCCGGGCTGGAGCGGGCACAGATGCAGGCGCTACTGGAGGATGTGGTGGCGCAATGGCCGCAAGCCACGCGCATCTACGCCAGCGGCATGGTGGGCTCCAACATCGGCTGGAGCGATGCGGGCTATGTGGAATGTCCGGCCACGCTGGACGCGTTGGCTGGCCAACTGCACCCGGTCCAGATTGGGGCGCATACCGTGGCGATCGTGCCCGGCCTGGCCTGTCGGCGGCAGGATGGCGCGCCGGACATCATGCGCGGCGAGGAAACCGAACTGCTCGGCCTGGTCGCCGCCGGTGCGGTGCCCGACACCGGCGTGGTCGCGCTGCCGGGCACGCATAGCAAATGGGTGCAGCTGGCGGGCGGCACGGTGGTGGCCTTCATGACCGCGATGTCCGGTGAAATATTCGATCGCCTCACCGCCGCCGGCCTGCTTGCCTCGGTGGTCGATGGGCCGGCGCACGACGGGGCGGCCTTCATCGATGGCCTGCATGCCGCGCACGACGGCGGCATGGGCTTGGGTACGTTGCTGTTTGGTGCGCGGGCGAAGGTGATCCGCGGTGACCTGCCGCGGCGTGATGGCGCGGCCTATCTGCGCGGGCTGCTGATCGGCGCCGAGCTGTCAGATGTGCGCCGGCAGTGGCCGCAGGCCCTGCACGCCGTGCCGCTGGTGGGGGCCGCCCCGGTCTGCGCGCTGTATGCACGCGCATTGGTCGAACTGGGCGGCGGCAGCCGCTCCATTCCCTCGCAGGACGCCTCTACCCGGGGCTTCCTTGCATTGCATCAGGCAGCCGGAGCGTTGGCATGAACGACGAACAGGCAGATACATTCGACGCCGCGCTGGCGCGCACCGGCATCATCGCGATCCTGCGCGGGCTGCCTGGTGACGAGGCGATCGCGGTGGTCGAGGCGCTGTACGCCGCCGGCGTGCGGGTGGCCGAAGTGCCGCTGAACTCACCCGACCCGCTGCGCACCATCCGCACCCTGGCGGCGCATTTCCAAGGGCGCATGCTGATCGGTGCGGGCACGGTGGTCAGCACCGCAGCGGTCGAGCAGTTGGCCGTCACCGGCTGCGCCTTCTGCGTGGCCCCCAACACCGATGCAGCGGTGATCGCCGCGTCGATCGCGCACGGCATGGTGCCGGTGCCGGGGTTTGCCACGGCCTCCGAAGCTTTCGCCGCAATCGCCGCCGGTGCGCGCCATCTGAAAGCGTTCCCGGCCAACGGTGCGCAGCCGCGCCTGCAGGCGTTGTCGGCGGTGTTGCCGGCCGGGGTCACCTTGATCGCCGTCGGCGGCGTCGCTCCCGCACAGGTTCCTGAGTTCCGCGAGGCCGGGGTAAACGCCTTCGGCGTGGGCACCGACCTGTACCGGCCCGGCCGCAGCGCCGAGGCGGTGGGGGAGCGTGCATCCCGCTGGATGCACGCCGTGCAGGCGGCGGCACCGGCGCGGGCCGCCCTGCTGTGCGACGCGCGCACCACCGTGGGCGAATCGCCCGTGTTCGGTGCCGACGGTGTCCTGCGCTGGGTCGATCCGACTGCGCCCTGCCTGTTGCGTTGGGACGGGACGCAGTGCGAACGGGTGCCGCTGTCCGAGCCGGTCTGGTCGCTGGCCATGGCCGACGGCACGCTGGTGGGCAACGGCGAGACGCACTTTGTCGCGTTTGCACCCGACGGGCCGCTGCAGGCGGGCCCCGAAGTGGACGTGGGCGCAGGGTGCCGGCTCAATGATCTGGTTACCGACAGCCGCGGCGGGTTGTGGGGCGGGTCGATGCATCGAGGCCTGCTCACTGGACGCGGCGCACTGTTCCATGCGCGGGCCGTGGATGCGCCGGCGCGGCGCGTGGCCGACGGCCTGGGCGTGGCCAACGGCATGGCGTTCTCGGCTGACGAAACCACCCTGTTCGTGATCGACACCTTGGCCCGCACCCTGCTGGCCTACCCGGCCGATGTGGTGGCAGGCACGTTGGGCGAGCCGAAGGTGGTCACCGATTTTCTGGGCGTGCCGGGCAAGCCCGACGGTATGGCGATGGCGCGCGATGGCCACCTGTGGGTGGCGATGTGGGGCGGCCATTCGGTGGTGGAGTTGGCCGCCAACGGCGCCGTCCTGCGCACGCTCGCGGTACCGGCGCCGCACGTGGGCAGCCTGTGCTTCGCGCCCGACGGACGGCTGTTCATCACCACCGCGCGTGCACGACTGGGCGAGCAGGCGTTGGCGCAGTGGCCCGGTTCCGGCGGATTGTTCGCGGTCCAGCCGTGAGCCTTCAGCGGCCTGACGGGCGGGTCGGCGTGCTGCTCATTGCGCTTTTTGCGGTGGCGGCGACCCACGCAGCGCCGGCCCTGCTGGACGCGCCGTTCACCGACCACATGGTGGTACAGCGCGACCGCCCGATTGCCGTATGGGGCGCGGCGGCACCCGGCGCACGGGTGGATCTGCAGCTGGCCGGGCATGCGCAACGCGTGCGCGCCAATCGCAGCGGCCGCTGGCAGGCGACCCTGCCCGCGTTGCCGGCCGGCGGCCCGCATGTGTTGAACGTGGCCTCGCAGGGGCGGCACCAGCGCGTGGACGACGTGCTCATCGGTGACGTGTGGCTGTGCAGTGGCCAATCCAACATGGCCCTGCCGGTGGAGCGCACGCTGGACGCTCGCGCCGAAGTGGCGGCAGCGACCCACGATCGCATCCGCCTGCTGCAGATTCCCGCCCAGGACAGTGCGGTGCCGACGCAGCGCTTCGCCGATGCACCGCAGTGGCAGCCCGCCACGCCCGACGCCGTGCGGGGGTTTTCGGCCACGTGTTACTACTTTGCGCGCGCGCTTCAACGCGACGTGGATGTGCCGATGGGGCTGATCAATGCGTCGTGGAACGGGTCGCGCATCGAGGCCTGGACACGCGCCGATGCGCTGCACCGGGTCGATGGGCAGGCGCCGGCCTTGGTCGTGCTCGACCAGTACGCGCAGGACCCGGCGGCGGCACTGGTGGCCTGGGGCGCGCAGTGGGAACAGGCTTGGCAGCGCGATAGTGCCGATGTGCGCCAGCCATGGCACGTTGACGATACCGGTCCCTGGCAGAGGGCGTCCCCCACGACGGCGTGGGTTGCGCCGGCCTTGGCCGACCACCTCGGCATGGGCTGGTACCGCACCACGCTGCAGCTCGACGCCGCGCAGGCCGGGCAGCCCAGCGTGCTGGAGTTGGGGCGGATCGACGAACTGGACACCACCTGGATCAACGGTCGCATCGTGGGCAGCAGCTTCGGCGCCGGGCTGGCGCGACGTTATGTGCTGCCGGCCGGCACGCTGCACGCCGGTGCGAACACGCTGGTGGTCAACGTGCTCAATACGTATCGCGAAGGGGGCCTGCCGGCGGAGCCGCGCGCACGGCGGTTGGCTGACGGGTCACGCCTGCCGCTTGCCGGCCCGTGGGACTACCAGACAGTACCGGCAGCCCAGCGCATGCCACCGACCGCGCCGTGGCTGTCGTCGTGGGGCATGGGCACCCTCCACAACGGCATGGTGGCGCCGCTGGCCGGGTATCGCCTGCGGGGCGCGCTGTGGTACCAGGGGGAATCCAATACGTTCGAGGCTGGGGCCTATGCCGCGAAATTGGCCGCCTATCGTGCCAGCCTGCGCGCCAGCTTCGGTAGCGCGCTGCCGCTGCTGGTAGTGCAGCTGGCCGGCTTCGGCCCGGCGCCGCTGCAACCAGAGGCCAGTGACTGGGCGCAACTGCGGGAGGCGCAGCGCAGGGTCGTGGCGACCGATCCGCACGCGGCGCTGGTGGTGGCGCTGGATATCGGCGAGCACGACGACCTGCACCCGGCCAACAAGCAGGCAGTGGGGCAACGCCTGGCGCGTGCCGCGCTGCATCTTGCCTATGCCGATCCTGCGCCAGGGTCCGGACCGGTGCCGGTGCACGTACGCCGTGACGGTAACGGCGTGCGTGTCGCCTTTGCCGACATCGAGAACGGACTGGTCGCCCACGGAGGGCTGTCGCCGGTCGGTTTCGAACTCTGTGGGGATACCCAGACCAGCTGTCGCTACGCGCAGGCGCGTATCGACGGCAATGATGTGGTGCTTGCGGCCGATGGCGCAGGGCAGGCCACTCGGGTACGGTATGGATGGGCGGGCAGCCCGGTCATTACGCTCTACGACCGCAACGGGTTGCCCGCCGGGCCGTTCGAGGTGCCCATCCGGTAGCGCCCGCGTTGCATATGGCCTTGAGAAGATAACCCTCTCTGATGTGCTCGAACGGTTTCTGCAGCCGCCGTGGCGTGTCGCCGCGGCCGGCTGATCCCATAGGTCAACGCACCGCCGCAATCGCCCGCGTACGCGCTTTGGCCAGCGCTTCACCCACAGCCGGTCCCTTCAGGTGGGTGAGGTCCAGGTCGCGCGCTTGGATCGCCAGCGCCGCCTGGTGCAGGCGCGTGAGCGTTTCGCCCTGCGGATAATCGCTGTCTTCAAACCCCAGCCGGCCCCGCTTGTCGGCCTCGCAGCACAGCGCGATCTGCGCGATCCGCTCCGGGCGGCGGAAGCCGTCGCAGCGGGCCAGCAGTTCCAGCACGGTGGCATCGCGCAGTTCGTCGATGCGGTGCACGTTGAGATGATCGCGGCAGACCGCTTCGGCCAACTGGCGGTGATCGACCGGCACCTTCAAGCGCTCGGCCAAGGCACGCAGCGGGGCCACCCCGCGCTGCTCATGCATGATGTGGCGCGGCCATTCCTCTGGCGGGGTCAGGCCCTTGCCGAGGTCGTGGGTCAGCGCGGCGAAGCCGATCAGGTCATCGCCCGGTGCCAGCTGCGCGGCCATGTCGCTGACCATTTCCTGGTGCACGCCGGTATCCACTTCGGGGTGGAACTCCGCGCGCTGCGGCACCCCATACAGTGCTTCCAGCTCGGGCAGGATCGGGCCCAGTGCATGGGCATCATGCAGCGTGCGCAGGAAGGCGGACGGCCGCGCGGAGGCGAGGGCGCGTCGCAGCTCCTGCCAGACACGTTCGGGCACCAGTGCCTCAAGCTCACCGCTGGCGGCGATCTGCTGCATCAGGGCCATCGTCTCCTCGGCCACGGTGAAGCCGAGCGGGGCGAAGCGCGCCATGAAGCGGGCCGCACGCAGCACGCGCAGCGGATCTTCGATGAAGGCCGGGCCGACGTGGCGCAGCACGCGTTGCTCGATATCGCGCACGCCGCCATAGGGATCCACCAACGTGCCGGTGGCCTCATCGCAGGCGATGGCGTTGATGGTGAAATCGCGGCGCTGCAGGTCTTCTTCCAGCGTCACCGACGGGTCCGCATCGACCACGAAACCGCGGTAGCCGCGTCCGGATTTGCGCTCGGTCCGGGCCAGTGCGTATTCCTCACCGCTGTCCGGATGCAGGAACACCGGGAAATCACGGCCCACGGCCTTGTAGCCCTGCGCTTCCATCTGCGCCTGGGTGGCCCCGACGACAACCCAGTCGCGGTCGCCGGGGGAACGCTGCAAGAGGCGGTCGCGCACGGCGCCGCCAACCAGATAGATTTTCATGTGCCCATGATGCCGCAGTGGACCAAGGCCACGCCAACCGGTTGGCTTACCGGTGCCGGTCAGTCGCCACCCTTGTCGGCATTGGCCGCGCAGGCGAAGGTCTTGCGCTTGACCTGCAGGCGGCCGTTCATGCGGTCGGTCACCGGCAGCGCATCGCCGTTCAAGCGCCAGTCGTAGATCACGCTGAAGGCCAGGATGCGCGCGACATACTCCCGGGTCTCCTTGTAGCTGATGGTCTCGATCCAGATGTCCGGATCGAACCCTGGGCGCTGCGACTGCCAGCGGGCGGTCGGGGTCGGGCCGGCGTTGTAGGCGGCGATGGTGACGTAGGGCAGGCCCTCGTACTTGTTCATCAGCTGGCGCAGGTAGGCGGTGCCGATGGCGATGTTGGTGTCCGGATCGTAGAGGCTGGCGGCACCACCGTAGTTGGTCAGGCCGATCGACTTGGCCACGGCCGCGCCGGTCGCCGGCAGCACCTGCATCAGGCCCATTGCGTTGGCGGGCGAGCGCGCCTTCGGGTTGAAGATGCTTTCGGCGCGGATCTCCGCGGCCACCCAGGCCGGGTCGATTGCGTTGCGCGCCGATTCGCGGCGGATGCTGTCATCGTGGTGCAGCGGGAAGCGCAGCGAATACAGGCGCTGCTCGTCCGGGGTCTTGCCGAGCGAGAACACCGCACGGTCGAACCAGCCGTTGTCGCGCGCCACTTCCACGGCCAGGCGACGCTGCGTGTTGTCGTAGCGGCTCAGCGCGTCGTTCCACTCGGCCACGGCCCAGCCGGCACGCTCGATCTTGAACAGTTCCATGGCCCGCACGATCGCCGGGTCACGGGCGACTGCCGCCTGCGCCTGGGCACTGTCATTGGGTTCCCACGGGCACAGCGTGTAGTTCTGGCCGAGCTGGTCGGCCGCCAGGAAGCCATGGAAGGTGGCCGCGCGGGCTGCCTCACGGAAGGCGGCCTGCGCCTCGCTGCGCTTGCCGGTCTTGTCCAGCATGCGCGCTTCGAAATAACGCCAGCGCGAGTCGGCCCGCTGGGTGGGGCCCATCTTGCGGATGGCGGTCAGCGCCGCCGGCCAGTCGCCGCGCGACAGCGCCTCACGCGCGCGCCACTCGTGCAGGCGTTCGTCGTAGGCGGACTCGGGCACTGCATTGAGGCGGCGGGCGGATTCGGGACCGTAGGAAGCCACCGTCCACAGCGCGATCTGATACAGCACCTGCGCGCGCTGGGCGGCGCTCAGCTGCAGGGCGTCGGCGTACTGCGGCAGCTGCTGCTCGGTCGCACCCGGGTCGGCCTTGGCCAGCTTGGCCAGGCCGTCAGTGGCGATGCGGCGGCTGCGCTCGTTGCGCGGCCAGTTCAAGGCGCTGGCGTTGGGTTTGTCGACGAAGGCGGCATAGGTGTTGGCCAGCGCGAGGTCGGCGGCCGGCAACCCGCGCGCGGCGCTGCGCATCACCGCCGGCTGCTGCTCGTCGGCGGCGGCGTCGATGCGTGCCCAGCGCAGTTCGGCGTTCATGCCGCCCTTGGCATCCAGGACCGCGAACACCGGGTCGCAGGCATCAGGCAACGACTTGCCGGTGCTGCGCCAGATCGCCTGTGCTTCGGTGACCCACTGCGCGTCGGCCTTGCCGGTGGCCTGGCGTGCGTTGAGCTGCGCGCAGCGCAGGCCGACGTTGGAGGTGTCGGTCCAGTTGGCCAGCAGCGTCGGCCAATCCTGGCGTCGCGCCACCGCGGGCAGCCACACATTGCGGAAGCTGGTGGCCACGGCCTGGCCGTTGTAGCGCTTCAGGAAGTCCTGGGCCTGCGTATTGCTGACGGTGTCGATGTTGCGCCGCAGGTTGGCGAATTCGACCCAGCCATACAGCGGGTGCCGACTCAATGCGGCCGCCTGGGCCGGGTCGAACTGGCCGCGCTCGGCGTTGTCGATGACGGCTTTGAGCTGCGCGCGCTGTGCGTCCAGGTTCTGGGCATCGGCCACCGGGCTGACCCCGGAGCAGGCCAGCAGGACGGTCGCGCTGAAGAAATACAGGGGAAGTCGAGTCATGCCGGAAAGCATAACGGGGGCGGGTGAAACACGGTGATGGCAATCCGACTCGAGGATGAACGAATCCATGCCGATGCTGCGCATGGCGGCCGATCCCGACGCGCATCGTGTCGTCATGGCCAGAATTCCAGCGGCCGCGACCGACGCCGGCGTGGCGCAGATCGCCTACCTCCACCCGCAGTGTGATGACGCCTTGCCGGCGCCCAACGCCTTGGAAAAACAAGCGCGTTCCTCGATGTGGAGCGCAGCGTGGGCCTCATGGGAGGCATCCGCTTCGTAGTCGGCTTTGTCGATTCGGTGTGAAAGCGAGGCGCGCGTCACTCCTTCACATTTACAGGTTGTTTACAAAGGAGACACTGCCGCCATGCAGGGGGACGCGGCAGCCCCGCCCACCATTCCTTTGGAGAGAGAGCGAATGAACAACCTGCATCACCGCCCATTGGCGGTTGCCGTATCGCTGTGCCTGCTGCTGGCTGCACCCGCCCTGGCCAGCGCGCAGGACGCGCCACGCAGTAAGACCGATCTGGACCGGGTGGAAGTGACCGGCAGCCGCATCAAGCGGGCCGAAGTGGAAGGGCAGGTGCCGATCCAGACCCTGACCCGTACCGAGATCGAACGCACCGGCCTGACCTCCATCGGCGAGGTGCTGCAGCAGCTGACCGGCTCCGGTTCGGCGCTCAATGCGAAATTCAACTCGTCAGGCAACTTCGGCTTCCCCCCCGATGGCAGCGGTGTGGGTGCGGGCTCGGCCCAGGTCGATCTGCGTCACCTGGGTGCCAAGCGGGTGCTGGTGCTGGTCGATGGCATCCGCTGGGTCAACGAATCGTCCGCCTCCGGCGTGGGCGCGGCGACAGACTTGAACACCATCCCGCTGGCCATCGTCGAGCGCATCGAAGTACTCGAAGACGGCGCGTCGTCGCTGTACGGCTCCGACGCCATCGCCGGTGTGGTCAACATCATCACCCGCCGAGAATTCGACGGCGCGCAGGTGACGATGAATTACGGCGAGTACACCAAGGGCGATGGCACCCAGAAGGGCGTGGACCTGGCCTGGGGCACCAGCGGTGACCGCTACACCCTGTTCCTGGGGGCGAGCTGGACCAAGCAGGACCCGGTGTATGCGCGCGATCGCGAGCAGTCGCGCTTCCCGATTCCCGGCACCGGGCTGGCCTTCGGCAGCGGTGGCATTCCGCAGGGACGCTTCTCTTTCGTCGACCCCAACACCGGTGCGAAGCAGGACATCGTGCCCAATACCGGCGTAAGCAGCCCGCGTTACGACGGCAGCGCCGGCTGCACCCGCAGCGATGACTACCACTGCTTCACCTCGGCCGACCGGTTCAACTTCGCCGAGTACAACATGGTGCTCACGCCGTCCGAGCGGAAGGGCATCTTCGGCCAGTTCCGCTTCGACCTCACCGATGACATCCAGTGGTACATCAAGGCACTGGGCAACCGTCGCGAGTCCACCAACCAGGCCGCACCGGAGCCGCTGTTCTTCGGGCCCGATGGCGCCACCGGTAATCCGCTGGCGGACAACATCGTCGTCTCCGGGCTCAATCCCTACAACCCGTTCGGCTTCGATCTGGTCGCCTCGGGCAACATGAGCCTGATCGGCCGTCGCCCGGTCGAAGGCGGCGCGCGCGTGTTCGAGCAGGAGGTCAATACCCAGTACTTCGCCACCGGCCTGGTCGGCCAGTTCCAGGCCGCCGACCGCAGCTGGTTCTGGGACCTCAACGGCATGTACAGCAAGAACAAGGCCGAGCAGACCAACTACGGCAGCTACGACATCTACAAGGTCAACATGGCGCTGGGTGATCCCGCGTTGTGTGCGGCCACGCCCGGCTGCGTACCGTTGAACATCTTCGGTGGCGTCGGCTCGATCACCCCGGAGATGCTGCGCTGGATCCAGCCGGTGGTGCGCGACCGCAGCCAGAACGAGTTGAGCCTGTTCACCGCCAACCTGAGCAGCGAACTGTTCACCCTGCCGGCCGGCCCGGTCTCCTTCGCCACCGGCTATGAATACCGCAAGTACGAGGGCCGCTACGATCCGGATCCGCTGACCGTTATCGGCCACTACAACGGCGTGCCGTCGTTGCCCACCTCCGGTTCCTACGATGTCAACGAGGCCTACCTGGAGCTGAGCGTGCCGATCTTCGCCAAGAGCGCGCTCGGCGAGAAGCTCGACCTGAGCCTGGCCGGTCGCTACTCGGACTACTCCACCTTTGGCGGCGAGTTCACCCCCAAGTACGGCCTGCGCTGGCAGGTGACCAATGACTTCGTGCTGCGCACCAGCTACGCCGAAGGCTTCCGCGCACCCTCCATCGGCGAGCTGTACGGCTCGGCCGCGCGCGCCGACCTGCAGCTGTTCGATCCCTGCTCGGTCGGGCTCGGCGGTACGCCGCCGCGCGGCAGTGCCGCCAACTGCGCCGCGCTGGGCGTGCCGGACGGTTTCCAGCAGGCCAACTCGCAGATCTCGGTCACCACCGGCGGCAACGCGGAGCTGGATCCGGAGCGCTCGCGCAGCTTCAGCGCCGGCTTCGTGTGGAGCCCGTGGTTCGGCAGCAATGCGTCCTGGTCGGAGCGATTCGACGTGGAGGTGACGTTCTACCGCCACCACATCGAAGGTGCGATCCAGGCCATCAACGCGCAGACCCAGCTCGACCTGTGCGTGGATACGCTGGACCCGCTGTATTGCGACGGCATCACCCGTGCCGGCACCGGTGCGGTCAGCGGCTTCAACAACCGGCTGACCAACCTGGGGTCGATCAAGACCGATGGCTGGGACGTGGACCTGTTCTGGACCCTGCCGCAGACGGAGATCGGCCAGTTCAAGCTGGGTTGGCAGAACACCTTCGTCGGCCGCTATGAGGCCCTTGGTGCAGCGGGCCAGAAGCAGCCGCAGGGGCCCGGCGTGGAGGTGGCCGACAGCTCGATTCCGGAGTGGACCAGCAATGCCACGCTCAGCTGGAACCTGTCCAACTGGAATGCCTCCTGGACGGTGCGCCACATCTCCAAGCTCACCGAAGAGTGCGGCGACGTGGCCGCCTTCCCGATCTGCGGCAACCAGGCCGAGGGCACCAACGAGCTGGCCGCGACCACCTTCCACGACATGCAGGTGGGCTACCGGTTCGACTGGATGAAGGGGCTGCAGCTCAGCGCCGGCCTGAACAACGTGTTCGACAAGGATCCGCCGATCTGCCTGTCGTGCTCGCTCAACGGGTATGACGCCTCGACCTACGACATCCCGCGCGGGCGCTACTGGTACCTGCGCGCGGACCTGCGGTTCTGATCGCAGGCTGATGAGGAGGTGACACACCGGGGCGCTGTGAGGCGCCCCGGTGGCGGCCTGCAGCCGCGCCGGTCAGGCCCCGCTGCGTGCGGGGACGGACAGATGCGTTGCGCACACCGGCCGTCGCGCGTGCCTGGCATGCCGGTGCTGTCTGCGTCAGGCATCATGGGGAGCCGGCCAGCGGCCGGCACGACCTCTCCTGAACTGCATTGCCATGAACCTGCATACCTGGTGGATCTTCGCCGTCACCGTGTTCGTCCTGTGCGGCACGCCCGGCCCGAACATGCTGCACGTGATGACCCGCAGCGTGCGCGTCGGCTTCCGGCGCAGCATCGCGGCGATGGCCGGCTGCCTCACCGCGCTGGTGCTGGCCCTGGCGATCTCCGCCGCCGGGCTGGGTGCGGTGCTCAAGGCGTCGCCGATGGTGTTCGATGTGCTGCGCTACGCCGGTGTGGCGTATCTGGTGTACCTGGGGATCAAGGCATGGCGCGGTGGCGATGCGCCGATCGACGTCGGCAGTACTACAGCGCTGGTCCCGAGCTCGCGTACCGTATTGTTCCGCGACGGCTTCATCATCGGGATCAGCAACCCCAAGCTGCTGCTGTTCGCCTCGGCGTTCCTGCCGCAGTTCGTCGATCTGACCCAGCCGCAGCTGCCGCAGTTCGTGATCCTGGTGGCGACCTTCGCGGTGATGGAGATGTTCTGGTACACGGTGTATGCCGCCGGTGGCCGCGGGCTGGCCGGTCATCTGGCCAAGCCGGGGCTGCGCAGGGTGTTCGACCGCGTGGTCGGCACGATCTTCATCGGATTTGGACTGGCGCTGCTGCGCGCCAGGCCGTGATGATGGCGCTGCGCGCGCGGCACTACCGGGGCCCGGCGATGCGCCGCCGCGCGTCCAATGCGCGGCGTGCAGAACGCAGAGAGCCGGGCAATGCCCGGCTCTCCGTTGTTGAAGCGATACGATCAAAGACCGGTCAGAACGACCAGTTGAAGGTGATCGAGCCATTGCGGCCGTCACCGTACGCGCCGTAGCCGTTGATCTGCGAGAAGTACGTCTTGTCCAGCAGGTTGTTGAGGTTGGCCTGCACGCTGAACTCCGGCGAGATGCGGTAGCGCACGAACGCGCTGACCAGCGCATAGCCACCCTGCTCGATACGGCCATAGGCCGGCACCGGATAGTAGATGCCGTTCTGCCAGTTGGCACCGCCACCGACCGTGAGCGCGCTCAGCGACTGCGGGGTGTAGCTGGTGAACAGCTTGATGGTGGTCTGCGGCAGGTTGGTGTTGATGTCCGCATCGTTGATGTCCTTGGCCACGTAGCGCGAGGCACCGAAGGTCGCGTTCCAGCCCGGCGCCAGTTCGCCGTTGAGCTCAAACTCGAACCCACGGCTCACCGTGCCGCGTGCGGCGATGTAGGCGAACTCACCCGGGCGGCTGGGGATCAGCTCGCTGGTGACCTGTGCCACGTTGTCCTGCTCGATGCGGAACGCAGCGACGGAGGCGTTCAGGCGGTTGTCGAACCATGCGCCCTTGACGCCGATTTCGTAGCTCTTGCCGTCCACCGGATCGAGGTAGCTGCCGCTGCGGTCGCGCGCCGTCTGCGGCTGGAAGATCTCCGTGTAGCTGGCGTAGGTGGAGTAGGTGTCGTTGAGGTCGAACACCAGGCCGGCATACGGCGTGGTGACCTTGTGCGAACGGTCGGCGCCTTCGCCTTCACTCTTCCAGTCGGTGTAGCGCGCGCCGAGGATCAGCTTCAGCGGATCGGCCAGCGACAGGCGGGTGGCGACGTAGCCAGCCTTCTGGGTGATGGTGCCTTCGCTCTGCAGCGGCAGGGTGCCGACCCAGTTCGGTTCGGGGAAATCGGCCACACCGGCCAGATAGTTGTCCAGCGGCGCCCAGCCCATCTGGTAGTCGCCGTAGTTGGCGAACTCGCGCTTGTTGTAGCTCAGGCCGGCCATGAACTGGTGCTGCCGACCGAACAGCTGGAACGGACCTTCCACGAAGCCGTCCACCGCATTGACCTTGCGCTCGGTATTGTAGAACCCTGCCGAGGGCGTAACGCCGGCACCGGTGGTCTTGTCCAGCAGCGATGCACCGCTGGTCCAGTCGTTGTAGGCCGGGTAGAACAGCTTGTCGTCGGCCTTGGTCGTGTCGTGCGTTGCGCCGAGCTTGACCTTCCAGTCGTTGGCGAACGCATGCTCCAGCGTGGCGAACAGGCGCTTGCTGGTGGTATCCCAGTAGGTCCAGCGCGGGTTGGCGCTGAACGATTCGTCGAACGGGGTCGGGCTGCCATCGGAGAACAGCATCGGGAAACCACCCCAGGTCGCGCCGTTGGCGCGCTTCTGCTGGTAGTCGTAGCCCACGCTCAGCTGCGTGTCCGGGGTCAGGTCGGCGTCGATCACCGCATAGCCCAGCGTCTTGTGCTGGTCGTAGCGGTCCATCTGTGATTCGGTGTCCAGGTAGCTGCCGATCACGCGCGCGCGCACCGAGCCGCTGGCGTTCAGCGGGGTGGTCACATCCACCGTGCTGCGGGTGCGGCCCCAGCTGCCCACGTTCACCGACACGCTGCCGGTCAGTTCGGCACTGTCGGCATGCTTGCGGATCAGGTTCACCGAGGCGGACGGGTTGCCGGCGCCGCTGAGCAGGCCGGTGGCGCCACGCACCACTTCCACGCGGTCATACAGGGCCAGGTCCAGGCCGGAATCGCCGTAGCTCCAGTTCTGCACCATCTGGGTCGGCAGGCCGTCGAACTGGTAGCTGTCGATGTAGAACCCGCGCGCGTAGAACTCGGTGCGTTCGGTATCGGACTGGGTGCTGCTGATGCCGGTGGTGTTGCCCAGCACGTCGATGATGTCATCCAGGTTCTGATCCTCGATGCGCTGGTGGCTGATGATGCTCACCGACTGCGGGATCTCGCGCGGGGCCAGATCGAAGCGGGTACCGGCCGAGGTCTTGCGGACCGAATAGCCTTCGGCGCGCTCGCCCTTGACCACGATCTTGTCCAGGGTGGTGGCGTCGGGGGCGGCGTCCTGCGCGAATGCGGGGGCGGCGGCGAGGGTGCACAACGCCAGCATCAATGCCTGCGGCAGCGGGCGACGGAGCATCGACGGGCGGGACAGCACGTGGGCGGAGCGGGTCATCGGCGTTTCCAGAAGGGCGGCAACGGGCATGGCCGGCGTCCTGGGTGGCCTGCGGCGGAGCGGGGGTGGGGGCAGGAAGCGGCTGGCGGGGGCGGTGACCCGGCGCGGGCTCGATAACTGTTCACGGGTGCGCATCCCTTGCGCGACCCGGATCACACTATGGTAATGGCAATGATTCGCATCATCAACCGCATCCTGCGAGGCGTCCGGGCCGTACCCCACGCCGCGCAAGGCAACTGCGTATTCAGCTTCGGGACCTGACGGCGCGTGGCCGCACGGCGGCGCGCCGGCCACCCTCGCGATGCCCGCGCGCAGGCTTGACACCTCCGCGCCTACCGTGAGCAGGCGCTATCCATCCCTTGCAGGAGACGCTCATGGCCAGCAAAAACACGGTCTGCCTCTGGTTCAATGGCACCGCACTGGACGCGGCAACCTTCTATGCCGCCACCTTCCCGGACAGTGCGGTACGCGCCGTCCACCATGCCCCTGGTGACTTCCCCTCCGGCAAGCAGGGCGATGTGCTGACGGTGGACTTCACCGTGGCCGGCATTGACTGCATCGGGCTCAATGGCGGCCCCGCGTTCAAGCACAGCGAAGCGTTTTCCTTCCAGATCGCCACCGAAGACCAGGCCGAAACGGACCGGCTGTGGAATGCGATCGTCGGCAATGGAGGCGAGGAAAGCGCCTGCGGCTGGTGCCGCGATAAGTGGGGCCTGTCCTGGCAGATCACCCCGCGGGTGCTGACCGAGGCGGTGACCAGTACCGATCCCGCGGTGGCCCGGCGCGCGTTCGAGGCGATGATGACCATGCGCAGGATCGACGTGGCGGCCATCGAAGCGGCGGTGAGGGGCTGAGACAACAGGCGCGGCGTGTTGCAGCGGACAGCAAGAACGATCAAATGACGTGCTGCAGGCTGGGTTACGCTGCGCACCCGTTCTTCGGCATGGATCTGGCGGTATGGGTGCGGCACGCAGGGCGCTCTGGTACATCGAAAGCCACTTCGCCGGGAATCCGTCGCTGGCCGATATCGCCGGCGTGGTGGGGCTCTCGCCGTTCCATCTCTCGCGGCTGTTCCAGCTCAGCACCGGTACCTCGGTGGTGCGTTATCTGCGCGGCCGCCGGCTGACCGAGGCCGCGCGCCAACTGGCGGGCGGCGCCGGTGACATTCTCGGTGTCGCACTGTCCGCCGGCTACGCCTCGCACGCCGCATTCACCCGCGCGTTCACCGAGCAGTTCGGGCGATCGCCCGAGCAGGTGCGCGAGCGGGGGCTGGCGGGGGTGGTGCTGGTCGAGGCGCTGAAACTCATCGACACCTCGGCGCCCTGCACGATCGAACCCCGACGCGAGCACCGCGGCGGCCTGCGCGTGGCCGGGATCGGTGCGCGCCACACGTCTGCGAGCGTCGCCTCGATTCCCTCGCAATGGCAGCGCCTGGAGGAGGCGCATGGCCTCGGCGCGGAGATCGCCTATGGCGTGTGCGGCAACAGTGATGCCGAGGGAGGCTTTGATTACATCGCCGGCGTGGAGATCAGTGCCTCCGCGCCCGTGCCCCCAGGCTGGCAGGCGATCACAATCCCGCCGCGCGAGTACCTGGTGGCGTGGCATGCCGGGCACATCTCGGCGATCCGCTCCACCTGGCTCTGGTTGTTGAACGACTATCTGCCGGCCTCCGGCCTGACCCTGGCCGATGCGCCGGACCTGGAGCGCTACGATGCGCGCTTCGATGACCGCAGCGGCCACGGTGGGGTGGAGATCTGGCTGCCGCTGACCGACATGCTGCACCTCAAGGAGACTGACCCATGCGAATGACCGCCCGTTGTTGTGCTGCGCTGCTCGCGCTGTGCCTGCCGATGTTTGCCGTTGGGGCGGTGCCGCCCGTTGGCGAGCGGCACGGCGTTGCGCACACACCCAGCGCCGCCGTGCGCGATGCCGGGCACCGCGACAGCGTGCGGTACACCGTGTGGTATCCGGCCCAGGCCGGCGCACGGGAAGCTGCGCTGACGATCGGGCCACCCGGTGCGCCGCTGTTCGAGGTCGGCACCGCCGCCGCCGATGCGGCCATCGCGGAGGGACACTGGCCGGTGCTGCTGCTCTCGCATGGCAATGGCGGCAGTGCGCGGATGATGGGCTGGTTCGGCATCGCCATGGCGCGGGCCGGCTACGTGGTCATCGCGGTGGATCACCCGGGCAACAACGGCGTGGACCCGATGACCGAGGCCGGCAGCATCCTGATGTGGAACCGCGCGGACGATCTGGCGGCGGCGCTGGCCGCGGTGCAGGCCGATCCCGTGCTGGCCAAGGCGATGGATGCCACGCGGCTGGGCGTGGCGGGCTACTCGGCCGGCGGGTTCACCGCCCTGGTCGCGGCCGGGGCCGACCCGCAACTGCAGCGCCTGCTGGCGTTCTGCCGCGCGCATCCTGCGGATGGAGTCTGCGTCCCGCAGGCGGAGAACCCGACACTGACCTTGGCGCAGCGCATGACCGCCGCGCAGACGCCGGCACTGGCACCGTGGGTCGCCCAGGCCGGTGACGACCGCGCCATTGAAGGGGTGGGCGCCGTCTTCCTGATCGCGCCGGCCATGATCCAGGCCTTCGCGCCGGAGGCGCTGGAGAAGGTAGCGCAGCCGGTATCGATCATCGTTGGTGCGGCCGACACGGTGGCCTCGCCGGCCACCAACAGCGACATCGCGGCGGCGGCCCTGCCCAAGGCGACGTTGACCACCCTGCCGGCCGTCGGCCACTACGACTTCCTGTCCAGCTGTACCGCGCTGGGCCGCAAGCGCATCGGTGCACTGTGCCAGGTGGCGGCAGACCAGCAGGCCACGCACGGCGCTGCGATCACGGAAGCGAAAGCGCTGTTCGACGCGGCGTTGTCGGCCACGCGCTGACGCGGATTACTCCGCGAGGGGCACGTCCAGCCCACGCTTGAGGGTGCTCAGTGCCACCGCGGTGCGGAAGCGCTCGATGTTGTCGTCGTTGCCGAACAGCCGCTCGCTGATCGCCTCGTATTCCTCCATCGAGGCGGCGGTGAGGATCAACAGGAAATCGGCGTCGCCGGTAATCGCGTAGCACTGCTGCACGGCCGGGTCTTCCTGCACGCGCCGGCGGAACGGCGCGACCCGGTGCGGCTGCTCGCTGGCGACCCGGACCTCGACCATGATCGTCAGTGGCCGTCCCAGGCGTGCCTGGTCCAGCACGGCGACATTGGCGCGGATCACGCCCGTGTCTTCCAGACGCTTGATCCGCCGTTGCACGGCCGGGGCGGACAGGCTGACCGCCTCGGCGATCTCGCGCTGCGGGGTGGCGTTGTCGCGCTGCAGGATCGCCAGGATCGCGCGGTCGAAGCTGTCGGGGAGGTAAGGCGTGGCGGACATGGCGAGTGAAACATGCAGGAAGGCCCCTGCAATTGAGCATCTCCTTCGGTCGTTGCGCAATATCCTGTGCGGATGTCGACCTCCCGCCTCTCCAGCTTCTTCCCCGCCCTGGCCGTGCTCGGCTCGGTCACCTCGCTGGCCGTGGGCACCTCGTATGCCAAACAGCTGTTTCCGCTGATCGGCGCGCAGGGCACCAGCGCGTTGCGCGTGGGCTTTTCGGCGCTGGTGCTGCTGATGGTGTTCCGGCCGTGGCGCTGGACCACCTCGCGCGCCGATGCGGGGGCGATCTTCCGCTATGGCATCACGCTGGGGGTAATGAACCTGCTGTTCTACATGGCGCTGCGCACGATCCCGTTCGGTATCGCCGTGGCGATCGAATTCTGCGGGCCGCTGGCGGTGGCGATGTGGTCGTCGCGGCGGCCGGTCGATTTTGTGTGGGTCGGCTGCGCGCTGGTCGGTCTGTTGCTGCTGCTGCCGCTGGGCCATGGCGAGCCGCTGGACCCGGTGGGGGTGATGTTCGCGCTGGGCGCGGCGGTGTGCTGGGCGCTGTACATCATCTTCGGCAAGCGCGCCGGGCATCTGCCGGCCGGGCATACGGTCTCGCTGGGGCTGTGCGCGGCCGCGCTGGTGGTGGTGCCGGTCGGCGTGGCGCACGCGGGCATGGCGCTGCTGGAGCCGAGGATCCTGCTGTTCGGCCTGGGAGTGGCGATCGTCTCCAGCGCGATCCCGATGTCGCTGGAGATGATGGCGCTCAAGCGGCTGCCGAAAGAGACCTTCGGCATCCTGATCAGCATGGAACCGGCGGTCGCCGCGCTGCTGGCGATGGGGCTGCTGGCCGAGCACCTGACCCCGCTGCAATGGGCGGCGATCGGTTGCACGGTGGTGGCGTCGGTGGGCAGTACGTTGACTGCGAAACGGGCGGTGGTGCCGTTGCCCGGTGCGCCGGCGTAATCGCGCGCGATGATATCGGTAGTGCCGGCCGCTGGCCGGCTCCTCATGATCCAACGGTGCTGCGGAGCCGGCCAGCGGCCGGCACTACCAGGATTCGCGCGGAGCCAGCATTGCCGGGGTTCGCGCGCCGACCAACGGGCGTCGCCCACCGGTCAATCACCCATTCCTCAGCGCCGTGCCGGTGCGTCCCCGGCGACGTAATACGCCGCCGTGCTGCGCGGCAGCGGGGCACGCCCGCGGATCCGGTCGGCGATCTTCTCGGCGATCATGATCGTGGTGGCGTTGAGGTTGCCGGTGATGATGCGCGGCATGATCGAAGCATCCACCACGCGCAGGCTTTCCATGCCATGTACGCGGCCCTGGCCATCGACCACGCTCATCGCATCGGTGCCCATCGCGCACGAGCAGGAGGGGTGGTAGGCGGTTTCGGCATGCGCGCGCACGAACGCGTCGAGTTCCGCATCGGTCTGGCACGCGGCGCTCGGGCTGATCTCGCGGCCACGGTATTCGTCCAGCGCGGGCTGGGCGATGATCTCGCGGGTGATGCGGATCGCGTCGCGGAACTCCTGCCAGTCCTGGTCGGTGGACTGGTAGTTGAACAGGATGGAAGGGTGCTCGCGCGGGTCCAGCGACTTCGCATGCACGCGGCCGCGGCTGGGCGTGCGCATCGAACCGACGTGCGCCTGGAAACCGTGCTCCTTGACCGCGTTGGTGCCGTTGTAATTGATCGCCACCGGCAGGAAGTGGTACTGGATGTTCGGCCAGTCGAACTCCTCCCGGGTACGGATGAAGCCGCCGGCTTCGAACTGGTTGCTGGCACCGATCCCGGTGCCGGCGAACAACCACTCCGCACCGATCGCCGGTTGGTTCCACCACTGCAAAGCCGGGTACAGCGAGACCGGCTTCTTGCAGGCGTACTGCATGTACACCTCGAGGTGATCCTGCAGGTTCTCGCCCACGCCGGGCAGGTCGTGCACCAGCGGTACGCCGAGGGCGGCCAGCAACGCCGGTGCGCCCACGCCGGAGCGCTGCAGGATCTGCGGCGAGGCGATCGCACCGGCGCACAGCAGCACCTCGCGGCGGGCGGTGGCGTCGATCGGCTCGGCGCTGTTGCCGGCCAGGTAGCGCACACCGACCGCGCGCTTGCCGGCGAACAGGATGCGGTCGGTGGTGGCATGCACCACGATCTCCAGCCCCTCGCGGTCCTTGGCCATGTCCAGGTAACCGCGTGCGGTACTTGAGCGGCGCCCGCGCGGGGTCACCGTGCGGTCCATCGGGCCGAAGCCTTCCTGCTGGTAGCCGTTGAGGTCATCGGTACGTGGGTAGCCGGCCTGCACGCCGGCCTCGACCATCGCGTGGAACAGCACGTTGTTGCCGTTCTTCGGCGTGGCCACGCTGACCGGGCCGTCGCCGCCGTGATAATCGTTGGCGCCGATGTCGCGCGTTTCCGCCTTGCGGAAGTAGGGCAGCACGTCGTGGTAGCTCCAGTCCTCCAGGCCGTCGAAGCTGGCCCACTGGTCGAAGTCCATCGCGTTGCCGCGGATGTAGCACATGCCGTTGATCAGCGAGGACCCGCCCAGGCCCTTGCCGCGGCCGCACTCCATGCGCCGGTTGTCCATGTAGGGTTCCGGCTCGGTTTCATAGGCCCAGTTGTAGCGCCGGCCCTGCAGCGGATAAGCCAGTGCGGCCGGCATCTGGGTGCGGAAATCCATCCGGTAATCCGGCCCACCGGCTTCCAGCAGCAGCACGCTGACGCCGGCGTCTTCGGTGAGGCGAGCGGCCAGCGTGTTGCCGGCTGAACCGGCGCCGATGATGATGTAGTCGTACTCACGCTTCATCGCGGTGTCTCCTGGTAAGGCCGGTTCAGAACACCGACGCGTAGCGGTCCAGTTCGATCTGGATGGATTTGGTGCGGGTGTAGGCGCGCAGCGTGGCCAGCCCGTTCTCGCGGCCGACGCCGGACTGCTTGTAGCCGCCCACCGGCATCTGCGCCGGCGATTCGCCCCAGCTGTTGACCCAGCAGATGCCGGCCTCGAGCAGATGGATCAGGCGATGCACGCGCGCCAGGTCCGGCGTCACCACACCGGCGGCGAGACCGTAATCGGTGTCGTTGGCGCGGCGCACGGCCTCGTCTTCGTCGTCGTACGCCAACAGGCTCATCACCGGTCCGAAAATCTCTTCGCGCACGATGCGCATGTCATCGAGGCAATCGCTGAAGATCGTCGGTGCCACATAGCAGCCCTTGCCCAGCGCGCCGTCGGTCAGCCGTTCGCCGCCGCAGACCAGGCGTGCCCCCTCGGCCTTGCCGCTGGCGATGTGCTCAAGCACGCGCTGCATGTGCGCGGCGCTGACCAGCGGGCCGAAGTTGGTGTCCTTGGCCAGCGGGTCGCCGATGCGGATGCGCTTGACCCGTTCCATCAGTTTGGCTTCGAACGCGGCCAGGGTGCTGCGTGGCACGAACACGCGGGTGCCGTTGGTGCACACCTGACCGGAGCTGTAGAAGTTGGCCATCATCGCCACGTCGGCGGCCAGGTCCAGATCGGCGTCGGCGCAGATGATCAGCGGCGACTTGCCTCCCAGCTCCATGGTGACGTCCTTGAGCGTGGAGCTGGAGGCACTGGCCATGACCTTGCGGCCGGTGGCGGTGCCGCCGGTGAAGGAGATCTTCTCGATCAGGGGATGCTCGGTCAGCGCCGAGCCGACGCCGGCGCCATCGCCCGGCAACACGTTGAACACGCCGTCGGGCAGGCCGGCCTCGGTGAAGATCTCTGCCAGCTTCAGCGCGGTCAACGGCGTGACTTCGCTGGGCTTGAAGATCATGGCGTTGCCGGCGGCCAGCGCGGGGGCGGCCTTCCACAGTGCGATCTGGATCGGATAGTTCCAGGCGCCGATCGCGCCGACCACGCCCAGCGGCTCCTGCCGGGTGTAGAAGAAGCTGCTCTCGCGCAGCGGCACCTGGCTGCCTTCCAGCCCGTGCATGACGCCGGCGTAGTACTCCAGCACGTCCGCGCCGGTGACCACGTCCACGCTGAGCGTCTCGCTCAGGGCCTTGCCAGTGTTGCGCGATTCCAGCTCGGCCAGCGCGTCGTTGCGCTCGCGCAGCAGTGCCACCGCACGCAGCAGGACGCGTGAGCGCTCCACCGTGGTCAGCGCGGCCCACACTTTCTGGCCGGCCTGGGCGCTCTCCACGGCAGCGTCGAGATCGTCGCTGTTGGCGCTGTGGACGTTGGCGAGCAGCTCGCCATTGGCCGGGTTGATGACCTCGAAGGTCTTTCCGCCCTGTGAGGGAACGTAGCGGCCGCCGATGTACAGCAGCTGGTCGGGGAGGGTAGGCATGTCGATGACTCCTTTGCAGCGGGAGATCAGTGCGTCAACGCGTGAGATGCAGGAACTGCAGGTGACGCTCGTACTGATCGATGATGTCGTTGATGATCTGCTGGCGGCTGTAGCCGAACAGCTCGTAGTCCTGTCCACCTTCATAGAGGTGCACTTCGGCGCGGTAGTAACGCTGGTTGCGGAAGCGCTGCGCGGCGAACGAAGGCGTGAGGTAGCCGCGCATGATCACCTGGTAGGTGAACACCTGCTGTTCGCCATGGTCCACCAGCAGTTCCATGTGGCCCGGCTCGAACTTCGTCTGCACGTCCAGGCCCTGTTCGAGCAGCTGCGCGGCAACCGCTTCGATCGCCGGCTTCACATCGGTATCCATGAACCGGTACACCTCGTCGCGTACCGGGAAATGCACCGCCTGGGTGATGCGCTGGCGCCAGCCGCGCTGATGCCGCGATTGCCCGATCAACGGGATCGGGGAGTACTGCGAGGCCTTCTTGCGCTGCGACTCCTCGCCCAGCGCACGGGTCAGCCCCCACAGCATCAGCAGCAGCACCACCGAGAACGGTAGCGAAGCCAGCACCACGGCGGATTTGAGCGCGTCCATGCTGCCGGCCAGCAGCAGCCCGGCGGTGACCAGACCGGTCATCACCCCCCAGAACACGCGCAGCCAGCGCGGGCCGTCGTCTTCGGGATTGCCGCCCTGCGAGGACAGCGTGGACAGCACCACCGTGCCGGAATCGGCCGAGGTGACGAAGAAGATGAAGCTGACGATCACCGTGACGGCGATGACGGCGCGGCTCCACGGGTAGCTTTCCAGCAGCGCGTACAGCACGGTCGGTGGGTTCTCCACCGCCATCTGCGCCAGTTGCACCTGGTCATGGTGCAGGATCTGGTCCAGCGCGCTGTTGCCAAAGATCGACAGCCAAGCCAGGGTGAACCCCAGCGGGATCAGCAGCACGCCGAGCACGAACTCACGGATGGTGCGCCCGCGCGAGATGCGCGCGATGAACAGGCCCACGAACGGCGCCCAGCCAATCCACCAGGCCCAGTAGAACACCGTCCAGTTGCCCAGCCAGTCCGGGCGCCCGCCGTAGGCGTACACATCGAAACTCTTGCCGACCACGTTGCCCAGGTAGTCGCCCATGTTCTGGATGAAGGCGTTGAGCAGGTACTGGGTGGGTCCGGCGAACAGCATGAACAGCAGCAGCGAGATCGCCAGCAGCATGTTGATGTTGGACATCCAGCGCACGCCTTTCTCCACCCCGGAGACGGCCACGGTGATCGCCGCGCCCATCATCAGCACGATCAGCCCGACCTGCACCCAGGCCGCGTGCGGCACCGGGAACAAGGTGTTCAGGCCCGCGTTGAGATGCAGCACGCCAAAGCCCATATCCGCGCCGAGGCCGAACACGGTGGCCACGATCCCCAGCGCATCCACGGTGTAGCCGATCGGCCCGTTGATGCGCTTGCCGATCAGCGGATACAGCGCCGAGCGCAGTGCCAGCGGCAGGTTGTGGCGGTAGGCGAAGTAGGCCAGCGCCATCGCCGCCAGCGCGAACACGCCCCAGCCATGCAGGCCCCAGTGCAGGAACAGCAGCTGCATCGCCTGGCGCGCGCTGGCCTCGCCACTGCCGGTGCCGCCCTGCGGCGGCAGCAGGTAATGGGTGAGCGGCTCGGAGACGCAGAAGAAGAACAGGGTGATGCTGATGCCGGCGGCGAACAGCATGCCGGCCCAGGACAGATAGCTGAACTCCGGTTCGTCATGGTCCGCGCCCAGCTTGACGCTGCCATAGCCGGACAACGCCACGCCGACCACGAACACCAGGTACACGGTCATCGCCAACAGGTAATACCAGCCGACATTGCGCGAGGCCCAGGTCTGGGCATCGAGCAGCATCACGCCGGCATCGATCGGAAACACGGTGACCAGAATGGCGAATGCCGCCACGATCGTGGCGGCAAGCAGGAACACGGGTCGAAGCGTGCGCACCTCGGACAGAGGCGGCTCCACGGTACTCATGGGGTGGGGGATACTCCCGGTGCCGGAGCGGCAGACGGCGGGATTTATCGCACAGGCGCTGTGGACAGCCTGTTTACACGCTCACGATGCCCGCCGCGCAAGGGCGGCGGGTGACCAGGGGGTCAGCGCAGCGCGCTGGTCGGCACATCGATCGACATCGCCAGTGCGAGGTGATCGGAGAACGCGGCCGGCACGGCTTCGGCGCTGCGTTGCTGCAGGCCATCGCTGAGCAGGATGTGGTCGATCGCCCGGTCCGGGCGCCAGCTGGGGAAGGTCGGCACCACGCAGCCCGGCGGCTGCAGCGTCGTCTTCTGGTACAGCACCTGCATTTCCGGCCGCTCGGCCAGGCAATTGAAATCGCCCATCAGCACGGCGTTGGGGTGGTCGGACAGCAGATCGGCAATGAAGGCCAATTGCGACATTCGCGAATTGGTCCCCAGGGATAGATGCGCCACCGCCACCGCCAGGCCCTGGCTGCCTTCGCCGAACTTGGCCAGCAACACGCCGCGCCCACCGATCCGGCCGGGCAGGGCGTGGTCCTGCACCTCGACCGGCTCCAGCTTACTGAGCAGGCCGTTGGCGCTGGAGGCCACCCCGCCCATGCGGCGGTTGGGCTGGTGGCTCCAGTAATTGAAGCCGGCACGCTCGGCCAGATAGTGGGTCTGGTTGGTGAAGCCCGAGCGCAGGCTGCCCGGGTCGGCCTCCTGCAGGCCGACGATGTCGTGTTCGCGGGCCATCTGCGCGATGGCATCCAGGCTGGTTCGCTTGCGCCCGGCCGGCAGTGCGTGCGACCAGCTGCGGGTCACGTAGTCACTGTAACGGCGGGTGCTCGAACCGGCCTGGATGTTGGCCGTCAGCAGGCGCAGGGTCCGCGTGTGGGGGGAGGTCACGACGGTTGGCTATCGCAGGATCAGTTGGCCTTGGCCGCGCGTTCGCGCGCGATCAGGTGATCGGCGATGCGCAGCATGTCCGGGAAGCCCTTGCCCTTGACCAGGTACTTGCCATTGACGATCACCGACGGGGTGCCGCTGATCTTGCTGCGCTGGGCGAACTGCTTGGCCGAGTTGGTCTTGGCGTTGATGGCGAAGCTGCCCATCATCGCGGCGAACTGCTTCGGGTCGGCGCCGTGCTTGCCGTAGAAGTTGGCGATGTCTTCGACCGAATCACGGCCGCGCTCGCCCTTCAGGCTCTGCTCGGCGTGGATCGCCGCGTACATGGCTTCGTGGGTCTTTTCCTGCAGGCCCATGGCCTGCGCGGCATAGAACGCACGGCCGTAGTCATCCCAGGTACCGCCGAACATGGCCGGCACGTAGACGAAGCTGACGTCGCTCGGCAGGCCGGCCTTCCACGGTCCGATCAGCGGCTGGAACGCGGCGCAGGCCGGGCACACGTAACCGAAGATCTCGGCGACTTCGATCTTGCCGGTGGCCGGCTGGAACGGCTGGCCGTTTTCGATCACCACGTAGTCGGTGCCGGCGACCGGTTCCGGGCCGGTCGGGCGCGAGGAGGCGGGGGCGGGCGCCGGGGTGGTGGCTTCGGCAGCGGCGGTCTCGGCGGCGGCGGTTTCACCGCTGGCGGCCGGGGCCTGCTCGGTCGGCGTAGCCGTTTCGGTAGCCGGGGTGCTGCTCGGGGCGGCCGGTTCGGCCGGGGCGGTGGTGTTGGCGGTACCGTCCTGGGCCTTGCAGGCGGCCAGGATCGGCAGCAGGGCCATGAGCGTAATGGCGAAACGGGTCTTCATCGAAGCATCTCCAGCGGATGAGCATGTTGGGGCCGACGCTGGGAGCGTCGGCCAGGGAAGCATGATGACACGCGGAAACGAGCGTCCCGCGTGCACGGTGCGTGATGGTTCAGCGAGCGCTGTCAGAGCGCCTTGCCGCTGCGCGCGCGGGCGATCAGGGCATCTGCATTGCGCAGCATGGACTCGAACGAGTCGCCTTTGACCAGGTACACGCCGTTGACGATCAGCGTCGGCGTACCCGGCACCTTGGTGCGCAGGGCGAAGGCGCGGGCGGCCTTGACCTTGGCATCCACCGCATCGCTCCTGAGCGCGGCGATGTACTGCGGCGGCGCCACGCCGAAGCCCTGGTAGAACGCGGCCAGTTCGTCCGGCGAGACGTTCTGCATCGGCAGCGAGCCCTTCTCATGCAGGGCATCGAACATCGCGCGGTGGCTGCGCTTGGCCACGCCCAGCTGATCGGCGGCGTAGTAGGCGCGGGCAAACGAATCCCACACACCGCCGAAGGCGGCCGGCACCGGGGTGAAACGGACGTCCTTGGGCAGCTTGGCGGCCCAGGCTTCCAACTGCGGCTCGAAATGCGCGCAGTGCGGGCAGGTGTAGCCGAACATCTCCACGACTTCGATCTTGCCGGCCAGCGGCGCGAACGGTCCGGCGTCGGCGATGCGGTCGTAATCCTTGCCCTCCACCAGCGGGGCCGGGGGGGCAGCGAGGGTGCTCAACGGGCTCAGGGCCAGCAGCAACAGCATCAGGCGGGGCATCAACGTCATCTACATCCATCTCCATACAGAAAAAACGACGCCGGCCCAGTCGCCGGCGTGGCAGTGAACATACCCCGCCAGCCAAGGCGGCCGCATCTGTCATCCGACCAAGGGGATGCGCTGCGGTGTGGGCGGTGGTCAGGGTGCCTGCGCGCCCCCCGCGACCGGCGTTGCCGCAGCCACGTCATCGGCCCGGTTGTGCAGGCCCTGCAGGTAACTGGCCAAGGCCTGGATTTCCTGCTCGGTCAATGACTTGGCGATCGTGGCCATGATCTGGAAGTGGGCCTTGTCGGTTTCCTGGGTGGTCCCGGCCTGGTACTCCTGCAGGCGACGCGCGACATAGGCCGCGTGCTGGCCACTGATATGCGGGTAGGCCGGGCCCGGGTTGCCGGCGCCGGTGGGGCCGTGGCAGGCCATGCAGGCAGGGATGCCACGCTCGGCATCACCCCCGCGATACAGCTGCTGGCCTATCTCATAGAACTTCTTGCCGGCATACGGGCCTTCGGTGACCGCGCCATCGTCGGCGATGCCGGCCGTGGCCTTCTGCGTGGCGAAATAGGCGCCGATGTCGCGCATGTCCTGCGGGGTGAGGTCCTGCACGAACGGCACCATTGCCGCCGACGCGCCGGAGGTGCGCTGGCCATTGGCGATCAGGGCCATCTGCTGGGCGCTGTAACGCTCGCTCTGGCCGGCGATGCTCGGGTACATCTCCACCGTGGAGTTGCCATCGGCCGAGTGGCAGGCTGCGCAGGCCGCGGCCTTGGTCTGCCCGGCCTTGGGATCGCCCCAGGTGGTTTTGCTGAAATCGACCTCCAGCGAGGCGGTCCTGATCGGCCCGTTGTCCGGCAACGGGGTGATCGAGGTCTGGGCAACGGCAACGGCGGCGAGCAGCGAGACAGCAAGTGCGGAAACGGCAAGAACGCGAGCATGGCGCATGCGGAAGCTCCGTGTGGACCGGCCTGGCGGTTGCGGGACCGCAACCACGGGGATCGCCCGATTATCAACGCCGTTTCACGCCACGGTCAACGCAGGGTGCAGCAAAACCGGGGGCAGACAGCGCGGAGCAGCCCCGGACATGCGATCCTATGCCCATGTCATTGCTCCTCGAACGCGCCCAATACCTGCTTTCGGCCCACAACACCCGGCAATTGCCGGAAGACGTGGGCGCGGAAGTCGCCTTTGCCGGTCGCTCCAACGCCGGCAAATCCAGTGCCCTCAACGCCCTCACCCGCCAGAACAGCCTGGCCCGGGTCTCCAAGACCCCCGGCCGCACCCAGCAGCTGGTGTTCTTCGAGGTCACCCCGGAGGCCAAGCTGGTCGATCTGCCCGGTTACGGCTACGCCAAGGTCCCGCTGGACCTGCAGGCGCACTGGCAGGCCTTCATCGACCAGTACTTCCGTACCCGCGAGGCCCTGCGTGGCCTGGTGGTGGTGATGGACATCCGTCACCCGCTGAAGGACTACGATCGCCAGATGCTGGCCTATGCCGTGCAGCGCGGCCTGCCCGCGCACGCGCTGCTGACCAAGGCCGACAAGCTTGGCCGTGGCCAGCAGGGCATCGCCCTGCAGAAGGTGCGCAAGGAACTGCATTCCTCGTTCGGCGACACCGTCAGCGTGCAGACCTTCTCCGGCCCCGCCCGCCAGGGCGTGGATGAAGCCCGCGGGATCATCGGCGGCTGGCTGGGCCTGAACAAGCCGGCGCCCGAAGCGGCCTGATCCGGGCGTTGCCGCGGTCCAACGGGCCGCGCGGCGCCGGGTAGTGCCGGCCGCTGGCCGGCTGCTCTTTCCATCAGATGTATCGGGAGCCGGCCAGCGGTCGGCACCACCCGAATGCGCCTGACGCCCCGTGTACGGCGCGGTCGTGTCCCCTCATTTCGCCGGTAACGGCGCGAATTCGCCCGGTACCCAGGCGAACGCCTCTCCTTCACGCCGGACATGGCCCAGCCCTGGGAACGGCAGGTGCGCGCCGGCCACCCACCAGCCCTGATCCGCAGCCTGCGCCATCATCCGGCGCCGACTGGCGATCGCAGCCGTGCGGTCGCTGTCGGCTTCATAGGAGGCCTGCGGCTGGGCGAACTGCACGGCATGGAAATGCACGATGTCGCCCCACACCAGCAGCTGCTGGCCGGCGCCACCATCGATCCGGTAAGACACATGCCCGACGGTGTGGCCGTGGCTGTCCAATGCGGTGATCCCGGTCGGCAACGTGTCGCCAGGGGCAAAGCGCTTCAATTTCCCGCTCGCTTCATACGGTGCCACCGCCTTGCGTGCCAATGCGAAGGCAAACCGGACGCCCTGCGGCGCGGTGGCTTCACTGGCCGGATCCAGCCAGAACGCCGCATCGGCGGCGGACAGCCACACCGTGGCATTCGGGTAGGCCAGCGTGTCCTGCGCATCCAGCAGGCCACACAGGTGGTCGGGGTGGGCGTGGGTCAGCACGACATCATCCACCTCGGCCGGGTCATAGCCGGCCTTGCGCAGGTTGCCCAGCACCTGGCCCAGCCCGGGGCCGAAGCACTGCGCGGTGCCGGTATCGACCAACGTCAGGTGATCGCCCTGCTGCACCAGGTAGGCGTTGACCGCGGTATGCAGGCCTTTGCCATCCTCGGGCACGTAGCGGTGATCGAGCAGGCGGGTGACCGCGCCGGGAGCGATCCCGACGAGTTCCTGTCGGCCCAGTGCGACCGTGCCGTCGAACAGGGCAGTGACCTGCAACGTGCCGATCTGCTGGTGGTAGACGCCGGGCACCTGCCCGCGCGGGGTGTGTGTGGTGGTGGCCAGTGCCGGGCCGGCGGCAACGGCCAGCAGCAGCGCCGTGGCGAGCGTGCGAATGCGGGGAAACGACATGTCAGGATCCGAACGGAGCGGCAGTGCCGCGGTGTCTCCATGCTGCGCGTGCCGCCTGCTGCGATCCGCTCAGAATGCCGCGCGATCCGCTCGCCTCAGCTGTTGCCGATCGCCGCCGGTTCCAACCCGTAACGTTCGGCGAAGCGCTTGTTGAAGCTCCCCAGCGAGCGGTAGCCCACGCGCGCAGCCACCGTTTTCAGCGGCAACCGGGTGGTGTAGAGCAGGCTCATGGCATGCGCCAGCCGCGCATCGGTGATCAGCTCGCGCACGCTGGACTGCTCGCTGGCCAAGCGCCGCCGCAGGGTCGCACCGCTGAGCCCGAGCTGCGCTTCGAAATCGCGTGACTGCCAGTCGCGCTCGGGCTGGGCCGCGATCAGATCGCGGATGCGATCAGCCACGCTGGGCTCGGGTGGAATCAGCAGGCTGCCATGTCCGCGCCGGCAGAACGCCACGGCCAGCCCGGCCAGCGCCAACCGTGCTTCGGTGTAGTGGCCCTGCTCCAGCGCCTGCCGCCATTGCAGCAGCGTCGCGCCATGCTCGGCCAGCGGCAGCCGTGCCAGCGCGTCACCGGCGTCGGGCAGGGGCTCGTTCCACAGCGCCCGGGCGGCCGTGAGCGCTTCGGCGCACAGCGGCACGATCGCACTGAGGTACAGGCCGCTGTGCGGATCGGGAATGTTGACCACATCGATGCGGCAGCGACGGGTGATCAGGAACAGATCGCCCGGGGCGAATTCCAGGGATTGCTGCGCGGTGCGAACCTGCTTGCGTCCCTGCAGGAGGATGGCGAACTGTGGCTGCGGGATGTCCACCGAGGAGGCGCCATGCTCGCGGCGTGCGGTGATGCAGGCGTAGCCATCGGCGCGCTGGCAGTCGGCCAGGCTGGCCAGTCTCGCCAGCAGCGAAGCGGTGGTATCGATCGGGATGGACATGGCTCAGCCTGCCACGTTGAACAGGTGTCCGACCAGCGCCGCCGCAGCCATCGCAATGGCACCCCAGAACGTGACGCGCAACGCACCGCGCAGGCGCGGGGCACCGCCGGCGTGCGCGGCCAGCGTGCCGGTCAGGCACAGCCCCAGCAGCGTCACCATGGTGGTTGCCTGGCCGACGTAGGCATGCGGGGCGAGCAGGGCGGTCAGCACCGGCAACGCCGCGCCGCTGACGAAGGCACCGGCCGAGGCCATCGCTGCCTGCATCGGGCGCGCGCGCAGCTCTTCGGTGATGCCCAGCTCATCACGGGCGTGGGCGCCCAGCGCGTCGTGCGCCGTCAGCTGGGTGGCTACCTCGTGCGCCAGCGCGGGGCTCAGCCCACGCTGCCGGTAGATGGCCGCCAGCTCTTCCAGCTCGCTGTGCGGGTCTTCGTGCAGCTCGCGCTTTTCCACCGCCAGGTCGGCCAGCTCGGTATCGGCCTGCGACTGCACCGAAACATACTCGCCAGCCGCCATCGACATCGCACCGGCCACGGTCCCGGCGATGCCGGTGGCCAGGATGGTCGACGCCGTGGCACCACTGGCCGCGATGCCGACCACCAGCCCGGCCACCGAGACGATGCCGTCATTGGCGCCAAGCACGGCGGCACGCAGCCAGCCGACGCGGTCGGAGCGATGGACTTCCGGATGTCGGGATCGACTCATTGGATCAGTTTAGGGGGTCGCGACGGCCCGCGGCGGAATGACTCGCAGCCGCGGCGGGGGCGACGCAGCGTCAAGCCCATGCCAGTAGGATGCTGAAAACCGTCACGGTGACACGACGGCAGGGGACGCCACGATATAGTGCGCCCTTGCGATGCGGGGGCGCGAACCCCACATCCCCGCCCTGACCAGAATTCTGCGAGCCTCCCCTTGTCGAGCCCCAGCCACGTCGCCGAGACGCCGATCACCGACCGTAATGAACTGGTCGCCACGTTGGCCTCCGGCGAAAAGCCCCAGGCGCAGTGGCGCATCGGCACCGAGCACGAGAAGTTCGGCTTCCGCCTGGACGATCTGCGCCCGCCCACCTTTGATGGCGACCGCGGCATCGAAGCGCTGCTCAACGGCCTGACCCGCTTCGGCTGGGACCCGGTGCAGGAAGACGGACGCACCATCGCACTGCTGCGCGACAACGCCTCGGTGACGCTGGAACCGGCGGGCCAGCTGGAGCTCTCCGGCGCGGCGCTGGAAACCATCCACCAGACCTGCGTGGAAACCGGCACCCACCTCAACGAGGTGGCGCAGGTGGCCGGCGAACTGCAGCTGGGCTTCCTCGGCATGGGCTTCCAGCCGAAGTGGACGCGCGATGAAATGCCGTGGATGCCCAAGGGCCGCTACAAGATCATGCGCGAGTACATGCCCAAGGTCGGCACGCTCGGCCTGGACATGATGACCCGCACCTGCACGGTGCAGGTCAACCTGGACTACGCCACCGAAGCGGACATGGTGAAGAAGTTCCGGGTGTCGCTGGCGCTGCAGCCGATCGCCACCGCGCTGTTCGCCGATTCGCCGTTCACCGAAGGCGCGCCGAACGGCTACCAGAGCTACCGCTCGCACATCTGGACCGACACCGACAACGATCGCACCGGCATGCTCGACTTCGTCTTCGAGGACGGCTTCGGCTACGAGCGTTACGTGGATTACCTGCTTGATGTGCCGATGTACTTCTCCTACCGCGATGGCAGGTACCACGATGCCAGCGGCCAGAGCTTCCGCGATTTCATGGTCGGCAAGCTGCCGGTGCTGCCGGGCCAGCTGCCCACGCTGCGCGACTGGTCGGACCACATGACCACCGCCTTCCCCGAGGTGCGGTTGAAGAAGTACCTGGAAATGCGCGGCGCCGATGCCGGCCCGTGGAGCCGCCTGTGCGCGCTGCCCGCGTTCTGGGTGGGCCTGCTGTACGACGACGCCGCGCTGGATGCCGCCTGGGACCTGGTGCGTGATTTCAGCCTGGTCGAATGCAACGTCCTGCGTGATGGCGTGCCGCGCCATGGGCTGAAGCTGCCGTTCCGCAACGGCACTGTGCTGGACCTGTCGCGCGAAGCCCTGAAGATCGCCGTGGCCGGCCTCAAGCGCCGCGCCGCGCGCAACGCCGATGGCCAGGACGAAAGCAAGTTCCTGGAGGTGCTGCAGGAAATCGTCGATTCCGGGTTGACTCCGGCCGACCGCAAGCTGGCGCTCTTCCACGGCGAGTGGGGCGGCAACATCGATCCGGTGTTCAAGGAATTTGCGTACTGAGTTCGCATTGATCAACAAAAAACCCCGGCATTGCCGGGGTTTTTTCATGCCTGTGCGTAAAGATCAGGCGGCCTTTTCCAGCGTTCCCATGTCGATCACGAAGCGGTAGCGAACGTCGTTCTTCGCCATGCGCTCCCAGGCCTCGTTGACGGTCTTGATGTCGATCACTTCCACATCGCTGACGATGTTGTGCTCGGCACAGAAGTCCATCATCTCCTGCGTTTCGGCCATGCCGCCAATCGCCGAGCCGGTGATGTGCTTGCGGCCGAACATCATCGCAGCGCCCATCAGCGGCGGATCCAGCTCGGTCAACACGCCGACCAGGCACATCGTCGCATCGCGCTTGAGCAGGCCCATGTACGGGTTGGTGTCGTGGCTGACCGGGATGGTGTTGAGCAGGAAGTCGAAGCTGCCGGCGTGGGCCTTCATCTGCGCCGGATCGCGCGAGACCAGTACTTCATCGGCGCCGAGGCGCTTGGCATCGGCACCCTTCTCCGGAGTGGTGGTGATCATCACCACGGTGGCGCCCATCGCCTTGGCGAACTTCACGCCCATGTGGCCCAGGCCGCCCAGGCCGATGACGCCGACCTTCTGGCCGGGGCCGACCTTCCAGTGGCGCAGCGGGGAGTAGGTGGTGATGCCTGCGCACAGCAGCGGTGCGGCGGCCTTGAGATCGAGCGTCTCGGACACCTTCACCACGAAGCGCTGCTCGACCACGATGTGGTCCGAGTAACCGCCGAAGGTCGGCTGGCCGCTCTCGCGCTCGGTGCTGTTGTAGGTGAAGGTGGCGCCCTTCTCGCAGTACTGCTCCAGATCTTCGTCGCAGGCGGCGCAGTGGCGGCAGGAATCGACCATGCAGCCGACGCCGGCGAAGTCACCGACCTTGAAGCGGGTGACGTTGGCACCGACCTCGGTCACGCGGCCGATGATCTCGTGGCCGGGCACCATCGGGAACTTGGAACCACCCCAATCGTCGCGGGCCTGGTGCAGGTCGGAGTGGCAGATGCCACTAAAGAGAATCTCGATGCGGACGTCATCGGGACCGGCCGGGCGACGTTCGAAGGAGAACGGCACCAGCGGCGCGGTCTGGTCGTGCACCGCATAACCATGGGCGAGGGACATGGGGAATCCTTGGCAGGTTTGTAGAAAGGCGCTTTACAATACGCCCCGATCCCGTGCACAAAAAGTCAGGATATCGGCATGATTCATCAAGTGAAACGGGATAATCATGGCCACTGACAACCTGACCCACCTCGCCGCCTTCGCCGCCGTGGCCCGCCACCGCAGCTTCCGCAAGGCCGGGGCGGAGCTGGCGCTGTCCACCTCGGCGGTCAGCTACGCGATCCGCGCGCTGGAAGAACGTCTGGGCGTGGGTCTGTTCCATCGCACGACCCGCAGCGTCGCCCTCACCGAAGCCGGCCAGCGCCTGCTCGAGCGCCTGCAGCCCGCGCTGGGGCAGGTGCATGACGCATTGGAAGAGATGAACCACTTCCGCGCGGCACCGGCCGGCCTGCTGCGCATCAACGCCACCCGCGCCGCCGTCCAGACCCAGCTCGGCCCACGCCTGGCGAAGTTCCTGCTCGCGCACCCGGATGTGCGTTTGGAGTTGGCCCAGGACGATGGCCTGGTGGACATCGTCGCCGGCGGTTACGACGCTGGCGTGCGCCTGCACGAATCGGTGCCGGAAGACATGGTGGCCGTGCCACTGGGGCCGGCGCTGCGCGGCCTGATCGTGGGTGCGCCCTCCTATCTGGCGGGGCGGGAGATACCGCAGCACCCCCGTGATCTGCATCGGCACGAGTGTGTGCGGTTCCGCTTCGCCAGCGGCCATCTCTACAAGTGGCAGTTCGAACGCGATGGCCAGGCTCTGGAGATCGACGTGCCCGGGCGCCTCACGTTGGGTGATCAGAACACGATCCTGCAGGCGGTGGTGGACGGGTTGGGGCTGGCCTACGTGCTGGAAGATTCCGCACGCCCGTATCTCGACGACGGCCGGCTGGTTGCCGTGCTGGAGGACTGGAGCGAGCCGTTCGCCGGCTTTGCGGTGTATTACCCACGGCAGCGGCAGATGTCGTCTGCGCTGCGGGCGTTCATTGATCTGCTGCGGGGGTAGCGGCTGCGGGCGGCATCTGCCCTGGATGCTCGTTCTTCAAAGGCGGATGCTGCATTCTGCGCATGCACCTCGCATCTGCTGGACGTATCTGGCGTCGAGTAGTGCAGATCCACGGCCTGTCCTCATCAACGGTGAAATGGATGCGTAACCGACGATTTGTGAACATTCTGGCGATGGTCGGCGGTGCCGTCCTTGCGCTGTACGCGGTGCTGATCCTGACGATCGCAACGACGGGAAATGTTACGCAGGGTCGCGCAGCACTGGCGTGTGGCGGGGCAGGGCTGCTGCTTGTCGCGGCGCCGTTGCTGGCCCTGCCATTCTTCCCGCGTTTTGCAAGGGCGCTCGCGCTGCTGGCGTTGGTCAGTTTCGCAGTGCTCGCGGGCTGGCTCGCGTTCTGGCCCCAGCCGACCATCACGCCTGATCCGCTCGTTCGGACGGCGGTAGTGGCGTTTGCGGTGTTGGTTGCCGGTCGCCTCTATCTGGTACGCCGCCGCCGACCCTCGGGTCATCAGCCCTGATCAGCCCTGATCAGCCCTGCTGCGGAACCCACCGCGAAGGGGATTCCGTGGATGCTGTATACTCACCCCCAGTATAGTTAACCGGCCTTTTGCCCCATGCCCCATTCCCCGCAGGAAAAAAAGCGCGTTCTCGCCCGGGTCCGTCGGATCCGCGGCCAGTGCGATGCACTCGACCGCGCGCTGGAAGCCGGGGCCGAGTGCGGGCCGGTGCTGCAGCAGATCGCCGCGATCCGTGGTGCCGTCAACGGGCTGATGTCCGAAGTGATGGAGGCGCATCTGCGCGAAGAGTTCGGGCAACCGGCCCAATCCGATGCGCAGCGCGATGAGCGCGTGCGCGAGATGAGCATGCTGATCCGTTCCTATCTGAAATGAGTGCGCGGGTGCCCGCGTACTGCCCATCTTTGTTCCCTGCCTTGGAGTGCTTCCCATGAAATCCCGTGCCGCCGTTGCCTTCGCCGCTGGCGAACCGTTGAAGATCGTCGAGATCGATGTCGCGCCGCCGCAGAAGGGCGAAGTGCTGGTCAAGATCACCCACACCGGTGTCTGCCACACCGATGCGTTCACGCTGTCCGGCGATGATCCGGAAGGTCTGTTCCCGGCGGTGCTCGGCCATGAAGGCGCGGGCATCGTGGTCGAAGTGGGCGAGGGCGTCACCAGCGTCAAGCCGGGCGACCACGTGATCCCGCTGTACACCGCCGAGTGTGGTGAGTGCCTGTTCTGCCAGAGCGGAAAGACCAACCTGTGCGTGGCCGTGCGCGCCACCCAGGGCAAGGGCGTGATGCCCGATGGCACTACCCGCTTCAGCTACAACGGCGAGCCGATCTACCACTACATGGGCTGCTCCACCTTCAGTGAGTACACCGTGGTGGCCGAAGTCTCGCTGGCCAAGATCAATCCGGAAGCCAACCCGGAACACGTCTGCCTGCTCGGCTGCGGCGTGACCACCGGCATCGGCGCGGTGCACAACACCGCCAAGGTGCAGGAAGGCGATTCGGTGGCGGTGTTCGGGCTGGGCGGCATCGGCCTGGCGGTGATCCAGGGCGCGCGCCAGGCCAAGGCCGGCCGCATCTTCGCGATCGATACCAACCCCTCCAAGTTCGAATTGGCCAAGCAGTTCGGTGCGACCGATTGCATCAACCCGAAGGACCATGACAAGCCGATCCAGCAGGTCATCGTGGAGATGACCACGTGGGGCGTGGACCATACGTTTGAATGCATCGGCAACGTCAACGTGATGCGCGCCGCGCTGGAATGCGCGCACCGTGGCTGGGGCCAGTCGGTGGTGATCGGTGTGGCCGGCTCGGGCCAGGAAATCTCGACCCGTCCGTTCCAGCTGGTCACCGGCCGCTCGTGGAAGGGCACCGCCTTCGGTGGCGTCAAGGGCCGCAGCCAGCTGCCGGGCATGGTTGAAGACGCCATGAAGGGCGATATCGAACTGGCGCCGTTCGTGACCCACACGATGGGCCTGGACGAGATCAACGATGCGTTCGACCTGATGCACGAAGGCAAGTCGATCCGCTCGGTCGTGCATTTCTGAGCTACCACGGGCGGCGCGCGATCCGCGCCGCCCCTACGGAGAATCCCCATGGAACGCATCGAACACCGCGCCGCGTCCGGCGGTTGGCAGGACGTGTACCGCCATGCCTCGCAGGTGCTGGGCTGCGAGATGAATGTCGCCGTCTACCTGCCGCCGAAGGCGGCCACGCAGAAGCTGCCGGTGCTGTACTGGCTGAGCGGGCTGACCTGCAACGAACAGAACTTCATCACCAAGGCCGGCGCGCAGCGCTATGCCGCCGAGCACGGCGTGATCCTGGTCGCGCCGGACACCAGCCCGCGCGGCGATGACGTCGCCGATGCCGAAGGCTACGACCTGGGCAAGGGCGCTGGTTTCTATCTGAACGCCACCGAGCAGCCGTGGGCGGCGCACTACCGCATGTACGACTACGTGGTGGACGAACTGCCGGCCCTGATCGACGCGCACTTCCCGACCACTGGCGCGCGCAGCATCAGCGGCCACTCGATGGGGGGCCACGGTGCGCTGGTGATCGCCCTGAAGAACCCCGGTCGCTACAAGAGTGTGTCGGCGTTTTCGCCGATCGTCGCGCCGACGCGCGTGCCGTGGGGCCAGAAAGCGTTCACTGCCTACCTGGGCGAGGACCGCGCCAGCTGGGCGGCCTGGGATGCCAGCGAACTGGTGGCCACGGCCACCGAGCGCCTGCCATTGCTGGTCGACCAGGGCGGTGGCGATGAGTTCCTCGACAACCAGCTGCAGCCGCAATGGCTGCAGGCCGCCTGCACGGCGGCCGGTCATCCGCTGACGCTGCGCCTGCAGCCCGGTTACGACCACAGCTATTACTTCATCAGCAGCTTCATCGGCGAGCACATCGCGCACCACGCCAAGGCGCTGTACGCCTGAGGCACACCGGTGGACCCGCCGCTGGGCGGCGGCAACGCGCGCCGAACCGGGCCGGGCAAGGGGCCCGGCACGGCCCGGGAGCGCGCGCCCGGGCCTGGCACCTCACTCGGCGTGCCCCGCTCAGGCCTCGCCGCCGCGCACTTCCACCAGCACCGGGCAGGGCGCATGGTCCACCGTCCATTGCCCGACCGAGCGATCCAGCAGGCGCTCCATTCGCGACAGGTGGCGGTGGCCGATGACGATCAGGTCGCAGCCGTGCTGGCGGGCATGGTCGCAGATCACCTGCGCCGGTTCGCCGGCCGGGTGATGCCCGAGGCCATCGATGCCGCGCTCGCGCAGGCGGCCCAACGCGGTGGCAAGCAGCTGTTCGGCCTGGTGGACCTGCGCGTCGGCGGCCGGATACTCGGCGTGCTCGGCACGGGGCGCGTCGTCGGCCAGCGCGAAGGCCGGGTCCAGCACGCACAGCAGGTGCAGGCGCGAGGCAGGGCCGGCCAATGAGGCCGCCAGCTCCAGTACCTGCGCATGCTGGGGGCCGCCATCCAGGGCAACGAGGATCTTGGTGAACATCGGCATTCTCGGAAGAGGGGCCGCTAGGGTCGCCTACTGCCCGCACTGGACCCATGCCGTGTGCCGCAGGCGAGTAGTGCGTGCAACGCACGAATAGGGGGTTTGGAGTGCAGTAAAGTCACCGCCACACGTTGAAGGTGATACTGCCGTGACCATGCCCGATCTGAACCTGCTCATCGCCCTGGATGCCCTGATCGAGGAGGGCAGCGTCGTGGGTGCGGCGCGGCGGATGAACCTCAGTGCCCCGGCGATGAGCCGCACCCTGGGCCGCATCCGCGAGGCGCTCGGCGATCCGGTGCTGGTCCGTGCCGGCCGCGGGCTGGCCCCGACCCCGCGCGCGCTGCAGCTGCGCGAGCAGGTGCGTGGGGTGATCGAGCAGGCACACCTGGTGTTCAACGCCGGCCGCGAGGTCGACATGATGACGCTGGAACGCACCTTCAGCATCCGCGCCAATGATGTGTTCGTCGGCACCTACGGTGGGCGGATGCGCGAACTGTTCAAGGCGCAGGCGCCGTGTTCGGTGCTGCGCTTCGTCCCCGAGGGCGATGGTGATGACGACGCGATGGAGCAGGGCCGGATCGATCTGCACATCAGCGCCGCCGGCAAACTCAGTGCCGATACCAAGGTGCAGAACCTGTTCAGCACCTCGTTCTTCGGTGCCGCGCACGAGGCCCACCCGATCTTCGCCGGGGAGATCACCGCCGAGCGCTTCGTGGCCTTCGACTACATTGCCGTATCGCGTCGTGGCCGTTGGTATGGCCCGATCGATGAGGATCTGGAGGCGCTGGGCCTGAGCCGGCGGGTCGCGCAGATCATGCCGACCTTCCACTCGGCGATCTTCGCCGCAGCCGATTCGGACCTGATCCTGCCGCAGATGCCCAGTGTGATGCTGGCCCGGCTGGAACGCCTCGGGGTTCCGCTGCGCCTGTTCGAGCTGCCGATTCCGGTGCGTAGCGCGATTGTCGTGCAGGCATGGCATCCCCGCCTGGACAGCGACCTGGCGCATCGCTGGCTGCGCCGCAGCATCAAGGCGATGTGCGACGCGGAGCCCACGCAGGCCTGACCGGCAACGGCCAGGTCCACCCGCAAGGCGACCGGCGAGGCGTGCGCGTGACGCACGCCAGCGATGGCCGACGCAGCATTTTTCGCAACATCGGCCCTGCCTAGACTGCCGCTCCCCGTCGTGGAGTGGCCTCATGTCCCTGTTGTTCCCACTGCCCCATCCGCCCGCCGGCGGTGCACGATGACTGCCGTGCCCGCGCCGCTGCCGATGGCGACTGCTGCACCGGCTGCACTGCCGGCGCAGACGGCGTTCGGCCTGCGCCTGGTGGTCGGCCTGTGCGGTGTGTTGTTGGCCGTGCTGATCTCGGGCATCAACGAAAACGTCACCAAGGTAGCGCTGGCCGACATCCGGGGCGCGATGGGCTTCAGCGTCGATGACGGCAGCTGGATCATCGCGCTGTACACGGCGATGTCGGTCAGTGCGATGGCGTTCGCACCGTGGTGTGCGGTGACCTTCTCGCTGCGCCGCTTTGCGATGGTGATGATCGGCGCCTTCATGGTGCTGGGCGTGGTGTGCCCGTTCGCGCCGGACCTGCCCTCGTTCCTGATCCTGCGTGCGCTGCAGGGCCTGGCCGGTGGGGCGCTGCCGCCGCTGCTGATGAGCGTGGCGCTGCGTTTCCTGCCGCCGGGCATCAAGTTGTACGGCCTGGCCGGTTACGCGCTGACCGCGACCTTCGGGCCGAGCCTGGGCACGCCGATGGCGGCCCTGTGGGTGGAGTTCGTGGGCTGGCAATGGGCGTTCTGGCAGATCGTGCCGTGGTGCCTGGCCGCGCTGGGCATGGTGGCCTGGGGGCTGCCACAGGATCCACTGCGTCTTGAGCGGTTCGCGCAGTTCAACGGTGTCGGCCTGGCACTCGGGTTTCCGGCGCTGGTGATGCTGGTGATCGGGCTGGTGCAGGGCCCGCGCCTGGAGTGGTTCGCCTCGCCGTTGATCTGCCTGCTGCTCGGTGGCGGCAGCGGACTGCTGGCGTTGTTCCTCTACAACGAATGGTCGCACCCGCTGCCGTTCTTCAAGCTGCAGTTGCTGGCCAACCGCAATCTGAGCTACGCCCTGATCACGCTGGGTGGCGTGCTGTTCGTGCTGCTGGCGGTGATCATGATTCCCTCCAGCTTCCTTGCCAAAGTGCAGGGGTACCGACCGCTGCAGACCGCGCCGATGCTGCTGTGGGTCGCGCTGCCGCAGCTGATTGCATTGCCGCTGGTGGCCACCCTGCTCAACCAGCGCCGGGTGGACAGCCGCTGGGTGCAGGCGATCGGCCTGGGCCTGCTGGCACTGGCCTGCGGCCTCGGTGCGCAGCTGACCACCGAGTGGCACCGCGACAACTTCGCATGGCTGCAGGTGATCCAGATCATCGCCCAGCCGATGGCGGTGCTGCCGTTGCTGCTGCTGGCTACCGGCAGCCTGGCGCCGACCGATGGCCCGTTCGCCTCGGCGTGGTTCAACACGGTCAAAGGGTTTGCCGCGGTGCTTGCCGGCGGCGTACTCGAGGCGGTCACCACCCTGCGCGGCCACCTGCATTCGACCGTGCTGGTCGACCGGATCGGCAACGCGCCCTGGCTCGACGCCAGCACCGCGCCAGGGCTGGGTGCTCGCCTGCACGCGCAGTTGGTGGCGCTGACCTCGGCCGATCTCTATCTCATCGTGGCGTGGGTGGCGGTGGCGCTGATCGCGCTGATTCCGTGGTTGCCCACACGCATCCATCCGCCACGTGCCGTGGCTTGAATCCAAGGAACTCCCCCGTGTCCCTGCATCGCAACTCCGTTCCCTTCGTCATCGCCGCCGGCCTGCTGCTGTTCGCTGGCGGTGCCTGGTGGCTGCTGCGCGACGGCCGCCATCAAACCACCAACAATGCCTATGTCACCGCGGACTTCACCGTGGTCGCGCCGAAGATCGCTGGCTTCGTCAGCGAGGTCCGCGTGCAGGACAACCAGAGAGTCAAGGCGGGCGATGTGCTCGCACGCATCGATGACCGCGATTACCAGGTCGCGCTGGCCACGGCCCGGGCGGATCTTGCCAATGCGCGGGCGCAACTGGCCAGCGCGCAGGCCGCACTGGCGCAGCAGGGCTCGGTGATCGACCAGGCCCAGGCCGGTGTGGATGTCAGTCGCGCCGAACTCCGTCTCGCCCAGGCCGATCAACGCCGTTACCAGGCCTTGGCCAGTGATGGCGCAGGCACCGTGCAGAACGCGCAGCAGGCGCAGTCGCGCCAGGCCGTGGCCGGTGCGCACCTGCAGCAGGGCACCGCTGCCGTACTCAATGCGCGCCAACGCATCGCGCTGCTGAGCGCCAGCGTGCAGTCCGCGCAGGCCGCCGTGCAGCGGGCTGAAGCCGCGCAGGCCCGAGCCGAACTGGATCTGTCGCACACCGAGCTGCGTGCGCCGATCGATGGCATGGTCGGCCGCCGCGCCGTACGCGTGGGCGCTTACCTCACCCCGGGCACGCCGGTGCTCGCGGTGGTGCCGCTGCAGCAGGCGTTCGTGGTCGCCAACTTCCAGGAAACGCAGATGACCCGGATGCATGCCGGGCAACGTGTGGATGTACAGGTGGATGTGTTCCCCGGCCAGCCGCTGCACGGCCGGATCGACAGCATCGCCCCGGCCACCGGCGTGACCTTCGCCGCGATCGCGCCGGAGAACGCCACCGGCAACTTCACCAAGGTGGTGCAGCGGATTCCGGTCAAGATCGTGCTCGACGAAGGCCAGCCGCTGGCGAACAAGCTGCGCGCGGGCATGTCGGTGGAGGCCAGCGTCGACCTGGACAGCGGCCATCGCGGCCTGGAAGGAGAGGGCGCATGACCGGCAAGGCAGCGTGGCGCGCGCTTTCGCTGGGCGCGCTGTGTGCGGCCTTGACGGCCTGCACGCTGGGCCCCGACTTTGTGCGCCCGACCGCGCAGCTACCCGCCGGCTGGCAGGGCGCTGCGGTCAGCGCGGACGCCCTGGCCAGCGATGCACAGTGGTGGGCCGGCTTCGAGGATCCCACCCTGGCCGCGTTGGCCGCGCAGGCGCTGCAGGCCAACCTGGACATCCAGCTGGCCGCCAACCGCGTGCAGCAGAGCCGTGCCGCGCGCGGCGTCATCGCCGCCGACCGCGCGCCCGCGGTGAGTGCCAGCGCCAGCGGCGTGCGCGCACGCAACAGCGAAATGGGCCTCAACGATCCGTCAGGCAACGGCGGGCGGGAGGATTACGGCCTGTTCCAGGCCGGTGTCGGCATGAGCTGGGAGCTGGACCTGTGGGGCCGCGTGCGGCGCCAGGTGGAGGCAGCCGACGCGCGCATCCAGATAGCCGATGAGGACGCCCATGCGGTGCAGACCGCCGTGCTGGCCGAAACCGCACGTGACTACCTGCAGCTGCGTGCGACCCGCCAGCTGTTGGCCATTACCGAGGACAACCTGCGCATTGCACGCGACATCGCGCGATTGACCCGCGTCCGTCAAACGCAGGGCGTGGCCAGCACCCTGCAGGTGGCCAGTGCCGCCGCCCAGGTGGCGGCGCTGGAGGCCCGCCTAGTGCCGTTGCGGCATCGCGATGCTCAGTTGCGCAACGCACTGGCGATGCTGCTTGGCTACCCCCCGAGAACGCTGGATGCAGACCTTGCCGACATCCGCCGCGACTGGCCGGCATTGCCCACTATGGCCACCGGACTGCCCAGCGAGCTGGCCGAGCGCCGCCCGGACATCCGGCGCGCCGAAGCGGCCTTGCATGCGGCCACCGCCTCGATCGGCGTGGCCAAGGCCAGCTTCCTGCCACGGATCACCCTCAACGGCGACATCGGCTACCAGGCGCAGCAGCTGGACGATCTGGATGGCTGGAACGCGCATCGCTTCAGCATCGGGCCGTCGATCAGCCTGCCGATCTTCCAGGGCGGCCGGCTCAAGGCCAACCTCGCGCTGAGCCGGCTGCAGCAGCAGCAGGCGGGGCTGCAGTTCCAGCGCACCGTGCTGCAGGCCTGGCACGAAGTAGACGATGCGATCGATGGCTACGCCGCCGAGCAGCAGCGCGGGGCCGCGCTGCAGGTTGCGGTGGACCAGAGCGAACGCGCGCTGGACGCGGCGCGCCGCCAATACCAGGCGGGTGTGGTGGACATGCTGGACGTGCTTACCACCCAGCGCATCGCGCTGGACAACCAGGCCGCGCTGGCCAACAGCCAGGCCACTGCCGCCATCGCCCGGGTGGATCTGTACCGCGCGCTGGGCGGCGGCTGGCAATGACATGGAAACGCCGGGCCATGTGCTGCGGACCCGGCGGATACATCAATGCTCGTCCGCCACCTCGCCGTAGAACCAGTATTCCTGCTCCAATCCGTCATCGTGTTCGGTAGGAGGAATACTGACCTGCACGCCGCGCTCCTGAACGCCTTCGGGCAGGGCGAGTTGCCACTCGTCGGCCAGGCTGCGTGAGGTGATTGCGGTAACCTGGCCATCCGCTGTGGTGGCCACATGCCCTTGGAAGTAGTCTTCGTCGAGATAGAGGCAGATCTCGCTTGCGAACATGCCTGGCCAAGCGATGCAGCAGGTCACCCGCACGGCCGCCTGCGAAACAGGGCGTGACTGGATCAGGTTGGTGCATGCGGCAATGAGCGATTGGGCGCAGGCCCGCTGGATTTCCCGTGTGGAGGCAGGACCCTCGATCAGGTCGGCACGGGTGGGAATCTTGTAATTCCAGTAGCGGGCTTCATTGCCCAGGGCTTCTGGGGAGGGAAATGCACCGCTGAAGGAGCCGGCCCACTGTTGCAGGTTGCGCAGCCGGCGTGGAGCGTCGCGCAGCTTCTTCTTGCCGCGCGTACCCGGCCGGGTGATGGCATGATTGTTTCTCATCCCGACAGTGTGCCAGCCGCATGATCGGTGCGCTGGAAAGCGCCAACCAAGGTTGGCGTCTACCGGAGCGTAGCGATCGGGATCGGGGTGATCGCGACGCCGCGCTGGTAGCGCCGGGCCATGCCCGGCGCGGACGGATGCCTCAACGCACGTTGCGCAGTTCCCAGTGACTGCCGGCCAGCATGCGCAGGCGCTGCTTGAACACCTCGCTGTCGATGCTGGTGGTGGCGCACAGGTTGATGCGCAGATCATCCTGCGCGCCGGTCACGGTCGCGGCCGGATCGGTCGCGCCCCACTGCGGATCGACCGCATCGGGATCGTCCTGCTTGGCGCGCCAACGGTCGAACAGCACCGTGGTGCGCAGGGCGTTCTCGAGTTCTTCGGCCAGCCCGGCCGCACCCTGGGCGCGGAAGGACAGGTCCGGATCGTTGCCGCGCGCCTTGGCCGGATCCGGCAGGCTGATGTCGTAACTAACTGGCATGGTGACCTCCATTGAATGCGGCAAGGCTGGCAGAGACGCGGTGGAATCCGCGTGCAGAACCGGCGGCCGTGCCCGGATCGTGGCATGGCCGCTGCAGGGCTGGCCAGGGTGCTCAGCCGCTGAAGACATGCGGGCCGTCGGCGAAGCCGATCGTTACCGCGCCCTTGCCCACGTTGACCATCCCGGTCAGGCTCATGACCGCCTCGAACACATCCACGCCCTGCGCCTGGCAGGTCTCACGCAGCGCGGCATAACCGGGCAGGGCCCGCAGGTCGGCCAGCTCGCCGCCGTAGCTGATGCACACCGTGGGCGTCATCAGGCCGGCCTTGACCCGTTGCCCGACGAAATCGAACAGCTTCTGCACGGCGTTGTCGAAGCCCTTGATCTTGGCCACCGGCCCGGTCTCGCCGCGGTAGCCATGCAGCACCGGCTTGATGTCCAGCGCACTGCCCAGCGCGGCGCTGATCAGCCCCACGCTGCGATCGCCCTTGTGACGTGCGCGGGCGCGCATGTAGTACAGATCGCGGGTGATCATGTAGCCGTGCACGTTGTGCGCCAGCAGTTCCAGCCGCTCGCGGATCTGCTGCACGCTCGCGCCGCTGTCGCGCAGGCGCACTGCTTCCACCGCGGTCACGCCCTGGGCGGCAAACAGGTTCTGGGTATCGAGCACGCGCAGCGCGAACGGTGAGTTGAACCCTGCCGCCTGCCGTACCGGCTTGTAGTCGTTGAGGATCGCGAAGCTCGCCTGCATCGCGTTGTCGTGGATCGGGCTGCGGGTCTTGGTGATCGTCATGCAGAAGACATGGTCGTAGTCGATCACCAGCTTGCCCAGGAACAGGTCCCGGATCTGGTTGACGGTGAACGGAATGGTCTCCGCCTCGGCGCCGTGCTCGGCCACGTGGGCATGCAGGAAACTCAGCGTGGCCTGTTCGTCGCGATGGTCGGCCAGCATGGCTTCGCCGATGCGGACGGTGATCGGCAGCAGCACGATGTTGTGTTGTTCAATGAAATCCTGCGGCAGATCGCACGCAGAGTCGACCACGATTCCGATGCGCATCCTGTGCCCCTCCGGCAGGTTGTAGGTTCGGAAACGTGAACGCTATCGCAAAACGGCTCGGCTTGCCTGACCGGGGAGAGGGGCCGGGCGTCAGCGGCTGCGTTCCACCGCTACCGGCAGGTCCTTGATCCGGGCCCACTCCCCCTGCTCAAGCAGGCCCGGGTCGGCCAGCACCGCCTGCATCAGCGGGTGGGCGTCGTTGCCCCAGAACAGTTCGCTGCCGATCGCCAGCGTCGGCACGCCGAACACCCCCGCGGCCAGCGCGGCATCCGTGTTGCGCCGCAGTTCCTCTTTGACCGACGGTGCGCCGATCGCCGCGGCGACATCGGCGATGTCCAGCATCGCGCCGGGCAGGGCGAGCGCGGCGGCACTGTCGCCGGCGTGGCCATCGCGCCAGATCCAGTTGAACAGGATCTCGACCGCCTCGTGGCTGGCACCGGCGGCCAGGCACAGACGCAGCGCCGCCAGCGGGTTGAACGGATGGCCCGGCGGAAAGCGCAGTGTCACCCCGGCGCTGCGCGCCTGCCACAACGCCTGCCGGTAGGTGAACACCCGCTTGGCCGGAATCTCGGCCGGGCCCAGGTTGCCCAGGTGATGCAGTACCGCGCCCAAGGCGATCGGCACCGGGGCGATGCTCTTGAACTGCGGCAACGCCTTGAGCTGTTGCCAGTGCAGATAGGCGAACGGTGAGACGAAATCGAAGTACCAGCGCAGGGCCATGATCGGGTGCTCACGTTGCAGGACGACAGGGGTGCGCAAACAGGGCCGCCGCAGGCAGCGGCCCTGTGCAGGGGCTCAGCGCGAGTATGCGCGTGGTTCGCTCGACGCCGGGGCCTGGTAGCGGTCGCGCAGTTCGGTCTGGCGTGAACGCATCGGCATCGCGCGGCCCCCCAGCCAGACCTGCTCGGCATAGTGGCCGACATCCAGCGGATCGCCCTCCCACAGCACCAGGTCGGCCAGCTTGCCGGGCTCGATGGTGCCGAGGCGGTCGCCGACGCCCAGCGCCTGTGCCGGGACCCGGGTCAGGCCGGCCAGGCCATCCCCCCAGGGCAGCCCGTTGGCGACCGCATTGCCGGCCAGCTGGCGCATCTTGCGCGCGTTGTGCGAGGCATCGTCGCGCTGGGCGAAGCTGACCGGCACGCCGGCCGCCTGCAGGCGTGCGGCGTTCTGCAGGGTCGCGCCGAGTTGATCGAAGCTGGTCGGCAGGTTGCCCAGCCCATCCACGAACACCGGCACGCCGGCCTGGGCCAGCTGCGGAGCCAGGCGCCACGCCTCGGCCCCGCCGGCGATGGCGATCTTGACCTTCTCGCGGCCGGCCCAGCGCAGCAACTGGCGGATGTCGGCGGCGCGGTCGACCTGCACCACGATCCGCCCCTGGCCGGCCAGGTAACGCGCCAGCGTGGCGCGCCCGGCCGGTGTCAGCAGGGCATGCGGCGAATCGGCCGGAACGCGGCCCCGTGCTTCGCTGACCATCTGCTCCAGCAGCATCCACTGCGCGGCGCGCGAGGTGCCGGTCAGCTCCGCACCGGACGCGCCGAGACGAATGAACAACGCCTGCGGGCCGACCGGATCGGCACTGCCGTCCAGCCGCACCACCCCGCCCTGGCCGGCGATGAAGCCGCCGCCGGTATTCGCCCCGAGCATGGTGAAGCCGATGCCGTCCAGCCGCGCGACCGGGATCAGCACCGAGTCCGGATTGAAGGCCAGGGTCACGTCGAATTCCGGGCGCAGCGGCTGGTCGTCCAGTTTCAGTGTGCTGTCCACCGTGGCTGACTCCCCGGAGACTTCTTCGATGCCGATATCGGTGATGCCGCCGAACAGCGCCGGGGTCAGTGGCTTGCCCGCCGCCTCGACCACGGCCACGCCGGCCGGCGCCGACAGGCCCGGACCGACGGCGCGGATCACGCCGCCCTGGACCAGCACGTCGCTGTGCTCCAGGCTGCCGCGCGCCGCGGCGGTATGTACGGTGGCGTTGCGGATCAGCAGGTCCTGCGCGGACACGGATGTCGCTACGCAGGTACCCGCAAGCAACAGCAGTGCGCGCGGCAGCAGGCGCATCGGGACGCGGCGGCTCATGGGCGTGCCTCCTGGCCAAGCATGAAGTCCGACAGCGGCTGCCGCCTCACGTCCTGGCGGTCATAGACCTGGTGGCCATCGACGTAGACTTTCTCGGCCAGCGCATAGGAGCTGAAAGGACTGCCGTTCCACACCACCACATCGCCCATCTTGCCGGCCTCCAGGCTGCCGGTCTGCGTTTCCACGCCGAGCGAGCGCGCTGCGTTGGAGGTCAGCCACATCATGGCCCGCTCCGGGGCGATCTCGATGCCGGCACGACGTGCGTTGGCGATCACCTTGGCCGCCTCCTGGTTCAAGCGCTGGATGCCCTCGGGCGAATCGGAATGCACGATCGCGCAGCTGTTGGCCGGGCGGTCGACCAGCGCGATGTTCTCCTGGATGCCATCGAAGGCTTCCATCTTGAAGCCCCACCAGTCGGCCCACAGCGCACCGCACACGCCTTCCTCGGCGAGCCGGTCGGCCAGCTTGTAGGCCTCCACCGCGTGATGGAAGGCGGCGATCTTGAAGCCGAACTCCTTGGAGAGATCCAGCATCGTGGCCATCTCATCGGCGCGGTAGCAGTGGATGTGCACGCGGATATCGCCCTGGATCGCGCCGGCCAGCGTATCCAGCTTGAGGTCGCGCTTGCCGCCGCTGTCGCCGGCACTGTCGCCCTTGTCGTCACCGCTGAACCAGCGCTTCTTTTTCGGCTGTTTCGGGGTGTTCTTGGCGATGTACTCGCTGGCATCGATGAAGGCTGCACGGTAACCGGCGACATTGCCCATGCGCGTGCCCGGGGCGGTGCCCTTGCCACCGTAGACACGCTTGGGGTTTTCGCCGCAGGCCATCTTCAGGCCCCACGGCGCACCGGGGAACTTCATGGACTGGTAGGTCGTCGCGGGTACGTTCTTCAAGGTCACGCCGCGGCCGCCGACCAGGTTGGCCGAGCCGGGCAGTACCTGCATCGAGGTCACGCCACCGGCCAGTGCCGCGGCGAAGCCCGGATCCTGCGGCCACACCGAGTGCTCGGCCCAGACGTTGGCGGTGACCGGGGCAGTCATCTCGTTGCCGTCGCTGTGCGCGCTGACGCCCGGGCTGGGATACACGCCCAGGTGCGAGTGCACATCGATGATGCCCGGAGTGACCCACTTGCCCTGGCCATCGACACGCACCGCATCGGCCGGTGCCGTCAGGCCGGTACCCACCGCCGCGATGCGGCCGTCGCGCAGCAGCACATCGGCGTTGTCCAGGCGCACGCCGGTGCCGGTGAGCACAGTGGCATTGCTGATCAACACCGGGACCGAGGCGATCGGCGCATAGGTGCTGGGGTAGGGATCCTGGAGGAAACGCGACGCGGCGGGCGCCGGCGCGGACACGATCGACATCAACGCCAGGCCAACGCCGACGCTCAACAACTTCTGCATGGTTCTCCCCGAAGCCGCATGGACACAATGACTCGACGCTAGCCGGGAGCGGGGCGCCTTGCCAAGTGACCTTTTGCATATTTTTATCAAATGGGACCTAGCATCGTTATGAGAAACAATTGTGAACTTTCCATGAATTTTTCGGTTACGCTCAGGTCGGCATCGGCGTGATCGATGCCGGTTCCAGAAGCATTGCTGATCCTCCCGTTCCAGATTCCGACACTCGAACCAGATCAAGGAAGTTCTCAGTACATGACCCTGCACTCCCTGTCCCGCGCGGCGTCCCGCCGTCCTTCGCCGTCCCTGCTGGCCTCGGCCATCACCGGCACCCTGCTTGCCGCCATCGCCGTTCCGGCGCTGGCCAGCCCAACCACCGATGTCCTGCAGCGTTACCAGCAGCAGCGCGCAGAGCAGTCCGTCGCGTTCGCGCGTGACCTGCACAGCGCTTCGCTGGCGGCGACCTTTGTTGCGCCGATCGGCGCCAACGACCAGACCGTTTCCTTCACGAGCCCGCGCACCAGCGCCGAGGCCGCCGGCCCCATTCTGGGCAAGCCGGGTGATGTGGAAAGCTGGCATAGCGATGAGTTCAATGCCGACTGGGGTCTGGCCGCGATGGGCGCCGATTACGCGTATGCGCGCGGCCTTACCGGTCAGGGCGTGCGCTTGGGCGTGTTCGATTCGGGCTCTGCCCTTGCCCACGACGAATTCGCCGGACGCAACACCTCCAGCATCTCCATCGGCAACGGCGGCTGCGCCGACCCGAGCATCGTGGCGGGCGAAGGCGCCTGCGGCAGTACCCGCGGCGACCAGCCCGGGTACAACTACTACGGTCTGGGTCCCGGTGTGCCTCCCGCGCTTGCTGATCGACTGATCGCGGCGGGCCAGCCGTACGGCTTCAGCTACGCCGACCATGGCACGCACGTGTTGGGTACCGTTGGCGCCAACCGCGATGGCACCGGGATGCATGGCGTGGCCTTTGGCGCCAACCTGACCGCTGCCCGGGTCTTTGGCGACACGTATTACGAGTGGCGCCTGGATCCTGACAACTTCTACCGGCCGCGTGCGCTGTATCGCACTGACCCGGACGATGCAGCAACACTGGACATGTATGCACAGGCCGAGGCACAGGGCGTGCGCGTGCTCAATCACAGTTGGGGTATCTCGACCCGCCATGCCACGGTGGCCAGTCTGGACGCGCAGTACGCAGCGATCGGCGCGGACTATGGTGTTTACGGCAGCATTTACGGTGATACCGAGGGTGCACCGGGTTCCAAGCTGATCCAGGTGTGGTCGGCAGGCAACTCGGCCGGGGGGATGGCCGGCATCACGGCGGCATTGCCGCGCTGGAACCCGGAGATCGAGCCGTACTGGCTGGCCGTCGCGAATGTCCGCCTCCCCACCGCAGGGGAAACGGACTACGTCATTGATGCCAGTTCCAGCATCTGCGGTGCTTCGGCCAACTGGTGCCTGTCCGCACCGGGCACCAACATCGCCAGCACGATCGTGGCCGGCGAGATCAACGGTCGCATGGAGCTGACCGAGGATTACCTGCGTTTTCTCATCGAAAGCGAAAGTCCTGAATACACCTACGGCTACAAGACCGGCACATCGATGGCGGCACCGCACATCACCGGTGCGCTCGGTCTGCTGATGGAGCGCTTCCCGTACCTGGACAACGCACAGGTACGCGATGTGTTGTTGACCACGGCACGCGACCTGGGCGCGCCCGGCGTCGACGCGATCTACGGCTGGGGCATGGTCGATCTGAAGACCGCCATCGAAGGCTACGGCCTGCTGCGCGTGGACACCGACGTGGTCATGAACCAGAAGGCCGGTGGCCTGAAGGTGTGGGAAGGCGATGCGTGGGACGACTGGACCAATGACATCGGCGGCCCGGGCAAGCTGACCAAGTCCGGCATCGGCTGGCTGCGCCTGAGCGGTGACAACAGCTTCAACGGCGCCATCGTGCGCGACGGCGTGCTGGAACTGGACGGTGCCAATGCACTGACCGCTTCGGTCGATGTGCAGGGCGGCCAGTTCCTGCTCAACGGCAGCCTGGTGTCCACCACGCTCAACAGCCTGGGGGGCAGCAGCGTGATCTCCACCACGGGCGTGCTCGATGGCTCGGCACTCAACGTGACCGGCGGCTCGGTCACCTTCAACGGCCTGCAGCAGGCCGGCGACACCACGGTCGGCAGCGGCGGCAGCTTCGTGCTCAATGGCCGGCTGGTCGACAGCTCGCTGACCTCGGCGGGTGCCACCCGCGTCAATGCCGGGGCCCTGCTGGACGGCTCGGACCTGTTCGTCACCGCCGGCACCGTGTCCTTCAACGGTGTGCAGCAGGATGGCGCGACGGTGGTCGGTGCCAAGGGCACCTTGAAGGGCGTCGGCACGCTGGGCAGCACCCGCGTGGAAGGCATCATCGCCCCGGGCAACTCGATCGGCACGCTGACCGTCAACGGCGATTACGTGCAGACCGCCACCGGCATCTACCAGGCCGAGCTGGCGCCGGGCAGCCGCAGCGATCTGCTGCGCGTCTCCGGTACGGCTACGCTGGGCGGCACGCTGAAGGCGCTGCCGGAAGCCGGCGTGTACTACCTCGGCGAGCAGTTCAACTTCCTGCAGGCCGCCGGTGGCATCAACGGTCAGTTCGCCACGACCGACTTCTCGGCCTTCTCGCCGTTCCTGAAGTTCAGCCTGGGCTACAGCGCCAATGGGCTGCGCATCGACGTCGCCCGCGGCAACGCGCTGGCCAGCGCTGCGGTCACGCCGAACCAGATCGCCGTGGCCACCAGCGCCGATGGCCTGGCCATCAACCAGGGCCTGCCCAGGCCGCTGACCCAGCTGTTCCCGGCCCAGGTCGGTGCAGCACTGGATGCGCTGAGTGGTGAACTCCACGCCGCCACGCCGATGGCGCTGGTGGAAAGCAGCCGCTACCTGCGTGATGCGGCCCTGAGCCGTGCGGTCGGCGTGCGGTCGCCGGGTGCCGCGGATGAGGCTGCCGGTGGTGCATGGGTGCAGGCGATCGGGGGCAGCGGCAAGCTCGACGGCGATGCCAACGCTGCGCGCACCGATTCCAACAGCAACGGGCTGCTGGTCGGTGCCGATCATGTGTTCGGTGGTGGCTGGCAGGTCGGTGGGCTGGTCGGTACCGGCCGTACCGACATCAAGCAGGCCGCGGGTCGCGGCGCCCGGTCGGAGATCGACAACACCCACTTCGGTGCCTATGTGGGCAACCAGTGGGGGGCATTTGGCCTGCGCGCCGGTCTGGGCTATTCCCGCCATGACGTGGACAGCAAGCGTCAGCTGACGTTTGCCGGCTACCAGGACGCACTGTCGGCCAAGTACGACGCCACCACCCGCCAGGGCTTCATCGAGGGCGCGTACCGCTTCGGTAGTCGCGAGGCCGGGCTGGAGCCGTACCTGCAGTTCGCCCGGGTCGAGGTGGATGTGGACGGCATCACCGAGCAGGGGGGGGCTGCGGCACTGCACGGCCAGGTCGCCGACACCCGCACCAACGTGGCGACCGCCGGCGTTCGGTTCGACAAGGGCCTGAAGACCTCGTGGCAGCAGGAAAGCTGGCTGCATGTCCGCGGTGGCGTCGGCTACCGCCGTGCCTCCGGCGACCGCAGCCAGGTCGTCGATCTGGCCTGGACCGGCGGCAACAGCTTCGCGGTCAGCGGTGCGGCGATTGCCGACAACGCCGTGGTCGCCGAGCTGGGCCTGTCGGCCTGGTTGAGCCCGCGCAACCAGCTGGAGCTGGGCTACAACGGCACCTTCGGTGACGACGCCCGCGACCGCAGCGTCACCGCGCGCTGGTCCGTGCAGTTCTGATCCAGCGGTACCGGTAAACGGGAAAAGGCGGCCATGGGCCGCTTTTTCTTGCCCACGGCCGCCAGGTCGCGATCGCCACTTGCGCCGCTGTCATCCAAGGTGGAAGGTTCAAGCAGGCGGGCAACCCGCGCCCGCAGGCAACCGGACAGTCACAAGGAGGTGTCGATGAAGGTAACCGAAGGCTTTGATCGCAGGCATGCCAGGCACTACTACCTGGTGCTGGTCCTGCTGGCGTTCGCGTCTGGCCTGATGCTGGTGGCCGGCTTCGTGGAGCATTCGCCCAGCGGGCTACCCAACGAGGTGCGCATCGTCCTCGCCGCCCTCTCGCTGTTGTCGTGCACTGCCAGCTACCTGGCCATCAAGCGGATCCAGTACCCCTTTCTGTTGGTTGGCATGTCCTCCATCGCCTTTGCGGCGTCGCTGTGGGGCTTTGGTGCGCCCATGGCGCTGGTCCTGCTGCTGGCCATACCGGCCGCCCTTCTTTCGCTGGCCTCGCTCATCCTCCGCGGCAAGGCCGATGGGATCGACCACCCGGATTGAGTGCCCACCCTCGACGCCACGCGGCGGGTCTCGCAGAATTGTCGCCTGTCGTTCGTTGGATCCATCATGAAAACCAAGCAGGACATCGTTGAAAACTGGCTGCCACGCTACACCGGCGTGCCGTTGGAACACTTCGGCCAGCACATCCTGCTGACCAATTTCGGTGGCTACCTGCATACCTTTTCCCAGCTCACCGGGGCCCCCATCCAGGGTGCGGACCGGCCGATGGCCAGCGTCACCAGTGACGACATCACCCTGATCAACTTCGGCATGGGCAGCCCCAACGCGGCCATCATCATGGACCTGCTGTCGGCGGTGATGCCCAAGGCCGTACTGTTCCTGGGCAAGTGCGGCGGGCTCAAGCGCAAGAACCAGCTGGGTGACCTGATCCTGCCGATCGCTGCGATCCGTGGCGAGGGCACCTCCAGCGATTACCTGCCACCGGAAGTCCCGGCCCTGCCGGCCTTTGCCCTCCAACGGGCGGTCTCGACCATGGTCCGCGACCTCGGCCACGACTACTGGACCGGGACCGTCTACACGACCAACCGCCGGGTCTGGGAGCACGATGAAGCCTTCAAGGAAAAGCTGCGGGTGATGCGCTGCATGGCCATCGACATGGAGACGGCAACCCTGTTCGCCGCCGGCTTTGCCAACCACATCCCGATCGGGGCCTTGCTGTTGGTGTCCGACCAGCCGATGATTCCCGACGGCGTGAAGACCGAGGTCTCCGATGCCAAGGTCAGCTCACAGTTCGTCGAGAACCATATCCAGATCGGTATCGAGGCACTTAAGCTGATACGGCGCAACGGCAAGTCGGTCCGCCACCTGCGTTTTGACGAGTAACGGCAATGGAACGGATGGGCGTCTTGGGGCGGGCCATCCACAGGGGTAGTGAATGGACGTGGCGGCACAAGTAGTGGAGTTCTGGCGCGACGCCGGACCGCAGAAGTGGTTCGCGCGCGATGACGCGTTCGATGCGCGGTTTCGCCAGCAGTTCCAGGACGCGCATTTCGCCGCCGCCCGGCGTGCCCGCGAGCATTGGCTCAGCAGTGCCGAGGGCGCACTGGCGCTGATGATCCTGCTCGACCAGTTCCCGCGCAACTGCTTCCGCGATACGGCCCATTCCTACGCCACCGATGGCCTGGCGCGTCATTACGCCATGCGCGCGGTGGAAGAAGGCCTGGACCTGCAGCTGGTACCCAAGCTGCGGGCCTTCATCTATCTGCCGTTCGAGCACTCCGAGGATCCGCAGGACCAGGAACGCTCGGTGGCGATGTTCGATGCGCTCGGCGACAAGGAATACCTGCAGTACGCCGAACTGCACCGCGACATCATCCGCCGGTTCGGCCGCTTCCCGCACCGCAATGCGGTGCTGGGCCGGATGCCGACGCCGGAGGAACTGGATTACCTGGCCGAAGGCGGGTTTGCGGGATAACCGATGGACGCCCGGGCGCCACGCACAAAAAACGCCGACATTGCCGGCGTTTTTCGTATCGCGCTACGTGCTGAAGATCAGTACTTCGGCACGCCGTTGTCCACCTCGTTCGACCAGGCATCGATGCCGCCGGTGATGTTGGACACCTTGGTGAAGCCCAGGGCACGGAACTGCTCGGCGGCCTGTGCGCTGCGGCCACCGTGATGGCACAGGAAGGCCAGCGCGGTGTCCTTGGGCAGGGCTTCCAGGCGGGCGCGGTTGTCGCCGTCGAACGTTTCGAACGGGGCGTTGATCGCCGCGATCGCACGCTCGTCGGCCGGGCGCACGTCGACCACGGTGATGCTGCCGGCACGCAGCTGGTCGTCGGCGTCGCGCACGCTCAGTTCCTGCACCGCCTTGGGGGCGTTCGGGTTGTCGATCGCCAGGCCCTTGCCGCGGATGTCGTCCACCCAGTCGATGGTGATGCCTTCGGCGCGACGGGCGCTGGCCAGGTCGAACTGCACGCGCAGGCCGTTGGACTCGGCGGCGATCGCGTTGTCGTCGTGCGGGGCCAGCTGGAAGTTCGGCTGGAAGCGCGCGTCGATGCCCAGCTGCAGCGCAGCACCCGGGGAATCGGCCAGCGCGCCGCGCAGCATTTCCACGGCGGCCGGGGTCACGGTGATGCGCGGCGGGGTGCGGTCCGGGGCGGCAAGCCCAAGCACGCTGCTCAGCTCACCGCTGCCGGCCATCTGCAGGATGATGTCGCTGCCACCGATCAGCTCGCCATCGATGTACAGCTGCGGGATGGTCGGCCACTCGCCGTAGGCCTTGATGCCTTCGCGGATCTCCGCGTCGGCCAGCACGTTGACGTGGTCGAACTCCACGCCGAGGTCCTGCAGGGCGCCGACGGCCTTGGCCGAGAAACCGCACTGCGGCATGCTCGGCTGACCCTTCATGAACAGCACGACGCGGTTGGCGTTGAGAATGGATTCGATGCGCGAGCGCAGGGCGGGATCAAGGGACATGACGGTCGGGGTCCGGATATGCGAACCGCCTATTCTACGCGGCATGGCATCATGGGGCATGACCGTACCGGAAACGTTGTATCGCATTCCCCGGCGCCCCTGGCGCTGGCTGCCGTGGCTGGTGCTGTCGCAGGTGCTGGTGGTGCTGGCCTGGGTCGCCTGGGGCTGGCGCTGTGGGCTGCCGCTGATGGTGGCGTCCCATGCCCTGTTCATGGTGCCGGTGTTCCTGCCCAACAGCCGCTTCTATGCCCCGGTGCTCAGCCGCCTGCCCGGCCAGGCGCGCAAGGTCTGGCTGACCATCGATGATGGGCCGTCGGAAGAAACCCCGGCGGTGCTCGAGCTGCTGGACCGTTACGAGGCCAAGGCGACCTTCTTCCTGGTCGGTGAACGCGCGCAGGCGCGGCCGGAGCTGGTGCAGGCGATGCTGGCCCGCGGGCACAGCCTGGGCAACCACAGCCACCGCCACCCGCAGAGCCGCTTCTGGCGGCTGGGGCGGCAGGCCATGGCGGAGGAAATCGCGCTGTGCCAGCAGGCCCTCACCGCGATCGCCGGCACGCCGCCGCGCTGGTATCGCTCGGTGGTGGGGATGACCAATCCGTTCGTGGCCCCTGCATTGAAGCAGTGGCAGCTGACCCGGGTCGGCTGGAGCGCCCGTGGTTTCGACGGTGTCGATTGCACGCCCGGCCAGGTGGTCGAGCGGATCACCCGTGATCTGGCGCCCGGCAGCATCGTGCTGCTGCATGAGGGCGCCGCGCATGGCCACAACCTGGCCATCATCGAAGCGGTGCTGCAGGCGGTGCAGGCGCGTGGCCTGCATGCCGGCCTGCCGGACTGACGCCAGACCGGGGACCGGCGCAGGCCGGGCTCAGCTCAGCGAGCCGATGACCATCAGCAGCACCACGCCGAGCATGCTGCCGATCGAGAACACCAGGCCGAGCACGGCGAACACGCGGCGGCGGTCCGCCTGCAATGCACCGGCCACGCCCAGGCCGAAGGCCACCAGCTGCATCAGGGCGGTGAGCATCAGGCCAAGACCGACCAGGATCGCCGACATCGAGGTTTCTTCCATGCCGCCTGGCGTCGTGGTCTCGATGATGCCGGCGATGACGACCAGGCCCAGCATCAACACGGCGCCGCACACGGCGGTAATGAACGCGGCAATACCCATGCCGGAATGAGGGGTGTGCATCAGGGCTCCTTGTCGATGCGGTGGAACGGACGGTGTCAGTGGGCCAGGGCGGGCGTGGTCGGGGTCGTGGCGCCTGCGGGCGGGTGCGACGCATGCCACTGGTCGCTGATCCAGCCCCCGAGCGAGAGCTGGGCGATCAGCAGGCCCAGGGTCACCAGCAGCGCGATGATGCCGAACAGGCGGCGCCGGCGGGGTTGCAGCACGCTGCCCAGGCCGAGCAAAAGGGCCAGGATCGCCAGGCCGACGCTGCTGCCCAGCAGTGCGGCCAGCGACCATGGCAGCTCGCGCATCGCCGCGTGTTCGGGCGCATGGGCGTAATGCATGCTCAGCAGCAGCATCACCAGGCCCACGCCACTGACGATCAGCGCGGCGGTGCCAAGCGCGGAATGTCGGGTCTGTCGAGGCATGGGTGGCTCCGTGCCGGAAGGGGGGCGCGAGTATGCGCGCGTGCGGCCGGTGGCGCGAGCCACGTCGGTCAAGCGACGCGCGCCCGATCGCCGACGATCAGCCAGTTGTTGAACGGGGTGTTGCCATACAGCGGTGTCATCCGCAGCTGCAGCCCGGCCCGCTCCAGGGGGGCGCGCAGGCTCCCGGCATCGGAGTAATGGCGTGGCCGCGTGCCCATCCAGCCGACCAGGTGCGCGAGCATGTCGGTGATGCGCGTGGTGCGATCGCGGCCACTGTTGTCGGCCAGCACGGTGCGGATCACCAGCCGCGCACCGGGCGCCACGCGTGCGGCGGCCTCGTGCAGCAACCGGGTCTGGGCCGCGGCGGGCAGGTACTGCAACACGTCCAGCAGCGCGACGTTGCCGTGGTGTGCGGGCAGGGCGGCGCTGGCATCCACGCAGGTGAACCGGGCGTGCGGCAGCGCGGCGCGTGCGCTGGCCCGCTCGGCGCGGGCCACTTTGTCGGCGTCGATATCCAGGCCGTGGTACGCCAGCGCACTGCCGTGCTGGTGCAGCACGTGGGCCAGCAGGCCCAGGCCGCAGCCGATATCCAGCAAAGGCGCGGCAGGAGCAGCATCCAGCGCGGCGAGCACCCCGGGATATAGCGGATCGCTGCCAAGTTTGCCGCGGCTGTAGTAATAATCGCGGCGGTTGCCGAAGCGCTGTGCCGGCAGGAACGCCGTGGCGATCCGGCGGGCCTGCTCCCTGGCCAGCGGCAGCGTGGCCTCGCTCAGCGGCTCGGCTCCGCCCACAGCACGCGCGTTACCTCAAACGCGCGCTGGTGCCACAGCGTGTACATCGCCGCGGAGGGGTGCAGGCCATCGTCGGCCAGCATCACCGTCTCGCCCCCCCATTGGCGGCTCAGGTCGGTGATGTCGACAAACGCTACATCGTGCTCGGCGCAGATCGCTGCCGCCGCCGCGTTGTAGGCATCCAGTTCCTGCCCGATCTGCACGCGGTCGCGCCCGGATGCCACGGCATACGGGGTCACGCCCCAGTCGGGGATCGAGAGCACCAGCACCCGCGCGGCACGGTCACCGGCGAAGGCGAGCGCGCGCTGCAGCAGCGCGGTGAAGCGCGGGCGGTACTCGTCCACGCTGCGCCCACGGTATTGATCATTGACCCCGATCAACAGGCTCACCAGCTCGAACGGCCCCTGCGGTGCGCCTGCATCGATGCCGGCTTCAAGTTCGTCGGTGGTCCAGCCGGTGGTGGCGATGATCGTCGGATCATCCACCGCAACGCCGATGTCGCGCAGCGCTGCCGCCAGCTGCGTCGGCCAGCGCCCGGCCGGCGCGACGCCTTCGCCGATCGTGTAGGAGTCGCCCAGCGCCAGATACGGCAGGCCCATCAGGCCACCGCGCTGCGCGGCTTGAGCGGCACCACCTTGGTGTTGGCCTCGGCACGGCGTGCCAGGGCGCGGTCGATGCGTGCGAACACATCGCGCATCACCTCCGGCTCGGGCAGCAGGGTCACGCGGAAGTGGTGGCGGTAGGGCACGTTGAAGCTCGAACCCGGCACCACCAGCACGCCTTCCTCGTTCATCAGTTCCAGCGCGAAATCATGGTCGTCGAAACTGCGTGCCGCCGCACCGACCACCGCCGGGAACGCATACAGCGCGCCGGCCGGCGCCACCAGCGACAGATGCTCACTGGCATCGCAGGCCTCGATCACCGCGCGGCGGGTCTCATACAGGCGGCCACCGGGCGCGCACAGCGGCGAGATGGTGTCCGGCCCGTTCACCGCCGCGTCGATGGCGTACTGGCCGGGCACGTTGGCGCACAGGCGCAGCGCGCTGAGCAGGTCCATCGCCGCGCGGAACTCGCCCAGCCGCTCGGCCGCGCCGGACAGCATCGCCCAGCCCACCCGCCAGCCGCAGGCGCGATGCACCTTGCTCAGGCCGCTGAAGGTGATGCACGGGTGCTCGCCGGCCAGCGGCGCGACGGCATGGAACTGCGCATCGTCGTACAGGATCTGATCGTAGATCTCATCCACCATCAGCAGCAGGTTGTGCTTGGCCGCGATGGCGACGATGCGCTCAAGCAGCTCGCGCGAGTAGCTGGCGCCGCTGGGGTTGTTCGGGTTGATCAGCACGATCGCGCGGGTACGCGAGGAGACCAGGGCCTCGATCTCGACCGGGTCAGGCTGGAAGCCGTTCTCCGGCGCGCAGCGGTAATAGACCGGGCGGCCATCGTTGAGGATGGTCGCCGCCGACCACAGCGGGTAATCGGGCGAGGGCACCAGCACTTCGTCGCCGGGGTTGAGCAGGGCGCGCAATGACAGGTCGATCAACTCGCTGACGCCGTTGCCGATGAATACCCGGTCCGGGTGCGCATCGGGTGCGCCGCGCCGGGCGTACGCGGCGGCGATGGCTTCGCGCGCCTCCGGCAGGCCCTGCTGGTGGGTATAGGGATCGGTGCGGCCCATGTCGTCGGCGATCGCGCGCTGCAGGTGCTCCGGCGCACGGAACCCGAAATTGCCCGGGTTGCCGATGTTGAGCTTGATCAGCTTGCGGCCCTGGGCCTCCAGCTCCCGCGCTCGTCGCGCCAGTTCGCCCCGGATCTCGTAGCGGACTTCGGACAGGCGCTCGCGGGTGGCGAGCGGCTTCAGCGGGGGCGTGGACATGAACGGGCCGTCATTCAGGCATGGAAACCGCATGGTAGCGGAATTGGTGCGTTGCAGGGCAAGCGTTTCCGGCCGCATTCCCTGCGCTGGCAAGGCGGTTTCAACTGAAAGGATTTCCACGGGTCGACCCCAGCGCCGGCCCATCGCGGCGACGCCCGGCCGCCACACCCTTTAGAATGGGCACGATGAGCGAACCCACTGATTACCGTGCCCTGCAGACCATCGGCTGGCCCTGGCCGGGCGGCCCTGAACTGCCGGCCTGGCAGGCCCTGTTCGAGCAGTTCCCGCAGGCGCGCCCGGGCCGGGTGATCGAGCAGCATCGCACCGGCTACATCGTGTCCGATGCGCCGGACGCGGCGATCAAGACCGAGTCGCCGCCGGAGTGGCAGCGCCCACGCTTCCCCAGCCACGAGCGCGCGGCGGTGGGCGACTGGGTGCTGCTGGAGGGGATCAAGATCGTGGCCCTGCTGCCGCGGCGCACCGCGATCAAGCGTGGCGCGGCCGGCGAGCATTACCACCAGCAGGTGATCGCGGCCAACATCGATACGGTGTTCATCGTCTGTGGCCTGGATGCGGACTTCAATCCGCGCCGGATCGAACGCTACCTGCTGCTGGTCGGCGGGGGCGGCGCGCAGCCGGTGGTGGTGCTGACCAAGGCCGACCAGACCGAGTACAGCCAGGACGCCCTGGACGTGCTGGAAGAACTGGCCGCGCAGAACATCCCGCTGCTGGCCATCAACGGCAAGGACCCGGCCAGTGCCTCGGCCCTGCTGCCGTGGCTGGCCGCCGGCCAGACCGTGGTGCTGGTGGGATCTTCCGGGGCCGGCAAGTCGACCCTGACCAATACGCTGCTGGGCGAGGAGCGGATGAAGACCGCCGATGTGCGCGTCAACGACTCGCGCGGGCGCCACACCACCACCCACCGCGCGCTGATCCCGCTGCCGGCCGGCGCCTGCCTGATCGATACCCCCGGCATGCGCGAACTCAAGCCGACCGGTGAGGAGGCCCTGAGCGAAGGTGGCTTCTCCGACGTGGAAGCCCTGTCGGCGCAATGCCGTTTCCGCGACTGCGCCCACCAGCGTGAGCCGGGCTGCGCGATCCGCGCGGCCATCGAGGACGGCACGCTGGATGAAGAGCGCCTGCTCAACTACTTCAAGCTGAAAGAAGAAGTGGCCGCCGCCGCTGCCAAGCTGGCCGTGCGCCAGGCGCAGCAGGCGATCGAACGCAAGCACGTGGGCAAGGGCGCCCAGTGGCGCCCGGGCGGTAAGGGCGGCCGGCGATAGCTTTTGCTACTGTCCGTCCATGGACACGCCAATGACCGTGGATCGTGACGTTGCCCACCACACCGCGCTCGATGCCCAACTGGTCGAGGCGGTGGGCGGGATCAAACTGCTGGGATTGACCAGCTGGCCGGCCGCGCTGCAGGCCCCGTTCCTGGCCAGCGTCGCCCGCGGCCAGCCGGTGCTGCCGCAGGTCGATTACCCCCGGCTCGATTTCAGCGATACCCGCCACCGGCTGGCTGCGATCAGCGCCCAATGCGATCCCGACCATCCCATCGGCCTGTACGTGCAGCGCTCGGCGCACAGCTGGGACCAGGCCGCCGGACTGCTCGAATCGCTGGGCACCGCCGAGGTCGACCGTTATTCGGTGGAGTTGTTCGGCGCGCCGGAGCAGCCATTGCCAGGCAATGGACCCAGTACCCGCGATGCTGCCCGCCACTTCATCCAGATCGCGCAGGAGCTGGACCACGAACTGCTCGCACCCGAAGAGCAGGTGCCGGTCTCGGCCACTGCGCTGCAGCTGCAGTTGCAGAGTGATCTGGATGCGTTCTTCGAGTCGCGCATCATCACCGTGCAGCTGGATCCGGAGCTGATTTCCAAGGCCGCCGCCGGCCCCAACCGGATCCGCCTGCGCACCAGTGCCCGCTTCAGCGCCTATGACCGCGCGCAGCTGTTCCACCACGAAGCACTGGTGCACTCGCTGACCGCACTCAACGGACGCGAGCAGCCGCACCTGCCCAGCCTGGCGCTGTCGTCGCCGCGGGTCACCGCCACCCAGGAGGGGCTGGCCACGTTCGCCGAACAGATCACCGGCAGCATCGACATCGAGCGCCTCAAGCGCATCAGCCTGCGTACCGAAGCCATCGCGATGGCACGCGAGGGCGCCGATTTCATCGAGGTGTTCCGCTATTTCTGCGCGGCGGGGCAGAACAACGAAGAGAGCTTCGCCTCGGCCCAGCGCGTGTTCCGCGGCGTGCCGCCGAGCGGCGGCGCAGCCTTCACCAAGGACACCGTGTACCTGCGCGGGCTGGTCTCGGTGCACACCTTCTTCCGCCACATGCTGGCCGAAGACCGCCTGCAGGTCTGCCGCTGGTTGTTTGCCGGCAAGATGTCGCTCACCGATGCGATCGCGTTCGCGCCGCTGTTCGAAGAGGGCATCCTGCGCCCGCCGCGCTGGCTCCCGCACTGGGTCAGCCGCGCGAATGGGTTGGCCGGCATGCTGGCGTTCTCGCTGTTCGCCAACCGCATCCGCATGGATCAGCTCGCCCCCGAGTAGGGCCGGCCGCTGGCCGGCAAGCTGGCGCGCCTTCCACATGCACTCAGTGCGTTAATGAGCACTGCATCGCAATTCATCTGCGATGACCCGCACCGTAAACATCCTTTCATGTTCCGCTCGCATGCTGGTCATGCACCTGCATTGCGCAGGTCATCTTCCCCCATGTAACGGACGACCATGCTTACCCGACCCCTGACGATCGCGGTGGCGCTCGCGCTGTGCGCCGCCAACGCCCACGCTGCCGATGTAGACGCCACCGCCGCTGCCAACGTCGCGCTCAGCGCGCAGACCCTGGACACCGTTTCGGTGATCGGCCAGGGCGAGACCCGCCAGGTGCAGCGCATCACCGCCGTGGACAAGGAAGTACTGCCGCCGGGTACCAGCGGCCAGAAGATCCTCGACCGCCTGCCAGGCGTCTCCGTGCAGTCCAACGATGCCTTCGGCGCCAACGAAGAATCGCAGACGATCAGCCTGCGTGGCTTCGACAAGAGCCGCCTGGGCTACACGCTGGACGGCATCCCGCTGGGTGACAACAGCTACGGCAACTACAACGGCCTGAGCATCGCGCGTGCGCTGATCGCCGAGAACCTGGCCGGCGCCGAGCTGTCCCAGGGCATCGGCTCGCTGGGCGTGGCCTCCACCAGCAACCTCGGTGGCACCATCCAGTATTTCTCGCAGGACCCGTCCACCGAGTTCGGCGGCAAGGCCAGTGTCACCGTGGGCGATGACAACCAGCGCCGTGGCTACCTGCGCGTGGACACCGGCGATATCAATGGCTTCTCTGCCTACGTGTCCGGCGTGCACCAGGACGCGGACATGTGGGCCGAGCCGAACCAGAACCAGACCACCCGCCAGTTCAATGCCAAGGCGATCTGGAACGTGGGTGACAATCGCTTCGGCGCGTTCGCGGCGACCTCGCGCGTGAGCCAGGCCAACTACGCCTACCTGTCCAAGAGCATGTTGGCGCGCGGCCTGGGCTGGGACTGGAACATCTACGCGCCGGACTGGGATCGCGCCGTCGCCGCCGCCTATTGCGCACCGGGCACCTACAACGCCCAGAAGTGTGCGTTCACCGGTGGCGTCAACAGCATCGATGATGCGTACTACCAGAGCCGCGCGCTGCGTGATGACAACCTGTATTCGCTCGATGCTGACCTCGCCCTGGGCGACAGCGCCCGCCTGAAGCTGCTCGGCTATCACCACGAGAACCGCGGCCAGGGCCACTGGTGGGCACCGGGCCAGCCCTCCAACCCGGGCACGCCGGAGATGCTGCCGATCTCCATCCGCAGCACCAACTACACCATCAACCGCCAGGGCATCACCGCCGCGCTGAGCTGGCAGTGGGGCATCCATTCGCTGGAGGCAGGGCTGTGGTACGAGCGCAACGACCACAACGTGGAGCGCAACTTCTACTACATCACCGGTCCGTTCCTGGATGACGGCTACCTCAACCACCCGGACCGCCGCCTGTTCGACCAGGACTTCGACATCCGCACGCGCCAGTTCTACGTGCAGGACCGCATGCGCTTCCTGGACGACCGCCTGACCGTGGATGTGGGCATCAAGAGCCCGAACACCCGCATGACCGCCAATGCGAAGCCGGGCACCGAAGCCAGCTACGCCTCCGGCACCCTGACCGCCAAGGAATCGGTGCTGCCGCAGGCCGGTATCGGCTTCAAGCTGAGCCCGAACCAGGAAGTATTCGCCTCGTACTCGGAGAACATCGCCGCGTTCGTCGGTGGCGGCAGCGGTGGCCCGCTGCAGGTCTCGCCGGAATCCTTCGCCGCCAGCGCCGGGCTGGAGCCGGAAAAGTCCAAGACGCTGGAAGCGGGCTTCCGCACCTTCGGCGAGAAGTACCAGGCCTCGATCGCGGCCTACCACGTGATGTTCGACAACCGCCTGCTCTCGCTCAACCCGTGCACCAGCATCGAAGTGGGTACGCGACCGGAGTGCATCACGCGCTTCATCAACGTCGGTTCGGTGAAGAGCCGCGGTGCGGAACTGACCTTCATCCTCAAGCCGATGGACGGCCTGCAGTGGTACAACGCGCTCTCGTGGAACAAGACCACCTACGAGGACAACTACACCTCGGGCGGTGCGATCGTGCCGGTGGCCGGGAAGATCACGGTCGATACGCCCGAGCGCATGGCCTCCAGTGAAATCAGCTGGAACCGCGATGGCTTCTTCGCCAGCCTGCGCGCGAAGTACACGGGCAAGCGGTATTACACCTACACCAACGACCAGTCGGTGCCGGGTGTGACCACCTTCGATGCGGGCATGGGGTACTCGTTCGGGCCGGGCATGGGCCTGCGCGACATCAAGGTCTCGCTCAACGCAACCAACCTGACCAACAAGCGCTACGCCGGCCAGCTCAGTTCGTTCGCCCCGACCGACCCGACCGGCACCCGCTACGCGATCCACGCCAGCGCGCCGCGCCAGCTGTTCATGACGGTCGCCGCGGAGTTCTGATCCGGGGGGGAGCCACCGACCGTCGGTCGGTGGTGCCGGTAGTGCCGGCCGCTGGCCGGCAACCCCCTGAACCCGCCATCGCGAGGCGCCGGCCAGCGGCCGGCACTACCGAAACGACGCCCACACAACGCAAACCAGCCAAGAAAAAAGCCGCGACGCTAATCAGCATCGCGGCTCACCTCGTGGGGGAGGTCACGCATCAAGCAGGACGCGCAGAATCCTCAGAACATGTGCAGACCACCATTCACCGCATAATCCGCACCCGTCACATACGCCGCGTCATCCGACGCCAACCACGCGCACAGACTGGCCACCTCCTCCGGCTTGCCCAGACGACGGATCGGCACCGACCCCGCCAGGCGATCCAGCACATCCGGCGGGAAACTGCTGATCGACTGGCTCGCGATATACCCTGGCGAAATCGTATTCACCGTCACCCCGCGCGTTGCCACCTCATTGGCCAGCGCCCGGCTGAAACCATGCATCGCCGCCTTTGCCGTCGCGAAGTTCACCTGGCCGATCTGGCCCTTGTGCGCACTGACCGAGCCGATGTTCACGATCCGGCCCCAGCCGCGCGTGCTCATGCCATCGATCACCTGCTTGGTGATGTTGAACAGCGCGTGCAGGTTCGACCCCATCACTGCATTCCAGTCGTCCGGGCTCATCTGGCGGAACAACACGTCGCGGCTGCCCCCGGCATTGTTGACCAGCACGTCGATCTCGCCCACCTCGGCTTTCACTTTCGCAAACGCCGCCACCGTGGAGGCCCAGTCCGCTGCGTTGCCCTCCGAGGCGATGAAATCGAAACCAAGCTCGCGCTGTTCGCGCAGCCAGGCGGCCTTGCGCGGGGAATTGGGTGCGCAGCCGGCCACCACTGTGTGGCCGTTGCGGGCCAGCTTCTGGCAGATGGCAGTACCGACACTGCCCATGGCGCTGGTGACGTAGGCGATGCGAAGAGTCATGGCGGAACGCTCCTTGGTAAACGGGTCAGGACGCAAGCGGATACAGACCGAACAGCAGCCCACCGAACATCAGCAGCAGCGAAATGCCGATGGCCCATTTCAGGGTGAACTTCTGGTGGTCGGCGAACTCCACCTTGGCCAGGCCGACCAGCAGGTAGGTCGAGGGCACCAGCGGGCTGAGCAGATGCACCGGTTGGCCGGCCAGCGAGGCACGCGCCATTTCCACCGGGGTGATGCCGTAGTTGCCGGCCGCCTCGGACAGGATCGGCAGCACGCCGAAATAGAAGGCGTCGTTGGACATGAAGAAGGTGAAGGGCATCGAGGCCAACGCGGTGATCACGGCCAGGTACGGACCCCAGCTGTCGGGAATGACCGCCAGGAAGCTGTGCGACATCGCCTCGACCATGCCGGTGTTGTTGAGGATGCCGGTGAAGATGCCGGCCGCGAAGATCAGCGACACCACCGACAGCACATTGCCGGCGTGGTTGACCACGCGGCGGCGCTGCTCGGCCAGGTTCGGGTAGTTGATGACCAGGGCGATGGCGAAGCCGACCATGAACAGCACCGGCATCGGCAGCACGCCCATGATCAGTGCGGTCATCAGGGCAAGCGTCAGGGCCAGGTTGACCCACAGCAGCTTCGGCCGCTTGATGTCTTCGGCATCTTCCACGGTCGGCAGGGTGTTGCCGTCATCGGAGACGCTGTTGTCCATCCAGCTGCCGCCCTGCGGCAGGGTGACCACGCCCAGGCGGCGGCGCTCCTTCATGCCCAGGTACCAGGCCAGGACCAGTACGCCGGCGCAGGCAATCACCATCGAGGGGATCAGCGGCACGAACACGTCGGCCGGGTCCACGTGCAGCGCGGTGGCGGCACGCGCGGTCGGGCCACCCCACGGGGTGAGGTTCATCACGCCGCCGGCGAGGATGGTCACGCAGGTCATGTTCAACGCGTTCATGCCCAGCCGCTGATACAGCGGAAGCATCGCCGACACGGTGATCATGTAGGTGGTCGAGCCATCGCCGTCGAGCGAGATCAGCATCGCCAGGATGGCGGTGCCGAGCACGATCTTCATCGGGTCGCCCTTGACGAAGCGCAGGATGATCCGCACCAGCGGATCGAACAGCCCGGCATCGATCATCACCCCGAAGTACAGGATGGCGAACATCAACATCACGCCGGTCGGCGCGATCTTCTTGATGCCTTCCAGCATCATGTCGTCGATACCGGCTGCGAAGCCGCCGATCAGCGCGAACAGGATCGGAATGGTGATGAGGGCAACCAGCGGCGAGAGCCGCTTGCTCATGATCAAGTACATGAATGTAATGACCATGCCAAAGCCGAGGATGCTCAGCATCATCTGCATTCTCCAGAAGCAACAGAGGGGAAGGAGGGGATCAGAAGTCGTACTGCAGGCGGCCGGTCACGGCACGGGTGCGGTCCACGGTGGCGTCGGCCAGACGGTCGCGGTTGCGGCTTTCGATCAGGTTGAGCATGAAGCGCAGGTTCGGGCGCATGTACCAGTTGCCGCCCAGCGTCCATGCCTCGGTCTGTGCATCCCGCAGGTCCGGCTGGCCGATCAGGTGCTGGTCGCCGCGCATCTGGTCGTAGCGCAGCGCCACTTCGAAGGCGCCGGCGGGGTGCTGGAAATCCTTGACCCGGCCGAAGCGGCCGGTCTTGCGGTCGTACACGCGCGACTCGCCGGTGACGAACCAGCTCACCAGGCCGTAGCCGGCCATCACCTTGCCGCGCTGGCTGCCGTCGTCGAAGGTGGCACCGCTGAACTCGCCCTGCCAGGACAGCGGCCCGTTCACCTGTGCGTATTCCAGCGACCACTTGTTGACGTCGGTATCGCGCCCGGCCGAGAAATCGACCAGGGTCAGGCGGCTGTTGTCGGAGAGGTGGCCGGCCGGGCGCGGCCGGATGCGCAGGGCAGGCACGCCGTTCGCGCCCGGGTTGTCGTAGCGCTCACGCGCCAGCGAGAGGCCCAGGTGCAGCACGTCGCCGGCGGTGGCGCCCGGCGCCCAGGTAGCGCGGCCACCGGCGGCACGGCCTTTGACCTGCCATGCGTCGATGCTCTCCAGGCTGTAGGCGCTGGCCGCCCACGTCATGTCGCCGCGTGCCGCCTGCCAGGACGCGCCGAGGCGATACAGCGGGGCCAGCGTGGTGCCGGCGTTGCCGCGCTCCAGGAAGGTGCCGTAGTTGGAGCTGGTGCGGTCATCCAGCGAGAAGAACTGCTTGAACTGGCCCACGGTCAGCTTGCCTGCTTCGCCGAAGCTGCGGCTGACGAACACGTCCTTGGCCTCGACCCGGTCGCCGGAGAAATCCGCTTCCATCTTGTAGTCGACCACGAAGAACTTGCCGGATACGTCAAGCCACGCGCGGCGGATCTCGGTGTCGTCTTTGTTCGGGATACCGCGGCGGTCGTTGTGGAAATCGGCGAAATCCAGGTGCAGGCGGCCGCCGAGGCTGGCGGTGACCGGGCGCTCGTCATCACGGTCGTCGGCGGCCCAGGCCGGCGCGGCCAACAACAGCGTGCAGGCAGCCGGCAGACAGCAGCGCAATGCGTTCAGTTCCATGGACCCTCCCAGGTGCCGGATGTTCAGTGGTGACGCGAGGGCGCAGCCTAGTGCCGGGATGCTGTCATCCACCTGTCAGTCATTGCTGCACCGCAGCGAAGCGCACGGAGGCGGCCGCACGCGCTAGCATTCCCGCACCTTTCCCGATCCCGACCGATGCGCATCCTGCTGGTGGAAGACAACCCGGACCTGGCCGACGCGATCGTCCGCCGCATGCGCCGCAGTGGGCATGCCGTGGACTGGCAGAGCGACGGGCTGGCCGCGGCGAGCGTGCTGCGCTACCAGAGCTTCGATCTGGTCGTGCTCGATATCGGCCTGCCCAAGCTGGACGGTCTGCGCGTGCTGGCCGGCATGCGCGAGCGCGGCGACAGCACGCCGGTGCTGATGCTCACCGCGCGTGACGGGATCGAAGATCGCGTGCAGGCGCTGGATGTCGGCGCGGATGATTACCTCGGCAAACCGTTCGATTTCCGCGAGTTCGAGGCGCGCTGCCGCGTGCTGCTGCGCCGCACCCGCGGACAGGCCAGCGAGGTGGTGCAGATCGGTGGCTTCCAGTTCGACAACGCCGCGCACCGGGTCAGCCTGGACGGCCAGCCGATCGAGCTGCCCAACCGCGAGTACCGCCTGCTTGAGATCCTGATGGGGAGGCTGGGGCAGGTGGTGGGCAAGGACGAGATCGGCAACGGCCTGTTCGGCTTCGATGACGAGGCCGGCCCGAACGCGATCGAACTCTACGTCGGTCGCCTGCGGCGCAAGCTGGCCGATGCACCGCTGCGCATCGTGACCGTACGCGGCAGCGGCTATCTGCTCGAAGCACACGACGCCACGCCTGATGGCAGCCGTCCCGATGGTGGGTGATGCCCGCGCGCCGAGCTCGATCCGGCGCACGCTGTGGCTTTATCTCGGCGGCTTGATGGCGCTGTTCGCCGTGGCGCTGTTCTTCGGTGCACGCGACTATGGCCAGCGCGCCGCCAATCGTTCCTACGATCACCTGCTGGTGTCCTCGGCACTGTCGATCATCGATTCGGTGGCGCTGGTGGAGGCGCAGTGGCAGGTCGATCTGCCCTACGCCGCGCTCGACCTGCTGGCGATGGCGCCGGAAGACCGCGTGTTCTATCGCGTCTCCGATGCACGCAACCAGACCGTGACCGGCTACGACGATCTGCCGGCACCGCCCCGGACGCCGACCGATCGTCCGCAGCTGTTCGATGCGCCGTACAGCGGCGAGACCGTGCGCTTCGTCGTGGTGTCGCGGCGGGTCTCCTCCCCGTCCGCGCAGGCGGAAGTCCGTGTGCAGGTCGGGCAGACCCGGCGCGCACGTGAGGCGCTTGCCCAGGACATGGTGACCCGCGCCCTGGTCGCGATCGTGGTGCTCTCGCTGTTGTCGCTGGCCCTGGTCGCGCTCGGCGTGCACCGCGCGCTGCGGCCGCTGGTGCGGGTCGAACGCGAGCTGTCCCGGCGCGAGCCCTCCGATCTGCGGCCACTGGATGCGGCCACGCCGCAGGAGATGGACCAGATGGTCGGTGCGCTGAACCGCTTCATGGGGCGGCTGTCGACCAGCAATGAAACCCTGCGCGCGTTCATGGCCGAGGCCGCGCACCAGATGCGTACGCCGCTGGCCGCGCTGCGCGCGCAGGCGCAGCTGGCACTGGATGACGATGATCCGGAGGACATGCGCCGCAGCCTGCAGGCGATCGAGCGCAACGCCACCCACATGAGCCGCCTGCTCAACCAGCTGCTCAGCGATGCCAGCGTGATCCACCGCGCGAACCTGCAGCGGTTCGCGCCGGTGGACCTGGCCGAGACCGTGCACCAGGCCCTGCATGAGGCGCTCCCGCAGGCATTGCCCGCACCCCGCGTGCAGTTGGCGGTGACCCGCGAGCCGGCCTGGGTCAACGGCGATGCACTGCTGCTGCGCGAAGCGATCAAGAACCTGATCGACAACGCGCTCAAGTACGGTGGGGACGGCGCGTTGCAGCTCGCGTTGACCACCGATGACACCCACTGCGTACTGACCATCGCCGATCACGGCCCGGGCATCGCGCCGGCCGATGCGGAGCGGGTCTTCGAGCGTTTCGCGCGTGGCGAAGGTGCGGCCGCCGGTGGCGCCGGGCTCGGACTGGCGATCGTCAAGCGCGTGGTTGACAGCCATGGCGGCCATATCGATCTGTCCAACCGGGTGGGCGGCGGCCTGATCGCCACGATCCGGCTGCCGAGGAGGCACGCATGAAGGTTCTGTCTGGTCTGTTGTTGATGCTGGTGGCTTTCACTGCAGCGGCCGACCCCGGCGACGTGCAGCGCTTTCCCGCGCAGGGCACGCCCACCGCGCAGCTGCGCATCCATGGCTCGACCGACATCGAGGTGTTCGCCACGGTGATCGCCGACTACCAGCGGCTGCATCCGGGGACGGAGGTGATCTACGAAGACATCATCACCCAGGATATCTACAGCCGTTACCTGCACGTGCCGGGGCCTGGTGCGGCACCGGATCTGCTCATCAGCAGCGGCATGGACCTGCAGACCAAGCTCGTCAACGATGGACACGCGCTGCCGCACCGCTCGGCGCAGACCGATGCTTTGCCCTCCTGGGCGCAGTGGCGGCACGAGGCGTTCGGGATCAGCTACGAGCCGGTGGTCATGGTCTACAACACCCGCCGCCTGGCGGCGAACCGGGTGCCGCGCACGCGCCGGCAACTGCTCGATCTGCTGCACGCTGCCGATGCACCGTTGAAAGCGCGGGTGGGCACCTACGATATCGAGCGCAGCAACGTGGGCTACCTCATGGCCACCCAGGACAGCCAGCGCGGCAGTATTGCCGGCGCGCTGCTGGGTGCACTGGGCGACAACGCGGTGCAGTTGGAGGAACGGACCGGCGTGCTGCTGGACCGGGTCAGCCGGGGCGAACTGGCGCTTGTCTACAACGTGCTGGGGTCCTATGCACGCGCACGGATCGAGGCCGGCGCGCCGTTGGCCATCGTCGAGCCGGAGGACTACACCCTGGTGGTGCTGCGTACGGCGGTCATACCGCGCAGCAGCCGGCACCCCGAGGAAGCGGGCCGATTCCTGGATTACCTGCTGTCTCCGCGCGGGCAGCAGGTCCTCTCACGGGAGGCACGCCTGACCTCGATCCTGCCCGCGGCCACTACTGGCGGCGGGCCATCCAGCAACCTTCGTCCGATCCAGCTCGGCCCCGGCCTGCTGGTGTATCTGGACGCACTCAAGCGTCGCCAGTTCCTGGAAGCCTGGCGCGCCAGCGTGCTGCCCGCAGGCAGTGACAGCACGCCGCGCGAAGATCAGAACACGCCCAGCAACCAGGCAGCCCCCAACAGAAGCAGAGAGAAGCCCCACATCCACCCCAGCGAGTAGCGGATGTGGCGCCCGATGTCCGCTCCGGCCAGCCCCAGCGCCAGCCATAGCGCCGGTGAGAACGGGCTGATGAAGGTCCCCACGATGTTCCCGATGGTCAGTGCATACACGCTGTGCGCGGGGTCCACGCCGAGCGGCGTAGTGATCTCCAGTACCACCGGCAGCAGTCCGAAATAGTAGGCATCGGTACTGAGCAGCAGTTCCATCGGCAAGCCGACCACGCCGAGCAGCACATGCAGCCATGGCAGCATGGGGTCGGGAAGCACATGGGCCAGGTCCGCCGCGATGGAGCGCAGCATCCCGCTGCCGTCCATCACCCCCAGGAACGAGCCCGCGGCCAGGATGATCGCACCCATCTTCAGTGCCGCCGGCGCATGCGCGGCGATCGCCTCCATCTGCTGCGCGGGGCCCCGGTAGTTGATCAGCAGGGCCAGCGCCAAACCGATCATGAAGATGTAGGCCGAGGGCAACAGACTACCGACCAGCGCACCCAGGACCGCGACGAACAGCAGCGCGTTCAACCCCGCATGGCGCACGGGTACTGGCGCCGCTGCGCGGGGCAGCGGCGCAGCAGTCCCGGCAGGCGCCAGGTCGCCACCACTGGCGGCAAGGCGGGCCGCACGCCCGCGTTCGCGCAGCCCCAGCACGGCCGCCATCGCCAGCAGCAACACCGCACCGACCACCTGCACCGGCACCAGCGGCTGCCACAGCACGCCGACGTCGATGCCGGTCACGGCGGCAGCGCGCCCGAGCGGCCCCGCCCACGGAAGCATGTTGAAGATGCCTGCACCGGTCGCCAGCAGCAGCAGCATCAGGTACGGACTCATGTGCAGGCGCCGGTACAGCTGCAGCAGCGCCGGCACGGTGAGCAGGAAGGTAGTGGCACCGGCACCGTCCAGATGCGCCACCATCCCCAGCAGTGCGGTCATCATGGCGACCGCGACGACATTGCCCGCAGTCATCCGCACCAGCCCGTCAACCAGGGGGCGGAACAGCCCCGCATCCTGCAGCACCCCGAAGAAAGTGATCGCGAACATGAACATCGCAGCGATCGGGGCGACCCGCCTCAAGCCGTCATTGAAGTAGCCAGCAAGCGCATCCGTGCCGGTTCCGACAATCAGCGCAGCCACCAGCGGGACCAACACGAGGGCGATGATGGCCGTCGTTCGCCCGGTGATCAGCAGAGCCACCAGTGCAGCAATGGTCAATAGCCCGATGAGTGTCAGCATGCAGCCTCCAGTACAAGGAAATGTCGATCCGACCCTGTCACCGGTGAGCTGTCATCCAGCTGTCAGCGGCCGAATGCGACAGTGCGCCGGGTGGCATGCCACACTTCGTGCATGAGTGACATCACCGTCCTGGTCGCCGATGACCACCCGCTGCTCCGCGCTGCGGTCGTGCATTCCCTGCGTCAGGCGCTGCCGCAGGTCCACGTGATCGAAGTGGCCAGTGCCGCGACACTGGAAAGCGCGCTCGATCAGCACGCCGAGATCGAACTGGTCCTGCTCGACCTGACCATGCCCGGTGCGCGCGGATTCTCCTCGCTGCTGCACGTACGCGGTGCGCATCCGGACATACCGGTGGTGATCGTGTCCTCCAACGACCACCCGCGCGTGATCCGGCGGGCGCAGCAGTTCGGCGCGGCGGGGTTCATTCCCAAATCAGCGCCGGCCGAAACGCTCGGCCAGGCGGTGGCGGCGGTGCTCGATGGCGGCGTGTGGTTCCCGGCGATGGCGGCAGAGCGGTCCGAATCCGATGCGCTGCTGGCCACGCGGCTGGCGCAACTGACCCCGCAGCAGTTCCGGGTGCTGTTGTGCTTGGCCGACGGCCTGCTCAACAAGCAGATCGCCTATGAACTGGGCTTGGCCGAAAACACGGTCAAGGTGCACGTGACCGCGATCCTGAAGAAGCTCGAGTGCCACAGCCGCACGCAGGCGGCGGTGCTGGTGAAGGCGCTGGAGCCGGAAGGGGACGCAGGCCCCGGCATCTAGCGCGTGGCATCACCGCGATGGCGCAGCAGCACCTGCGTCATCAGCGCGCGCAAGGCCGGCGGACGCACCGGCTTGGACAGGAATCCCCACCCGTTTTCGGCCGCCTGTGCGCGCAGTGCATCGTCGCGTTCGGCCGTGACCAGGATCACCGGGGGCCGCGCCTGCCATTGCACGCACAGCGCCTCGTAAAGATCGGGGCCATGGAACTCGCCCATGCGCACATCGAGCAGCAGCAGCTGCGGCACCGTGGCGGGCGTGGCCAGGTCCAGCGCGGCCTGCGGGCCATCGGCCAGTTCCACCGCACAGCCCCAGCGTTCCAACAGCGCGCGGGTGGCGGCGCAGACCCGCGGATCATCATCGATGCTCCAGACCCGGCAATGGCGTAGCGGGCTGTCATCGCCGGTGTCGACCACCGGGGCAGCCGCGGGTGCCGATGCGGGCACCACGTCTGCCGCCTCGCCCATGGGCAGGCTTACCGAAAACACACTGCCACGCCCCAGCGTCGAGCGCAGGCGGATCGGGTGGCCGAGCAGGCGGCCGATGCGCTCCACGATCGCCAGGCCCAGCCCGGCCCCGCGTTCCTGGTCCACGCCATCGTCCAGCCGCCGGAACTCTTCGAAGATCTCGCCCTGCAGGCTGTCGGGAATGCCCGGCCCCTGGTCATGCACTTCGATGCGCAGCTGGGCACCGTCGCGGCGGCAGCCGATCAGTACCCGGCCCCGCGGGGTGTAGCGCAGCGCATTGGACAGGAAATTCTGCAGGATCCGGCGCAGCAACGCCTCGTCGCTGACCACCACCGCCCGCGTATCCACCCAGCGCAATTGCAGGCCGCGGCTTTCGGCAGCCAGGCCGAACTCGCGCGCCAGCGTTTCCAGCAGCGGCGACAGCGCGAAGGCGCGCACATGGGTCTGCAGCGCACCCGATTCCAGCCGCGAGATATCGAGCAGGCTGTTGAGGATGGCGTCCTGCGCCGCGAGCGCGGCATCCACGTGCTCGCTGAGTTCGCGCGCGTCGCCCTGCAGCTTGCCGCGCAGCACCGAAACGAACATCCGCGCGGCGTTCAGCGGCTGCAGCAGATCGTGTACGGCCGAGGCCACGAAGCGCGACTTGTAGCGGTTGGCCCGTTCGGCTTCGCGGCGCGCTTCATCCAGATCCCGGGTGCGCTCGGCGACGCGGTGCTCCAGCGCATCGGCGAGCGAGCGCAGTTCGCGCGCGGTGTTCTTGTAGGCGGTGATGTCGGCGTAGCTGGTGACGAAGCCACCGTCGGGCAGCGGGTTGCCGCGGATCTCCAGCACCGTGCCGTCGTCTTTCTCGCTCTCGCGCATGTGCGGGCGCCCGCTGCGCAGATGGTTCAACCGGCGTTCGATGGCTTCATCGATCGGCCCGGGGCCAAGCAGGCCACGGCGCGCGTTGTAGCGGAAGATCTCCTCGATCGGGCGTCCGACCCGGATCAGCCCGGTCGGAAAGCGGAACAGCTCCAGGTAGCGTGCGTTCCACGCCACCAGCTTCTGCTCGTTGTCGATCACCACCACGCCCTGTGGCAGGTGGGCCAGGCTGCGGCTGAGACCGCTGTCGGCCTGCTGCGCGGCCTGCAGCACGCCGTCCTGGGCGGTGCGCAGCTCCTGCGCATGCTGCTTGAGCACGCTTTCCAGCTCGCGCCGGCTGCGCTGGCGGTGCGCCGCCAGGCGTCGGCGCTGCTGCACGAACAGGCCCAGGAAACACAGCGCCAACCAGATCCCGCCAGCGGCCAGCGCGGCGCTGCGGCCGACGGCCGTGCTGGCGCTGGCGTCATGCAGCAGGTGCAATTTCCACTGCGGTTCGTTCAGCGCCAGGGTCTGCCACAGCACCGGCCGTGGCAGGGCGGGCTGCTCCACACGCACCATGCGCCCGCCGTCGGCGAGCACCTCCGCGGTGCGGGCCTGCAGCGGCTGCAGCGAGCGGTCGGCGTACTGGCGGGTTGCCAGCATCTCGCTGCGCTCCTGCGGGCCGAGCGGGCGCAGCAGGCGGTAGCGCCAGGCATCGCCGTTGGCCAGGAACACCACGTCATGCGCGTCGGTGGCCAGCACGATGTCCGGACTCTGCAGCCATTCCTGTTCGAGTGCGCGCAGCTCGATCTTGATCGCCACCACGCCCAGCACGGTGCCGCGATCGTCGTAGATCGCCTGCGAGAGGAAGTAGCCCGGCACGGCCGTGGTCATGCCGATGCCGTAGAAATGCCCGCTGCCGCGCGCCATCGCCTGCTGGTAGTAGGGGCGGTAGCTGTAGTCCTCGCCGACATTGCTGGTCGGCTGGTCCCAGTTGCTGGCGGCCACGGCGATGCCGTGCCGGTCGATCAGGGTCAGGGTCGAGGCACGGGTGACGCTGTTGGCCTGGGCCAGCTTGAGGTTCAGGCGCTGCCGCTCGGCGGCGGTGAGCGGATGGGACACCGCCTGGTGCAGGTCCGGGTCCAGTGCCAGCACCTGCGGCAGCGTGCCGAAGCGATCGATGCGCTGCTGCAGGGTCTGCGCATACAGGCCGAGCTGACGCCGCACCTGCAGGCTTTCGTCATCCAGCGCCCGCTGTTGCGCATAGCGCCCGGCCAGCAGCGCACACAGCGCCGTGCCGCCGAGCATCAGGACGATGAGCAGCCACCAGGGGCGATAGCGGGAGACGCGGTACATGGCGCCAGTCTAGGCAGGGCAGGGCGGACGCGCGTCAACGCGTCCGCCGGACGGGCTCAGAAATGCATCTGCGCGCGCAGTTCGAAGATCTCCGGCTGGCTGCGCACGCCGCGACGGCTGGCGTCGACCTTGACGTAGTTCGCCTGGAACTTGAAGTGCGAGGTCAGGTACCAGTTGGCGCCGAGGGTCCAATCGTGCTGGCGGCCGCCGAACACGTCGGCATCGTCCAGATCGATGCGGCTGTAGCGGGTGACCAGCTCAACCGCGCCGTAGCCGTGGGCCGGCTTGACGTTGGCCACCGCGCCGGCGCTGTACGGGCGCGATTCGCCGGTCAGGATCCAGCTCGCCATCGCGTACTGGCCGCTGCCGGTGTAATCCGGCTTGCCGTCACGGCTGACCGTGGTCTGCAGCGCTTCGCCCTGCAGCGAGAACGGGCCGCGGATCCAGATGCCTTCCAGTCCGGTGCGCACGATCTTGTCGGCGGTGGTCAGGGCACCGGAGTCGACCAGGCGGATGTCGGTCAGGCCGGCTTCCGGACGCGCACGCAGGCGCGCGCTGGCGGCGTGCGAGACATCACGGCCATCGCGGTAGCCGCGCGGGTTTTCCTGCGAATACGCCAGGCCCAGGTGGACCACGTCGCCTGCGGCCTTGACCGGGGTCCACACGCCGCGCACGGCCTGGGTGGTGCCGGGGTTGTCGCCCTGCAGGTCCTTGCCGCCGTAGGCGCCGGCCTGCAGCAGGTACTGCGGGCGCTCCAGCACCCATTCGGCACCGGTGCGGCGGCCTTCGTAGAACGCCTGCACGGGCAGGGCGGTTTCCAGGAAGCTGCCGGCGCGCGAGGAGGTGCCGGCATCCAGGCCGACCGGGGTCTTCATGTAGCCGAAGCGGAAGCGGCCGATGTCGCTGCCGAAGAAGGCCTTGCTCTCGAAGCGGACGAACACGTCCAGCCAGGTGTCGGCCTGGAAGTCGTAATAGACCATGGCGTCGTACACGCCCTTCTTCTTCAGGGTCGCGCCGAATTCCTTGCGGCGCACGGCGTCGGCGTCTTCGATGCCGCTGCCGCCGGAGAAGTCGTTGAGGTCATAGGCGATGTTGGCAGTCGCTGCCAGCTCGGTACCGTCACTGAAAGTGGTCTTGGTCGGCCAGTTGTCCCAGTCGGCCGCGGTGGCGGCGAGCGGGGCAGTGGTCAGGGCCAGGGCGATGAACAGGGGCGTAGGGCGCATGGGCGGTAGCTGCTTGAATAAGGGTGGGGCAGAACAACAACGGCCGCGGACGGCAAATCTGTGGGTCTGTCCCCCTTGATCCGCTGCCGGGCCACCCGCCGCCGTGGGGGCGCGGTGCCGGGGCAGTGTAGGCAGTCCGGCCAGCTGAACCGGGGGGCTAGTACCAATAGGTTATCTGCGTTGGCGAGATGCGGGCGTAAAAAGGCCACGCCAGATGCCGCCCAACGCGGCCGGCATCCTTCGTGACACTGCCGGAGCTTTCCCATGCACGTTCCCACCACCGCCCCGCTGGCGGCCAAGCCGCTGCCGTTCTACCGCCAACTGTATTTCCAGGTGGTGGTGGCGATCGTCCTCGGTGCCATCCTCGGCCATTACGAGCCGGCCTTCGCCGAATCGCTCAAGCCGCTGGGCGACGCCTTCATCAAGCTGGTGAAGATGATCATCGCCCCGGTGATCTTCCTGACCATCGTCACCGGCATTGCCGGCATGACCCACCTGCGCACCGTGGGCCGGGTCTTCGCCAAATCGATGGCCTACTTCCTGTTCTTCTCCACGCTGGCCCTGGTGGTCGGCATGGTGGTGGCGCACGTGGTGCAGCCGGGCGCGGGGATGAACATCAACCCGGCCGACCTGGACCAGACCGCGGTCAACGGCTATGTGCAGAAATCCCATGAGCTGACCCTGGTCGGCTTCGCGATGGACATCATCCCGGCCACCCTGGTCAGTGCCTTCGTCGAGGGCAACATCCTGCAGGTGCTGTTCGTGGCGGTGCTGTTCGGCATCGCGCTGGCCCTGACCGGCGAGAAGGGCCGCCCGGTGCTGACCTTCCTGGAGGCGCTGACCGCGCCGGTGTTCCGCCTGGTCCACATCCTGATGAAGGCCGCCCCGATCGGCGCGTTCGGCGCGATCGCCTTCACCATCGGCAAGTACGGGGTCGGCTCGCTGGTCAACCTGGCCTGGCTGGTCGGCTCGTTCTACCTGACCGCCTTCCTGTTCGTGGCGGTGATCCTGGGCGTGGTCTGCCGCCTGTGCGGGTTCTCGGTGTTCAAGCTGGCCCGTTATCTCAAGGCCGAGCTGCTGCTGGTGCTGGGCACCTCGTCCTCGGAATCGGCGCTGCCCTCGCTGATGGAGAAGATGGAAAAGGCTGGCTGCAGCAAGTCCGTGGTGGGCCTGGTGGTCCCGACCGGTTACTCGTTCAACCTGGACGGCACCAACATCTACATGACCCTGGCGGCGCTGTTCATCGCCCAGGCCACCAACACCGAGCTGACCCTGGGCCACCAGATCGCCCTGCTGTTGGTGGCGATGCTCAGCTCCAAGGGCGCCGCCGGCGTGACCGGTGCCGGCTTCATCACCCTGGCCGCCACCCTGGCCGTGGTGCCGGAAGTGCCGGTGGCCGGCATGGCGCTGATCCTGGGCGTGGACCGCTTCATGAGCGAATGCCGCTCGCTGACCAACTTCATCGGCAATGCCGTGGCCACGGTGGTGGTCTCGCGCTGGGAAAACGCGCTGGATCGTGACCGCCTGGCGATGGTGCTCGATGGCCGTGAAGCCGAGCTGCCGCCGCTGGTGGTCGATGACCTGCCGGCGACGCTGCCGGCCCCGGCGCATTGAGCCCGATGAGCTGATTGTGTGGTGCATGGTCGTGCCGTTCCTGCCGGGGCGGCACGGCCATGTTTTGTTTTGAAGGCCCGGTGCGCGCTGCTGGATTATGTGCGGTTGCAGCATGACCGCGACAGCGTAGCGACAGGTCCGTCCACGCCAACGGGGGTATGATCCCCTGTTCCTCTCGCCCATTCATCTGCAGAAAGCGATGTCCAACGAAGATTTCAAACAGGCAGCCCTCGACTATCACCGGCTCTCGCCGCCCGGCAAGATCAAGGTCACCGCGACCAAGCCGATGTTGACCCAGCGCGATCTGTCGTTGGCGTACTCCCCGGGCGTGGCACACGCCTGCGAGGCGATCATGGCCGACCCGCAGCAGGCCAGCGAGCTCACCGCACGCGGCAACCTGGTCGCCGTGATCTCCAATGGCACCGCCGTGCTGGGCCTGGGCAACATCGGCCCGCTGGCCGGCAAGCCGGTCATGGAAGGCAAGGGCGTGCTGTTCCAGAAGTTCGCCGGCATCGATGTGTTCGACATCGAGATCGATGAAAACGACCCGGACAAGCTGGTCGACATCATCGCCTCGCTGGAACCGACCTTCGGTGGCATCAACCTGGAAGACATCAAGGCACCGGAGTGCTTCATCGTTGAGCGCAAGCTGCGCGAGCGCATGAACATCCCGGTGTTCCATGACGATCAGCACGGCACCGCGATCATCGTCGGTGCGGCCGTGCTCAACGCCATGCTGGTCACCGGCAAGAAGATCGAAGAGGTGAAGCTGGCCACCACCGGCATGGGCGCGGCGGGCATCTCCTGCGTCAACATGCTGGTCTCGCTGGGCCTGAAGAAAGAAAACATCCTCGCCTTCGACCGCGACGGCGTGATCCACACCGGCCGCAGCGATCTGGACCCGGAGAAGGCGCGTTACGCGCGTGATACCGACAAGCGCACGCTGGCCGAGATCGTCGATGGGGCGGACATCTTCCTGGGCCTGTCGGCCCCGGGCATCCTGACCGCGGACATGGTCAAGACCATGGCCAAGGATCCGGTGATCTTCGCCCTGGCCAACCCGACCCCGGAAATCATGCCGGAAGTGGCCCGTTCGGTCCGCCCGGACGCGCTGATCGGTACCGGTCGTTCGGACTACCCGAACCAGATCAACAACGTGCTGTGCTTCCCGTACCTGTTCCGTGGTGCGCTGGACGTCGGCGCGACCGCGATCAACGAGGAAATGAAGATCGCCTGCGTGCACGCGATCGCCGCGATGGCACGCCGCGAGGCCAGCGACCTGGGCTCGGCCTATGGCGATGAGACCCCGAGCTTCGGCCGTGATTACCTGATTCCGCGTCCGTTCGACCGTCGCCTGCTGGTGGAGCTGTCGGCCGCCGTGGCCCAGGCCGCGATGGATTCGGGCGTGGCCACGCGTCCGGTCGCCGACATGGGCGCCTACCGCGAGAAGCTGGCCCAGTTCGTTTACCGCACCAGCCTGATGATGAAGCCGGTCTACGACCGTGCACGTTCGGACAAGCAGCGCGTGGTGTACGCCGAAGGCGAAGAAGAAGTGGTGCTGCGCGCGGTGCAGAACGTGGTCGATGAAGGCCTGGCGCAGCCGATCCTGATCGGCCGCCCGGACGTGATCGAATCGCGTATCGAGCGCCTGGGCCTGCGCATGAAGGCCGGTGTCGACTTCGACATCACCAACATCAACGACGACCCGCGCTTCAACGATTACTGGCAGTACTACCACAACCTCACCGGCCGCCGCGGTGTGACCGTGGCCGCGGCCAAGAACCTGATGCGCTCGCGCCCGACCCTGATCGCGGCGGTGATGGTGGCGCGTGGCGAAGCCGACGCGATGCTGACCGGCGTGGTCGGCCGCTTCCACAAGAAGCTGGGCTACGTGCGCAGCGTGCTGCCGCTGGAAGCCAAGGTGACCTCCACCTCGGCGATGACCGGCGTGATCAACCAGCAGGGCGTGTTCTTCTTCGTGGATACCCACGTGCAGGAAGACCCGACCGCCGAGCAGATCACCGAAGCCACGCTGCAGGCGGCGTACCGCATGAAGCTGTTCGGCATCGAGCCGAAGGTGGCGTTGCTGTCGCACTCCAACTTCGGCAGCCACGATTCCAGGGACGCGCTGAAGATGCGTGCGGTCCGCGAGATGCTGCTCAAGCGCAACCCGCGTCTGAATGTGGATGGCGAAATGCAGGGCGACACTGCATGGGATGAAGCCCTGCGCCAGAAGCTGCTGCCCAACAGCACGCTGAAGGGCCGCGCCAACCTGTTCGTGCTCCCCAACCTGGAAGCGGCCAACATCGCCTACAACCTGGTACGCGTGTTCACCGACGGCGTGGCGATCGGCCCGATCCTGATGGGCGTGGCCAAGCCGGTGCACATCCTGACCACCAGCGCGACCTCGCGCCGCGTGCTCAACATGACCGCGATCGCGGCCGTGGATGCGCAGATCCGGAAACAACTGGAGGCGGAAAAGAACGGCGCGTAACCCGCCGGTCTTTTTGACCCCCAGTTGCCAAAACGCGCCCTTCGGGGCGCGTTTTGGTTTCGCGCCGCGAAACCGGTCGCTCTGCCACACGCGCGCCGCACAGACGTCACCCGCCTGCAACCTCCCAGGCGCCCAATAGCACCACGCGGCCCGGCCGTGGTGGCGCTCCGGTGGGGGCGCCGCCACCCTGGGCCCGACCATATCCTCCACGGCCAGCCACGGGAACGGTGTCATGCGCGATCCACGCACGAAGCGGTATTTCCAGCAGTTGTTCGCGCTCTACGCCGGGTTGGTGGGCGCGCGCTGACCCACGAAAGCGCACCGACCAACGGTCGGTACCTGCCAACACCCCGTGGGCACCGATGGCACCGGTAGTGCCGGCCGCTGGCCGGCTCCTGGCAGGCGCCGACCCTAATCAGCGTGCCCGCACGTACTGTTCCCACAACGCCGGCAACGCCACGCCGCTGAGCGTTTCCCACAACGCCGGCGTGTAGCGCCCCTCGCGCAGGGCGCCATCGAGCGCCTTCACCAGCCCGGGATGCTGCGCCTCGCTCCAGGCGAGAAACGCACCGGTCACCCGGTAGCCGGTATCGAAGTTCTGCTCCGGCTTGACCTGCTTCGGCAACGCCCAGCCGGCCCCGGCATTGTCCTTGCCGTAGCGGTCGCGGGCGTAATCGGCGATGCCTTCCACCAGCCAGCCCGGCACGCGCGCATTGGCGTACTCCGGGTAGCCCTGCACGATGTGCATGGCCTCATGGGTAACCAGATCGATGTCGCCCGGGTGCTTGGCCAGCCAGGCCGGGTTGATCGTGATCGTCGCCGCCTGCGCCTTCTCACCGACAAAGGCGATGCCGTCGTAACCGGGGTCGATCACGATGCCGACCTGCGTCGGCGCGGCAGGATGGAAATCGGCGCGCTCGCGCAGGTAGGCGTCGAAAAACGTCTCGATGATGCGCTCGCGCACCGGCGGGGCCAGCGCATCGCTGGGGTCGCGGTAGTGCAGGGTCACATCCTCGCGGGTCTGTGTGGTCTCGAACGCGTGGGCATCGGCCAGCCCGGCGCCGACCAGCAGGGCGGCCAACAGGCAACGGAAGATCGGCATGCAGGGCCTCATCGGGTGGCGGCCGGGGCGAGCAGTTCGACTTCGGCCAACTGCAGGCGGCCGGGTGCCGCAATGCGCAGGCGGTACTCGGCATAGCGGCCCGGCTGGGCGATGCGGAACGGACGGGTCTGCATGGCCCAGGCGAAGGCTTCGCCCCGGCGCTGGTCGACCTGCACCCAGCGGCCCCCGGAGGTGCGTGCCTCCAGCGTCCATTCGCCGCCGCGGATCGGGCCATTGCCGCTGGTCAGGGTGTACATCGAGGGTGTACCCGCGGCGACGTTGCTGAAGGTGATCGTGCTGGAGCCGCCCAGCGGCAGCGCCGTGGCCGCGTCGTCATCGATCAGCGGCGTGGCCGCCCGGCCGTCGCCGAGCTGGGCGGTGGCGCCGCTGCCAAGCAGGTCGTGCAGCAGGGCCGGCTGCTGGTCGCGCGCGGTGAGCGAGCGCGGTGCATCATCCGGACCGGTGCCCCAGCGCGAAGGTTCCGGGCCCATGACGAAGTCCAGCGTGGCGCCCTTGGCGAGCAGCTCGTGCGGCAGCCAGGTCCTGGTCCACGGCGTGCCGTTCACCTTCAACGACTGCACGTAGATGTTGGTGGCCGAGTTCTCCGGCGCGTTGACGGTCAGCACCGCGCCGCCCTGCAGCTCGACACGGGCGTGGCGGAACAGCGGCGAACCGATCACGTACTCCGGCGCGCCCATGCGCAGCGGATAGATGCCCAGCGACGCGAACAGGTACCACGCCGAGGTCTCGCCGTTGTCCTCATCGCCCGGGTAGCCTTGGCCGATCTCACTGCCCAGGTACAGGCGCGACAGGATCTCGCGCACATGCTGCTGGGTCTTCCACGGCTGCCCGGCATACAGGTACATCCACGGGATGTGGTGCGCCGGCTGGTTGCTGTGCGCGTACATGCCCATGCGCACATCGCGCGCCTCGGTCATTTCATGGATGGTGCCGCCGTAGGAACCGGAGAACGCGGCATCGGCGGTTTCCGGGGTGGCGAAGAACGTGTCCAGCTTGGCCGCCAGCTGCTCGCGGCCACCGTACAGCGCGGCCAGCCCTTCGCCGTCGTGCGCGGCGGTGAAGGCGAAGGTCCAGCCGTTGGATTCGGTGTAGTCATGGCCCCACACGCGCGGGTCGTAGTCTTTGGCATCCAGCCGCCAGCTGCCATCCGGTTTGCGCCCCTGGAAGAAGCCCGCGGCCGGATCGAACAGCGTGGCGTAGGTGCCAGCGCGGTGACGGAAATAATCGGCTTCAGTGGCATAGCGTTCGCGGGCGGCCGGGGTATCGGCCTGTTTGGCCAGGGCCTCGGCCATGTTGGCCACGCCGAAATCGTTGAGCGCGCCTTCCATCGTCCACGACATGCCTTCATGCACATCGGCAGTGGCGTAGCCGCGGAAGGTGGAACGGTCCATGCCCTTGCGCCCGACATGGCGGTCCGGCGGAACCACGGTCGCGTTCTTCAGCGCGGCGGCATAGGCCTCCTGCGCGTCGAAACCGCCGATCCCCTTCAGCCACGCATCGGCGAAGGCCACGTCCGAACTGGTGCCCACCATCAGGTCGGCATAGCCGGGCGAGGACCAGCGGGCGACCCAGCCGCCGGCGCGGTACTGCTCCAGGAAGCCCTGCACCAGCGCACCGGCATCGTCCTTGGTGAACAGCGCATACGCCGGCCAGGTGGTGCGGAAGGTGTCCCAGAAGCCGTTGTTGACGTAGACCTTGCCGTCGCGCACCGGCGCGAAGCTGCGCGTGGCGCTGCCGTCGGTGTTCTCGTCCGAGGCACTGGCCTGGCTGGCATAGCGCCAGTCAGGTGCCGCCGCAGTACCGGCGTTCTCGTGCCCGGAGTTGGGATAGAGGTAAAGGCGGTACAGGTTGGAATACAGCGTGGTCTTCTGGTCGTCGGTGGCGTCGCCCACGTCGAAACGGGCCAGGCGCTGGTCCCAGGCATCCTGCGCGCGTGCGGCTACGCGGTCGACATCGTCAGCGGCCGACAGCTCCAGCGCGAGGTTGTGGCGCGCCTGCTCGACCGAGATCAGCGAGGTGGCGATGCGCATCGAGACGCGGCGGTCGGCACCGGCATCGAACTTGATGTAGCCGGTCGGGCGGCCGGTCTGCACGGTGCCGCTGCTGCGCCACGGCCGGTCGAAGCTGGCCACCACGTACATGCGGGTGGCGCCGGTGGACAGGCCGCTGCGGGTGTCGGTGTAGCCGGAGAGCGTCTGCGTCGCCGCATCCAGGGTCAGCCCGCCGCGGGCATCGACATTGTCGAACAGCAGGTTGGCATTGCCCCCTTCCGGGAATGCGAAGCGGAACACCGCGGCGTGGTCGGTTGGCGCGATCGACGCCGCGATGCCGTTGTCGAAGCGTACGTCGTAGCGGTACGGACGGGCCTGTTCGTTGTCGCGCGAGAAGCTCAGCGCACGCTTGCTGCGGTCGGCCTCTGGCACGCCACGGGTCGCCGACGGCATCACCTGGAAGGTCTGGCGGTCGCCCATCCAGGGGCTGGGCTGGTGGCTCAGTGCCAGCGCCTGCAGGCGCGGCCGGTTGGCCGCGTCGTTCTGTTCGTTCCAGCGGTACAGCCAGGTCAGCGAGCCGGCATCGGTCACCGGTGTCCAGAAGTTGAAGCCATGCGGCACGGCGGTGGCCGGGAAATTGTTGCCGCGCGAGAAGGTGCCGTTGGCCTGCGTGCCGCGGGTGGTCAGCACCCAGTCCGAGGGACGCTGCGGCGTGCTGCGCGGCTGCGCCTGCAGGCGGACGTCGTCGATCCAACCGGCGACCGGGGCGCCCTCGGCGCTGGCGACCTCCAGCTCCAGTGCGACCACGCGCCGCCCGCGCAGGGCCGGGGTGTCGCCCAGGCGCACGGCTTTGCGCGCCCACTGCTGCGGGTACAGCGTCTTCGAATCGCCCTGCGCACGCGCGCCCAGCGCCACGCCATGGTGATCGCGCGCGGCACTGGCCGAAACGCGCGTGCCGTCGTCCAGGACCAGGTCAAGCGAGACGTAGGTCGAGGCCACGGTGTCCTTGCCGACGATCTCGGGCAGCACGAGCCAGGACAGGGTGGTGTCGGCGTCGATGGTCAGATGGGTTTTGAAGAGCTGGCGGCGCGCCTGGCCGCCGGTGCTGGCGTAATGCAGCGCATGCAGGCCGCTGTAACCGACGCCGGGCTTGGCCGCGTAGGGCGCGGCGGGGCCATTGCCGATCCGGACCTGCAGGGCACCGTCGCCGGCCGCCGCGGCCGGGGCTGGCTGGCCCGGCTCGAACGAGGTCTGCAGGCCCTGCGCGGCCGCCGGCAACGCGATGGATGCGCAGGCCAGGGCCAGGGCGAGGGGAAGGGCGCGGCGGGCGGGGCGCAGGTCGGACAGGGTCATGCAAGGGTCTCCCGGGAAGGGCAGGCGGCAGGCAGGACCCGCATCGATGGCCACGGCGGACGGCGTCGCCCCAGCCATCGGCAGACGGCAGGTAAAGAGGCGATGCATGTCCGGTGGGGGCGGGCAGGCGATCGGGTCGATGATCGGTACCGGTCGATCCTGCATCACCGCAACTGGCCCTGACAAGTGCAATTAGTTCGATCTAAATCCGGCAAATCCGTTTCGTATCGAATTGTTGACAAGCAATTTGGATCGATTTAAAAGGACCGATGATGCGTCGCCGGGGCCCGCGGCGGCGCCAGGCACCCGCAGGGCCCCTGCGGCCTGACGCGGCCACCAGATGCTAGAATCCACGGTCTCGCAACCCCCTTTGTGTGTCCACGCCATGAGCCATACCGCCACTGCGCCCGCCAACGCCGAGAAGCGTTACACCGTGCACCGCAGCGACCTGCCGCTGAGCTGCCCGACGCCGGAAATGGCGCTGTGGAACTCGCACCCGCGCGTGTACCTGCCGATCGAAGACGAGCCCAACTGCGAGGCCGCGTGCCCGTACTGCGGCGCCGTGTTCGTGCTCGCCGACTGATCCGCGGACCACACTGTGCGCCGACTGACCGTGGTGCAGCTGCTGCCGGCGCTGCACTCCGGCGGGGTCGAACGCTCCACCCTTGAGATCGCCTCCGCCCTGGTTGCCGCCGGCCACCGGGCCATCGTCGTGTCCGCCGGTGGGCGCCTGGTCGAGCCGCTGCTGGCCAGTGGCGCCGAACACCTGACCCTGGATATCGGCCGCAAATCGCTGTTGACCCTGCGTCACGTGCTGACCCTGCGCAATCTCTTCAACGAGGTGGGCGCGGACATCGTGCACGCGCGCTCGCGGCTGCCGGCATGGCTGGGCCTGTACGCGGTGCGCAATCTGCCTGCGGCGACCCGCCCACATTGGGTCACCACCGTGCACGGCCTCAATTCCCCGGGCCGCTACAGCGCGGTGATGACCAGCGGCGAGCGCGTGATCTGCGTGTCCAACAGCGTGCGCGAGTTCGTGCAGACGCATTACCCCAGTGTCCCGGCCGAGCGGCTGCAGGTGATCCCCCGCGGTGTCGATGTCGCGCAGTTCCCGCGCGTGGGCCGCCAGGACAGGCGCGCGCTTCTGGCGGTGGCCGGGCAGCATCCGGCGCTGGCCGGCGATGCGCCGCTGCTGTTGCTGCCTGGCCGCGGCACCCGCCTGAAAGGGCATCGCCACGCCCTGACCCTGCTGGCCGGGCTGCATGCTGCCGGCGTGCCGGCCAGACTGTGGATGCCGGGCACGCGCGAGCCGGGCCGCGAATCCTATGTCGCCGAACTGGACGCTCAGGCACGCAGCCTGGGTGTGTACGATGCGGTGCTGATGACCGCGCCGACCTCGCGCATCGCGCAGGCCTATGCCGCCAGCGATCTGGTGCTGCAGCTCTCGGACAAGGCCGAAGCGTTCGGCCGCACCGTGGTCGAAGCGCTGTCGGTGGGTCGCCCCGTGCTGGGCTGGAACCACGGCGGCGTGGGCGAGTTGTTGACTCAGCTGCAACCCTCCGGCGCGGTACCCTTGGGCGACGCCGATGCGCTGTTGGCGCGCGCGCAGCAGCTGTTGCTGCAGCCGCCGGCTTTGCCGTCGCGGATCCCGTTTACCTTGCAGGCGATGCAGCGTGACACGCTCCAGCTCTATGCCTCCCTCGTCGGCTGAGACGACCCTCGTGCCCGGGTCGCCGGCCTCCCGCGCTGGCCGCTGGGCGCCGTGGTGGGTCATCGCGTTCGTTGCGCTGTGGCCGTTGCCGGGCATCGCCGAAGGCGTGCTGGTGCTCGGCGCGCTGTATGCGGCAGTGCGCATGGTGCAGCTGCGGCTGCAGGGCAATCAGCGCCTGCTCAGCAGCCCGGCGTGGGCGCTGACCAGCATCCTGTTCCTGGGCTATTGGCTGCCACAGGCAGTGTCCGCCTTCGATGCGATCGACCCTGGCACCGCGTGGCGCAAAACCGCCGCCGGCCTGCGCTACCTGCCCTTCATGTGGCTGGTGGCGATAGCCGTGGCCACCCCGCAGCGGCGCGCGCTGACCCTGGGCGGCCTGGCCGCGATCACCGGTCTGTGGACCCTCGATGCATTGGCGCAGGCCCTCCTCGGCAGCAGTCCGTTGTTCTGGTCGATGGACCAGCTCAAGTGGGCCGTCAGTGGTCACGGCCTGTGCTCGCCTGAAGAGATGGCGCTGGTGGACCGGCTCAGCGGGGTGCTCGGCCCCTGCAATCTCAAATTCGGCCAGGTGCTGGCCAGCCTCTCGCCGTTCCTGCTGTTCGCTGCCTCCCGCCGCGCCGGCATTCTCGGCTGGTCGCTGGTAGCGGCTGCGGTGGGCGTGGTGCTGGTGCTGGCCGGTTCGCGCGCGGCCTGGCTGACCTATGCGCTGGTGCTGGTGTTCTCCGGCTGGCGCCTGATCGGCGTGCGCGGGCTGCTGGCCTGCGTCGCCTTCGGTGCGGTGGCAGCGGTCGTCCTGACCGTGACCGTGCCCCAGGTCGGCGACCGCGTTGCGCGTACCGCCATGGCCTGGGAGGGTGAGAGCGATGGCGTCAACCAAGCCCTGTCCGGCCGCGCGCAGATCTGGGCGGCAGCTGCCTGCATGATCGAAGCGCACCCCATCAACGGCGTCGGCGCGCGTGGCTTCCGCGACGCCTACCCGGCCTGCAACCCGGACCCTGCTGCCCAGGAAGTCTGGGGCGCGGGTCCGGCACTGCACGCGCACCAGATCGTGCTCGAGATCCTGTCTGAAACCGGCATCCTCGGCCTGCTGCTGTGGCTGGCGGCGGTCGCACAGGCGTGGCGCGCGTGGCGCTTCGCGCCGGCCCAGGCCCGTGAGCGCGCACGCCCGGCGATGCTGGCGCTGGCGGTGACCGTGTTCCCGCTCAACACGCATCTGGCGTTCTATTCCACCTTCTGGGGTGGCCTCACGCTGTTGTTGGCCGCGCTGTATGCCGGCAGTCTGTTGGCACGCGACGACGGGTAGAGCCACGCCATGCGTGGCTGCTTGTGGCCCGGGTATGGGGACATGCCGACGCACATGCGCGCCATCCACCGATGGGCTCCACGCCCCGGCCAACGCACTCTCGTGCGATGGCCAGCCAACGCCTCCAACGCGGCCGATACTCGCATCCAGGGTATTGCTACGCGCTCACCACCACCACGCACGACAGGCGCAAGTGGTTCGAGGATCCCCTCAATGCAGAGGTAATCATCGACACGCTGCGCTACATGGATCGTTGCGGGGTCAGTTGCACGTTAGCTTGGGTGGTAATGCCGGACCACGTGCATTGGTTGATCCAATTGCGGCAAGACACCTTGGCTCGTTGCATGCTGCTGTTCAAATCACGCAGCAGCCGATTGTTGAATGAGCGTCTGCAGCGAAAGGGAAAGCTCTGGCAGCACGGGTACTTCGACCACGCCGTGAGAAATGAGGCATCCTTGCGCCGGCAGGCGCTGTACATCCTCGCCAACCCGATACGTGCGGGATTGGCCAGTGCGTTGGGGGAGTACCCGCACGCCTGGTCGCGGTGGCCCATGGAAGCGTAGAGCCACCCCATGGGTGGCTGTTCGCGGTCAGGCACCCTGCAGCCACCCATGGGGTGGCTCTACCGAGGGGGCAGCCACCCATGGGGTGGCTCTACCGGTAATAATCGCTGCGGCCGCCGGGCTGGCGCTTGAAGCGGCGGTGGATCCACAGGTACTGGTCCGGGGCCTCGCGCACCATCGCTTCGATGGCCTGGTTGACGCGCGCAGTATCGGCCTCGACATCCTCGCTGGGGAAATTCTCCAGCGGCGCGCCGATCTTCAGGAAGTACTTGCCGCCTTCGCGACGGTGGAAATACGGGATCACCGCGCAGCCGGTCATCCGGGCCAGCTGGTGCGTGGCGGTGATGGTCGAAGCGGTGTGGCCGAAGAACGGCACGAACACCGTGTCCTTGCCGCGCATGTCCTGGTCCGGCGCGTACCAGAGGAAGCCGCCCTTCTTCAGATGCCGCACCGTGGCGCGGATGTCTTCGTTGGCGTACATCGCCTTGGCGTAGCGCAGGCGGCCGAACTTCACCGCCCACTCGTACACCGGGTTGCGATGCTTGCGGTACATGCCGGAGAGCTCGACGTGGTCGCACAGCAGGCGGCCGCACATCTCCAGCGTCATGAAGTGGCCGGACACCAGCAGCACCCCACGGCCCTCGGCCTGCATGCGGTGCAGGTGCTCCAGCCCCTCGATCTGCACCTGCGGGCGGATGCTGTCGATGCTGCCCCACCAGGCCCGGGCGAATTCAAAGATGCCCACGCCCAGCGCGTCGAAGCTGTCGCGCAGCAGGCGCTGGCGCCAGGCGTCGTCCTTCTCGGGGAAGCACAGCTTCAGGTTGACCTCGGCGGCACGCCGGCGGCTGCTGGCCAGCCGGTAGGCGACCGTGCCGACACCGCGGCCAAGCGCACGCTGCAGCATCCACGGCAGGCGGGCGATCGCGAAGGCGACCAGCATGAAAGCGAAGGTCGCCCAGTGGCGCGGATTGCGCAGGGACGGCCGGGTGGCGGTGGAAGCGTTATCGGACATGCCTCGATTCTAATGGATGCGCCCGGATGCGTCCCGGCAGGGCCATCACGGCGGCGCGGCGTGTCTTCCCCGCGCCGCTCCCGTATCCTTTGCCCATGCGTAAAAGCCCTGTCGAATGGATCCTGCGCGGCCTGTACTCGGCCGTGCTCTACCTGCTGTTGCCGATCACCGTGTACCACCTGGTGTGGCGGGGCTTCCGGGTGCGCGAGTACTTCCAGCGCTGGGATGAGCGCTATGCCTCCTATCCGCACTCCAGCGGCCAGCCCCGGGTCTGGCTGCACGCGGTCTCGGTGGGTGAGGTGAACGCCGCAGCGCCACTGGTGAACGCCTTGCGTGCGCTGCGTCCGGACATCCGCTGGGTGATCACCACCATCACCCCGACCGGCTCCGAACGGGTCCGCGCGCTGTGGGGCGATGCGGTCGACCACGTGTACCTGCCGTACGACGTGCCGGGCAGCGTGGGTCGCTTCCTCGGTCACTTCAAGCCGAGCCTGGCGCTGATCCTGGAAACCGAGCTGTGGCCGAACCTGCTGTTCGGGTGCCGCGACCGCAGGATCCCGGTCTACATCCTCAACGCGCGGTTGTCGGCGCGCTCGCTGCGCGGCTACCGCCTGCTGCGGCCGCTGATCGGCCGCGCGCTGCGTACCGTGACCTGTGTGGCGGCGCAATCGGCCGACGATGCCGAGCGCTTCATCCAGCTCGGCGCCCGCCCGGACCAGGTGCAGCCGCTGGGCAATCTGAAATTCGATATCGCCACGCCGAACGTGCAGGACTTCATCGCGCGCTTCCATGAGCTGGTGCCCGCCCAGCATCCGGTCTGGATCGCCGCCAGTACGCACGAGGGCGAAGAGCAGGCCACCATCGATCTGCACCGCCGCCTGCGCGAGGCGGTGCCGGGCCTGCTGCTGTTGTGGGCGCCACGGCATCCCGAGCGCTTCCCAAGGGTGGAAGCGCTGGCCCGCGAGCAGGGCTGGAAGGTGGCCACGCGCCGCCAGCAGCAGTGGCCGCAGGCCGATACCGATGTGTTCGTGATCGATACGCTTGGCGAGTTGATGTCGTTCTACGGGTGCGCCCAGGTGGCCTTCGTCGGTGGCAGCCTGCAGGCCATCGGGGGGCACAACTTACTGGAGCCGGCGGCAATGGGCACCGCAGCAGTCACCGGCCCGCACCTGCACAACTTCGCCGAGATTTCCCGGCGCATGCGCGAGGCCGGTGCGGTGGTCATTGCCGAGGATGCCAACGGGGTCGGCGATGCACTGCTGACCCTGCTGCGTGATCCGCAGGCCCGCGAGGACATGGCCCGGGCGGGCTGCGCGCTGGTGAGCAACGGGCGCGGCGCACTGAAGCGCACCGTGGCCCTGATCGCCCCGCAGTTGCCGCCGCCGGTGGCCTGATCGCAGGCCTGATCGCGCGATGCGACGACCAGGCCCGCGCGTGCGTCAGGCAGCGGCGACCAGCAGGTCGCCCAGGAAGGCGTAGGCAAAGCCGAAGTAGATGAACACGCCGACCAGGTCCATCACCGAGGTGATCATCGGGGCCGACAGCGTGGCCGGATCCGCCCCGATGCGGCGTGCGGCGAACGGCAGCAATGCGCCGATGATGCCGCCCAGCGCGGTGCACACCAGCATGCTCGAGCCCACCACCAGCAGCACGTCCATGCCCACGCCCTTGCTGAAATAGGCCAGGACCGCTTCCAGCACGGCGATGCTGATGCCCAGCGCGGCGGCCACCGGCAGTTCGCGTTTGATCACGAACGCCACATCGCGCCAGCTCAGTTTCAATTCGCCCAGTGCCATGCTGCGGATCACCAGCGTGGCCGACTGGCTGCCGGTGTTGCCGCCCATGTCCACGATCGGGGCGATGAAGGCGGCCAGCACGATCACCTGCGACAGCAGCTCTTCCTGCGCGGCCACGAAGGTGCTGGTGACGATGCCGAAGCAGGTCAGGATCGCCAGCCAGAACACCCGCACTCGGAACATCTGCTTCAGTGGCGTGCTGCGAACGTCCAGGTCGTTGCCGTGCGCGCTCACCGTGCCGCCGAAGCGCGCCAGCTGCGAGGCGTCCTGTTCCTTGTCGATGTCCATCGCATCGTCGACGGTGACGATGCCGATCATGCGGTCTCCGCCGTTGGTGACCGGCAGCGCGAGCAGATCGTAGCGACGGATCAGCTCGGCGGCCTGCAGTCGCGGCCAATGTGCCTTCGCGGCGATCGGCTGCTCATGCATGACCGAGGCGACCGTGCGGTTCTCGTTGGCCAGGACCAGATCGCGCAGCGCCACGGTGCCGCGCAGGCGCAGGGTGTGGTCGAGCACGAACAGGATGTTCACCGTCTCGCTGTGCAGCGCGGTGGCGCGGATGTGTGAAAGCGCCTGCGCGACCGTCATTTCCGGCGAGACCCAGACATAGTCGGACGTCGTCGCCGAACCGACCGTGCCCTCGGGATAGGACGCCATCTTGAGGATGTCGTCGCGTTCCACCTTGGTCAGCGCCGGCAGCAGTGCCTGCTTGGCGTCATCGCCAAGGCGGTTGAACAGATCGGCACGATCATCCGATGGCATGTGTTCGAACAGCTGCACTACCGCCTCGCGCGGCATCGCGGCCAGCAGTTGATCCTGGCGGAGCTCGGCGAAGTGCGCGAACAGAGCCGCGCGCGCCGGTGGCGCGAGCGTCATCAGCAAGGGCAGCGTCCTGTCCACGCTCAGCGCGTCGAGCGCATCGACCAGATCGGACGGATGGGTGGTCGCGGCGATGCTGGCAAAGCCAGCGGCGTCGAGGGAGAGCGAGAGGGTGCGGATCGAGAACAGGAGGTCTTCGCGGTTCATGGTGGTTCTCCAGCAGAAAGCGGCGCGTGGGGTGACAACGCGCAGTGATGAGGTACAGGCGTGGGACGCATCGGCGTGCGCCCGGGCGAGGCAGGCAGGGAGTGCGTGCGCGCCGCGTACGCAGCGCAGGTGGCCGGCAGGATCAGTCGGTGCGGTCAGCCGGCACGCGCGGCATTACGGCGCGGCGGCGAGATTGAGGCCCAGCGTGATCCACTGCCCGTCGCGCCGGTGGTGGGCACGTCCCGCGAGCAGATCCACGCTGGCGCCCCGCCAGAGTTCGTGGCGCACGCCGAACTGGCTGCTGCGCTGGCGCGCCGCATCGCGGGCGGTTTCGGCCAGCAGTGACCACTGCGGTGCAGCGACGACTTCCACGCCGATGCCATCGGTGCGGCCCCGTGTATCGTCCGTGCGTGCCCAGCCCAGGTTGAGGTGCAGCAGGGTGCGATCCGACGCGCCGAGCACCACCGTCAGCGGTGCATTGAGGCTCCAATCGTCGGCGCGCGGGCGGTGCCAGTCGCTGCCGAGGCCGGCACTGATCGCCACGCCCCAGCGGCGCTGAGCCAGATCACGCAGTACCCGCTTGGCGCCCACGGCCCACTGCGTCGTCGAGGTGGCGTGTTGATGGCTGACGCCGAGCGACCATTCGGTATCGGCGAACGTGCAGCCCGGTACGGCCGTCCAGTCGTTGCCGGCATCGGTATGGCGGCCCCAGCTTTCCAACTGGCAGCGACCGGCATCGGTGATGGAGGCGTCGTCCACCATCAGGCTGGCGGCGGCGCGGGTGTCGAGCGGAAGCATCACCACGGCCACGAGGGGCAGGGCGAACACACGGGAAACGTGCATGGGCAATCTCCAGGCAAACGGAAACGCCAGCGGCACCCTTCTTGGGGTCGGTGGAACGGCGATACGGATGATGCGAGGCGGGCGAGCGTGTCAGCTGCGCCGGTGGGCCCCGTCCTGTGCGGACGGAACCGACCTTGGGGTCAGTGGGTCCGTCGGCTCAGGAGCAGCAACGAGATCGACTATGACTGTCCAAGGAGGGGGCCTCTGGAGGGAAAGGGAAGGTGGTGCGGGGCGGACCTTAGTCGGCCGCTGCCGGAGGGTCAAGCCCTTTTTCACGGCACGTGCCGGACTGGGGACCGGTTCACGGTGGAGAGTGTGCGCGGGTAGGCATCGCACGAAGCGGTCGCGATGGCGGCCGCCACATGGGCAGCATCTGTGGCATGTCGCGATCACCACCTTGCACGCAAAAAAAAACCACCCGCAGGCGGGTGGTTTTTTCTCTCGCCGTGCGCCGTCGATCAGTTGACGGTGGTGCTCGGCGTGGCCGCCTTCTGGGTCAGCAGGCGGTTGATGTCCTGCAGTTCGGCGATGTCCAGCGTGCCGACGGCCTGGCCCAGCTGCAGGCGGTTCTGCAGGAAGGTGTAGCGGGCGTTGGCGTAGTCCAGCTGCGCGGAGAACAGGATGCGCTGGTTCTGGATCACGTCCAGCACGGTACGCGTACCGACTTCCAGGCCGACCTGCGAGGCGTCATAGGCGCTCTGTGCCGACACGACCGCCAGGCGACGCGCTTCCACTTCGCTGATGCCCGCCACCAGGGTCTGGTAGGCGTTGCGGGTGTTGCGGTCCAGGGCACGCTTCTGCTGCTCGTAACCGTCCTGGGCGATGTCACGCTGGGCCAGCGCCTGGCGCACGCCGGACTGGGTGGCGCCGCCGGAGAAGATCGGCACGTTCAGGGTCAGGCCGACGCTGTTGGTGCGGCGGTCCGGGCTGAAGCTGCCGCTGTCGCCGACCACATCACCCCAGCTGGCCGACTTGCCGGCAGTGGCACCGATCGACAGGGTCGGGTAGTGCGCGCCGCGGGCGGCCGAGACGCCGGATTCGGCAGCGTTGACCTTCAGTTCCTGCGCCTTCAGCGCCGGATTCTGCGCAACGGCCTCGTTCACCAGCGTATCGATGGTGGCGTACTTGGCCGGCAGCTCCGGACGGAAATCGGCCGGCAGGGCGCGCAGGTCGGTGACCGGCTGGCCGGTCAGTTCGGTCAGCGCCTGGTAGGCGTCGGCCAGGGTGTTCTGCGCGATGATCGTGTTGGCGCGCGCCTGGTCGTACTGGGCCCGGGCTTCGTGCACGTCGGTGATCGGGGCCAGGCCCACTTCCAGGCGCTTGTCGGCGAAGTCGAACTGCTTCTTGGCAGCGGCTTCGTTGGTCTGCGCGGCCGACAGCGATTCAATGCCCACCAGCACGTTGAAGTACGCCGCCGAGGTGCGCACGATCAGGTCGTCGTTGGCCGAATCCAGGGTGAAATCCGCTGCGCGGCTCAGTTCGCGCTGCGAACGCAGGTTGGCGAACTGGGTGAAGTTGAAGACCGTCTGGCTGCCGTTGATCGTGTAGTTCCGGCTCTTGGTGGTGAACGAGCTGGAGGTCAGATCATGGTTCGGGTTGGTGCGGCTGCGGTTGAGCGAGGCCTCGCCGTTGAGCTGCGGCAGCAATGCGGCACGCGCCTGCACGGCGCCTTCCTTGTCATACAGGCGGGTCGACTCGGCAGCCGAGAGATGCGGATCGCCGTTGCGCGCCATTTCGTAGACCTGCAGCAGGTCGGCGGCAGAGGCGGTCATCGGCAGCAGGGCGGCGGCCAGCGCAAGGGCGAGGGATCGGCGGATCATTGCGGCTTCCTTGGACTCAGAGTTGGAACTGGGGTGCCGGGGCGGCACCGCGCAGGTAGTCGATATCGGTTTCGAACAGCGATTCAGTGGTGCCGTCCGCCTTGACCAGCACCGCTTCCATGACCGGGGACCGGCCACGGATCACGAACAGTCGACCGCCCGGACGCAGCCACTGGGCGAAACGTGACGGGATGACATCCACCGCGCCGGTGACGCAGATCGCATCGAAGCGGCGCTCGGTATCCCAGCTCAGCGCGTCGGCGGTTTCGATGCGGACGTTGTTGCCCAGGCCGGCGGCGTCCAGACGCGCACGCGCGGTGGTGGCCAGCTCGGCATCGATCTCCAGGCTCAGCACTTCGCGGGCCAGTTCGCCCATGCAGGCGCTCAGGTAGCCGCTGCCGGTGCCGATTTCCAGCACTTCATCACCCGGCTGCAGATCCAGCGCCTGCAGGGTGCGGCCTTCGATGACCGGCTTCATCATCTTCTGGCCGTTGCCCAGCGGCAGCTCGATGTCGGCATAGGCCAGGGCCCGGTGCGATTCAGCGACGAACGCCTCCCGCGGCAAGCGTGCCAGTACATCGAGCACGCGGATTTCCAGCACATCCCAGGGGCGGATCTGCTGTTCGACCATCAGTTCGCGGGCGTGGGAGTAATCGATCGTCATGAGGTTCTATATCCAGCGCAGTGGGCCGGCCATTTTACCGGTGCCGGGAGCCGGCGGCGCGCTGAAAGCATCGCTGCCGTCGCGCCGGGGTCGCAGTGCCGGAAGTCACCGCGACCTCCGGTCCATTCAGTTTAGTGCCGCCGGGCATACGCCCGCAGGAAAAAGTCGACGCTGGCGCTCACATGAGCGTTGGCATCGCACTCGGCCGGGGCCGGCCGCAGCCCGCACATCATATGCGTATGCAGCTCGCCCTTGATCAAGGTCAGGAACTGGATGGCGGCCGTCGGGAAATCGGTGATCTCCAGCTCGCCGCGGGCCGTACGGGCACGCAGGAAGTCGGCCAGCGCATCGGTGGTCCGCTGCGGGCCGGCCAGCCAGAACATCTCGCGGATCCGATCATCGGTATCGGGCGACATCATCACCCGCTGCACGGCGACGGCCGCATCGGAGGTGATCAGGGTGAAGAAGGCGTGGCCGATGCCCATCAGCTGGTCGCGCAGCGGGCCTTCAATGTCGGTGACGAACAGTTCGTCAGGCAGCATCTCGACGCATTTGGACTGCACTGCTTCGGTGAAAAGCGTCTCTTTGTCGCCGAAATGGCTGTAAACGGTCAGCTTTGACACGCCCGCCTGGGCGGCGATGCTGTCCATGCTCACCCCGTTGTAGCCTTGGTCGACGAACAGCGACTTGGCCGCTTCCAGGATGGCCGCGCGCTTGCCCAGATCCTTCGGGCGCCCCGGCCCGGCGGCCTTGGCGACCGGCTTGGAGGTCGATTTGGAGGAGGTCGGATCAGTCATCCAATCAATACTAGACCAATCGGTTCGATATTTATACTATACCGACTGGTTCAATATTGAAGCGATTGGAACAGAGCGTTTCCAATGGCTTTTCCCGGGTTACTTTCAGGTCCAGGACCTCATGAAAAACATGCGATGGATGGGTGGTGGGTTGCTGGCGCTGGCGTTGGCAGCATGTGGCAAGCAGGATGCCGAACCGGCCGCACCGATGCCGGTGCTGGTTGTCCACCCGGGCACCGTGGCCGGCCAGGAAGTGGCCGCCTACCCCGGTGAGATCCGGGCCCGCGAGGAAAGCCCGCTCTCCTTCCGCGTCGGCGGCAATCTGATCAAGCGTCATGTCGATGCCGGCCAGCGCGTGCGCAAGGGCCAGTTGCTGGCCGAGCTGGACGCCGCCGACTACGCCTCCCAGGCCAGCGCCTCACAGGCGCAGCTGGCCGCTGCCGAAGCCGACCTGATCCGTGCCCGTGATGACCAGAAGCGCTACGCCACCCTGGCCGAGCAGCAACTGGTCAGCCAGTCCGCGCTGGACAGCCAGACTGCTGCCTTCAAGGCCGCGCAGGGCCAGGCCAATGCTGCCCGCGCCAATCTGGCCGTGGCCCGCAACCAGGCCGAGTACGCGCAGCTGCGCGCGCCGGCCGATGGCGTGATCGCCAGTCGCCAGGCCGAAGCCGGGCAGGTGGTCAGCGCTGGGCAGACCGTGTTCACCCTGGCCGCCGACGGTGGCCGCGAAGTCGTGATCGCCCTGCCGGAGAGCAACATCCGCGATTACCAGGTCGGCCAGCCGGTGCAGGTGGAACTGTGGAACCGCCCCGGCCAGATGCTGCCGGGCACGATCCGTGAGATCGCCCCGGCCGCCGATGCACAAGGGCGCACCTATGCCACCCGCGTCAGCCTGGCACCGGAAGCGTTGACCGAAGTGGAACTGGGCCAGAGCGCGCGCGTGTTCGCCGCCGCAGGACGCCAGGGCACGCTGCAGTTGCCGCTGGCCGCCGTACAGCGCGGCGCCGACGGCCGCAGCAGCGTGTGGGTGGTCGATCCGGCCAAGCGCACCTTGAAGGCCACGCCGGTGACGGTCGGGGCGTACGCCGTCGAATCGGTTCCGGTGCTGAGCGGGGTGAACGCGAACGACTGGGTGGTCGCCGCCGGCGGCCATCTGCTGCGCGAGGGCCAGCCGGTGACGGCGGTGGACCGCCAGAACCGCCCGGTGCTGGCACCGGCAGCCAAGCCTGTCGCGGCCGACGCGCCTGCTGCCGGCAAGGGGAACTGATCCCGTGCGCCGCTTCAATCTTTCCGAATGGGCGCTGGGCAACCGGCCCCTGGTGCTGTTCGCGATGCTGGCCTTTGCGATCATCGGCGCGTGGTCGTACAAGCACCTGGGCCAGTCCGAAGATCCCCCGTTCACCTTCAAGGTGATGGTGGTGCGCACGAACTGGCCCGGCGCGACCGCCGAACAGGTCTTCCGCCAGGTCACCGAGCCGATCGAAAAAGCCCTGCTGAACACCGGGCAGTACGAGTTCATCCGCTCCTACTCGCGCCCGGGCGAGTCGCAGGTGATCTTCGTGGCGCGCGACAGCCTGCGCTCCAAGGCGATTCCCGACCTGTGGTACCAGGTGCGCAAGCGCGTGGGCGACATCAAGCCGACCCTGCCGCGCGAGATCGTCGGTCCGTTCTTCAACGACGAATTCGGCGACACCTTCGGCAACATCTACGCGTTGACCGGGCAGGGCTTCGACTACGCCGTGATGCGCGACTACGCCGACCGCATCCAGCTGGAACTGCAGCGCGTGCCCGACGTGGGCAAGATCGAGCTGGAAGGCCTGCAGGACGAAAAGGTCTGGATCGAGCTGTCCAACACCAAGCTGGCCACGCTGGGCGTATCGCTGCAGCAGGTGCAGCAGGCCTTGGCCGACCAGAACGCGATTGCCGCCACCAGCTTCTTTGAAACCCCGACCGATCGCGTGCAGCTGCGCGTCACCGGCCAGTTCCAGAGCGTGGAGGACATCCGCAGCTTCCCGATCCAGGCTGGCGACCGCACCGTGCACCTGGGTGACATCGCCGAGATCAAACGTGGTTTTGCCGATCCGGCCTCGCCGAAAATGCGCTTCATGGGGGAAGACGCGATCGGCATCGCCGTGGCGATGAAAGACGGCGGCGACATCCTCAAGGTGGGCAGCACGCTGGACGCCGAGTTCGAACGGCTGCAGAAGACACTGCCCGCCGGCATGCAGCTGCGCAAGGTCTCCGACCAGCCGCATGCGGTGGAAGAGTCGGTCGGCGAGTTCGTGCAGGTGCTGACCGAAGCGGTGGTGATCGTGCTGCTGGTGAGCTTCTTCTCGCTTGGCCTGCGCACCGGCCTGGTGGTGGGCGTGACCATTCCGCTGGTGCTGGCGATGACCTTCTTCGTCATGCATTACTTCGGCATCGGCCTGCACAAGATTTCCCTGGGCGCGCTGGTGCTGGCGCTGGGCCTGCTGGTGGACGATGCGATCATCGCCGTGGAGATGATGGCCACCAAGATGGAGCAGGGGTACGACCGCCTGCGCGCGGCCAGCTTCGCGTGGGAGTCGACCGCGTTCCCGATGCTGACCGGCACGCTGATCACCGCGGCCGGCTTCCTGCCGATCGCCACGGCCGCCTCCAGCACGGGCGAGTACACCCGCTCGCTGTTCCAGGTGGTGACCATCGCACTGGTGGTGTCGTGGATCGCCGCGGTGCTGTTCATTCCGTACCTGGGCGACAAGATGTTGCCGGACCTGTTCAACCCGCAGCCGCCCAGGCCGGACAGCCTGGCCGGGCGCTGGCACGCGCGTCGCCTGCAGTGGGCCGACCGCCATCCCGCGTTCGCGCGCTGGATCGCACCGAAGGTGCATGCGCACGACCACGATCCGTACCAGCGTCCGTTCTACGTGCGCTTCCGCAGGTTCCTCGATGTCTGCCTGCGCCATCGCTGGTGGGTGATCGCCGCCACCGCCGCGCTGTTCGTGTTCTCGCTGCTGATCTTCCGCTTCGTGCCGCAGCAGTTCTTCCCGGATTCGACCCGCCCGGAACTGATGGTGGACATCGAACTGGCCGAGGGCGCCTCGCTGCAGGCGACCCAGGCCCAGGCGGCCAAGCTGGAAAAACTGCTCAAGGACCGCGAGGGCATCAGCAATTATGTCGCTTACGTGGGCACCGGCTCGCCGCGCTTCTACCTGCCGTTGGACCAGCAGCTGCCGGCCACCAACTTCTCGCAGTTCGTGGTGCTGACCGAGAACACCACGGCACGTGAGGCGACCCGCGACTGGCTGCTCAAGGACGTGATTCCGCAGTTCCCGGACGTGCAGATGCGCGTGACCCGCCTGGAGAACGGCCCGCCGGTCGGCTACCCGGTGCAGATGCGCATCTCCGGCGAGCATATCGAGCAGGTGCAGGCCATCGCCCGGCAGGTGGAAGCCAAGGTACGTGCGAACCCGCACGTGATGAACGTCAACCTGGACTGGAGCGAGCCGAGCAAAGTGGTACGGCTGGTGATCGACCAGGACCGGGCACGCGCACTGGGCGTGACCAGTGCGCAGGTGAGCCAGCTGCTGGGCACCTCGTTGTCGGGCATGAGCGTGAGCACCTACCGCGAAGGCAACCGCCTGATCGAAATGCTGCTGCGTGGCCCGGACGACGAACGCGTGCGGCTGGACATGCTGGGCAGTTTGGCCATTCCGACGGCCAGCGGCACCTCGGTGACGCTGTCGCAGGTGGCGCGCCTGGAGTACGTGTTCGAGGACGGCATCATCTGGCACCGCAACCGCCTGCCGACGGTGACGGTGCGCGCCGACATCGCCGATGCGAAGCAGCCGCTGGACGTGGTGCAGCAGATCCTGCCGACACTGGAGGGAATCCGTGCCGGGCTGCCGTCCGGCTACCTGCTTGAAACCGGCGGCACCGTGGAGGATTCCACGCGTGGCCAGGATTCGATCAAGGCCGGCATGCCGCTGTTCCTGATCGTGGTGGCCACGTTGCTGATGCTGCAGCTGCGCAGCTTCTCGCGTGCGGCGATGGTGCTGGTCACCGCGCCGCTTGGCATCATTGGCGCGACCCTGTTCCTGCTGCTGTTCCGCGCGCCGTTCGGCTTCGTGGCGCTGCTGGGTACGATCGCGCTGGCCGGCATGATCATGCGCAACTCGGTGATCCTGATCGATCAGATCCAGCAGGACATCGATGCCGGGCACGACCGCTGGCACGCGATCATCGATGCCACCGTGCGCCGCTTCCGACCGATCGTGCTGACCGCGCTGGCCGCGGTGCTGGCGATGATCCCGCTGTCGCGCAGTGCGTTCTACGGTTCGATGGCGATCTCCATCATGGGTGGCCTGATCGTCGGCACCGTGCTGACCCTGGTATTCCTGCCCGCACTGTATGCGGCGTGGTTCCGGGTGAAGCCGGATGAGGCGGGCGCTGGCTGACCCGCGGCCATGCCATTGGGTGGGCCGACCACTGGTCGGCGCCACCGGTTCCGCGTCCGGGCATATGGGCGGTTGCCTGGCCGGCGGCAGTTGTTTCCTCGCGGTGGTGCATCACGCGCAATTTTCGTAGAAGTTGCATTGCCTCCTGTGCGCGCAGTGGTCAGCGTAGGCAGTTGTCTGCCCAACCGCCACAGGTTCTCCATGAAGTTTCTGCACCCCATGCTGCTGACGGGTTCGACGTTGCTGGGCTCGGCTGTAGCGTCAGCGGCTGCCAGCGAAGCGGCGTTGGCGCCCGTCGCACTTCCGGCCGATGCGCGCGCGATGACCGCCGTAACCGCCCTGGTGTCCTGCCAACCGACGGCGTATACCGAGACGGCGTTGGCCGCCGAGCTGCTGCAGCGCGCTGGCACGCGTGCGGAGGATCTTCCCGGTGCAGCCCAACGCTTTCGCCTCCCCGCCGCGGTCACGGTGCTTGGCACGCCTACGGACCTGATCGCGGTTGGCGGCGATGGCATCCACGCCATTCTGGCCGACACCCCGATCGGCAACCTCACTGGTACCGGTGCCCTGAAGCCGCACCACTATCCGCAGCGCCAGGGTAGGTGGCTCACCCCCGTGGCAGTGCGCAATGACGGCGACGGATGGATCCGGCAGCGTGTGATCGAGGTGGATGTGGATCCGCAGCGCCCGGGCGATCTGCGGGTGGCGTGCACAGAGGTCATCGACAGCCGCCGGCAGCAGCAGGAGCGAGCGGGCGACGTGGCGCCCATGACGTATCCCGCCGGCACGGACGTGATGCCGCTGGTGGGAAACATACTGGAGTGCAAGGCCGACCGGCGGGCTTCGGTGACGCTTGCGACCTCTTTGTTGATGAATGGACCGCCCAGCCCACCGTTCGCGACGTGGGGAGATGAATCCGATGCGGAGCGCTTCCAATGGGCACTGCCGCGCCCGTTGCCGCTGCGCGATGTGACCGTGCGCAGCCTGCGGCTCGTGGATTCGATTGCATTTGGCGTCGTAGAGGATGTGCCCGCCGCTGAGTTGGCGCGGCGTTGGGGTCTATCGTCAGCGGAGAACGATTTTGGCGAGCCGGTCTATCTGAAGGATATGCCGGTACGGGTCGCGCCGGATGGTTGGGAAGAGCAACGACGTCTGTGGATACTGGACGAAGAAGACGGCGCAACCCTGGTGGGGTGTGGCTACGAAGAGCGCGTCAGCGAGTTCGGCTGGTGGCCGGGCGACAGGATGGATGGCACCCTCGTCGCCCCGCGCCGGTAGAGCCGGCAGGATCAGTAAACGCCCTGCGCCAGCATCGCATCGGCCACTTTGACGAAGCCGGCGATATTGGCGCCATCCACGTAGTTCACGCTGCCATCGGCCCGTTTGCCGTGGCGCACGCAGTTGGCGTGGATATCCTTCATGATGCCGTGCAGGCGCTCATCGACATCGGCGTGGTGCCATGACAGGCGCTGCGCGTTCTGGCTCATTTCCAGCCCCGAGGTGGCCACGCCGCCGGCGTTGCTGGCCTTGCCCGGTGCATACAGGGTGCCTGCCTTGAGGAAGACCTCCATGGCCTCCAGTGTCGACGGCATGTTGGCGCCTTCGGCCACGCACAGCACATCGTTGTCCACCAGGGCGCGGGCGTCGTTCTCGTCCAGTTCGTTCTGGGTGGCGCAGGGCAGGGCGATCTCAGCCGGGATGTGCCAGGGGCGCTTGCCGTCCAGGTACTCGAAGCGTGTGTCGTCGGCCAGTTCGGACAGGCAGCCGCGACGTTCGTTGCGCAGTTCCATCACCTCCTGCAGGCCCGCTTCGTCGAAGCCGTCCCGGGCGTACAGCGTGCCGCCGGAATCGGAAAGCGTGAGGACTTTCGCGCCGAGCTCGATGGCTTTGATCGCCGCATGCTGGGCCACGTTGCCAGCGCCGGAAATCAGCACTTTCGCGCCATCGGTATCGCGCCGCGCATGGTGCAGCATCTGCTCGACGAAGTAGACCGTGCCGAAGCCCGTCGCTTCCGGGCGCATCAGGCTGCCACCATAGGAGAGGCCTTTGCCGGTGAACACGCAGGCGGCATTGTTGGTGAGCTTCTTCATCATGCCGGCCATGTAGCCGACCTCGCGCGCGCCCACGCCGATATCGCCAGCCGGTACATCGGTGTCTGCCCCCAGGTGGCGATGCAGTTCCAGCATCAGCGCCTGGCAGAAGCGCATCACCTCGGTGTCGCTGCGGCCCTTGGGATTGAAATCCGAACCGCCCTTGCCACCGCCCATCGGCAGGGTGGTCAGCGCGTTCTTGAGTGTCTGCTCGAACGCCAGGAACTTCAGGATCGACTGGTTCACCGAGGGATGAAAGCGCATGCCGCCCTTGAACGGGCCGATCGCCGAGCTGTGCTGCACGCGCCAGCCACGGTTGACATGGGTCTTGCCGGCATCATCGGCCCAGGCAACGCGGAACTGGATCACCCGCTCCGGCTCCACCAGCCGCTCCAGCAGGCCCTGTTCCAGGTAGCGGGGGTGGCGCTGCAGGAACGGCCACAGGCTCTGGATCACTTCTTTGACGGCCTGCAGGAATTCCGGCTGGTGCGGATCACGCTGGGCCACGTGGTTGAGAAAGTCGTCAGAGGAACGATGGTTCAAGGGCTTTCCTTGTTGGGGGCCGGCCGCTGACTGCGACGTGGCCGACGGGACAGGGAGGCCGTGCGGGATGTAGAAACACGAACGCGGCCCTCAGGCCGCGCTCGTTACAATCATTGCAGCTTGGCAAGGACCGCGTCGGTTGCTGCGGCAGTACTCACCGCGAAACCCTTGGCGGCGAGGTCGGCGGTGAACACGCCGTCATCCAGCACGGCGTACACCGCTGCCTCGACCGTAGCAGCCTCTTCGTCCAGCCCCAGTGAATGCCGCAGCAGCATCGCCGCGCTGAAGATCGTGGCGTAGGGATTGGCGATGCCCTTGCCGGCGATGTCCGGCGCCGAGCCGTGGATCGGCTCGTAGATGCCGACCGCGCCGGGCTCGCCCAGCGAGGCCGAGGGCAGCAGGCCGAGCGAGCCGGCCAGCATCGAGGCTTCGTCGGTGAGGATGTCGCCGAACATGTTCTCGGTCACGATCACGTCGTACTCGCGCGGCTTGGCCAGCAGATGCATGGCCATCGAATCGACCAGCTGGTGCTCCAGGGCAATCTCCGGGAATTCCTCGCGGCCGATCCGTGCGGCGACGTCGCGCCACAGGCGCGAGGTCTCCAGGACGTTGGCCTTGTCCACCGAGGTGACCTTGCCGCGGCGGGTCTGCGCGAGCCGGAACGCGGTGCGCATGACGCGCTCGATCTCGCCCACGCTGTAACTGCACAGGTCGCTGGCGGTGTCGGCGGTGCGGGTCTTCTCACCGAAGTAGATGCCGCCGGTCAGTTCGCGCACGACGACGAAGTCCACGCCCTCCAGCAGTTCGGCCTTGATCGGCGAAGCGCCGAGCGCGGCCGCGTGCGTGCGCACCGGGCGCAGGTTGGCGTACAGCCCCAGTGCCTTGCGGATCGCCAGCAGGCCCTGTTCCGGGCGCACCTTGGCGTTGGGATCGGACCACTTCGGCCCGCCCACCGCACCGAGCAGGATGGCATCCGCCTTCCGGCAGGCCTCCAGCGTGGTGGCCGGCAGTGGTTCGCCGTGGCGATCGATGGCGATGCCACCGATGTCGTGCTCCTGGAACCCGAAGGTGTGCCCGAAACGGGTGGCAACGGCCTCCAGCACCGCCACGGCGGCGGCGGCGACTTCCGGACCGATGCCGTCACCCGGCAATACGACAATCTCAGCGTGCATGTTCACTCTCGTAACGTTCGATATCAGGGGTACGGCCCAACAGATACCCCAATTGGTCCACGCCTTCCAGCAGGCAGGTCTGCGAGAAGCCGTCCAGCGGGAAGGTATAGACACGCCCGTCGGGCGTGCGCAGTTCGCGTGCGGCCACGTCGATGGTCAGTGCGTCGTCCGGGCGCTGCATCAGCGTCTGCACGTCGGCTTCGTCCAGCACGATCGGCAGCAGGCCGTTCTTCAGCGAATTGCCGCGGAAGATATCGGCGATCTCGCTGCTGACGATGGCACGCAGGCCCAGGTCGGTCAGCGCCCACGGCGCATGCTCGCGCGAAGAGCCGCAGCCGAAGTTGCGGCCGGCCAGCAGGATGCTGCGGCCGGCGTTGTGCGGCTGGTTGAAGGCGAACGCCGGGTTCGGCACGCCTTCGCTCTGCCAGCGCCAATCATTGAACGCATGCTTGCCCAACCCGACGCGCTCGGTGGTGGACAGGAAGCGCGCGGGGATGATCTGGTCGGTATCGATGTTGGTCTCGCGCAGCACCACGCTGGTCGAGGTCAGGGTACGGAAGCCGCTCATCAGGCCACCTCCAGCGTGGCATACAGTTCACGTGGGTCGGCAACGCGGCCGTTCACCGCCGCCCAAGCGGCCGTCATCGGCGAGGCCAGCAGGGTGCGCGAGCCGGGGCCCTGGCGGCCTTCGAAGTTGCGGTTGCTGGTGCTGACCGCCAGCTGCCCCGGGGCAACCAGGTCGCCGTTCATGGCGATGCACATCGAACAGCCGGGCTCGCGCCATTCGGCACCGGCAGCGCGCACCACCACATCGATGCCTTCGGCTTCGGCCTGGCGCTTGACGATTTCCGAGCCCGGCACCACCAGCATGCGCACGCTCGGGGCGACGCGGCGGCCCTGGAGTACCTGCGCCACTTCGCGCATGTCGCTCAGCCGGCCGTTGGTGCAGGAGCCGACGAAGACCACATCCACCGGGGTGCCGGCCAGCGTCTGCCCGGCGTGGAAGTGCATGTAATCCAGCCCCTTCTGGTCGGCCGCATCGTTGGCCGCCGGAATCGGCTGGTCCACGGCGATGGCGGTGCCGGGGTGGGTGCCCCAGGTCAGGGTCGGCCGGATGTCGGCGGCGTCGATGTGGACCTCCACGTCGAAGCGCGCACCGGGATCGCTGCGCAGCTGCGACCACGCGCTGACCGCGGCATCGAAGTCGGTGCCCTTGGGGCCACGCGGGGTGGCGGCCACCCAGTCGAAGGTGACCTGGTCGGGGGCGACCATGCCGGCACGTGCCCCGGCTTCGATGGACATGTTGCACAAGGTCATGCGCTGCTCCATGTCCATCGCTTCGATCGCGCTGCCACGGAACTCCAGCACATGGCCGGTGCCACCGTTGACGCCGATCACACCGATGATATGCAGCACCACGTCCTTGGCGCCGACGCCCTGCGCCAGCGTGCCATCCACGGTGATCGCCATCGTTTTGGCCTTGCGCTGCAGCAGGCACTGGGTGGCCAGCACGTGGCCGACCTCGCTGGTGCCGATGCCGAAGGCCAGCGCACCGAACGCGCCGTGGGTGGAGGTGTGGCTGTCACCGCAGACGATGGTCATCCCCGGCTGGGTAAAGCCCTGCTCGGGGGCGATCACGTGCACGATGCCGCGGCTGGCCGATTGCAGGTCGAACAGCTCGATGCCGTGCGTGGCGCAGTTGTCGGCCAGCATCGCCACCTGGGCTTCGGAGGCGGCGCTGGCATACGGCAGCTTGCCGTCGGCAGCGGCCGGCAGGGTCGGGGTGGAGTGGTCCATCGTCGCCTTGGTCCGGTCCGGCCGGCGCGGGGAGAGGCCGCGCTCGCGCAGTTCGGTGAAGGCCTGCGGCGAGGTCACTTCGTGGATCAGGTGCAGGTCGATGTACAGCACGGCGGGGGCGCTGTCGGTTTCGGGCACGACGACGTGGGCGTCCCACAGTTTGTCGTACAGGGTGCGGGGAGCTGGGGTCATGGACTGGCCTTGCTGCGATTCGGGGTACGTCATGGGGTGCTCAGGCCGCGGCGGTGGCCGTGGGCTGCTCGGTCGTCGCGCTGCGCTGGCGCAGCAGACGGTTGGCCACCTCCAGCCACGCCAATGCGGAGGCTTCGATGATGTCGCGGCTGGTGCCGGTGCCTTCGTACTCCACGCCTTCGTGGCGCACGCTCAGGTTGGCTTCGCCGCGCGCATCGGCGCCGATGCCCACACTGTGCACGTGGTAGCTGTCCAGCATCAACTGCACGCCGGTGGCGGCCGACAGCGCGCCGAACAACGCATCCACCGGGCCATCGCCCTGGGCGGTTTCGGCAACCCGGTTGCCTTCAGGATCGGACAGCTCCACCAGCGCATTGGCGCGGCTGCCGACATCGCTGATCGTCATCGACGCCAGGCGGTAGCCGTTCTGGGTGGCACTGCCCTGCATCAGGGTCTGCAGGTCGGCATCGGTGACCACGCGCTGCTGCTCGCACAGTGCCTTGAACTGCTCGAAGACCAGCTTCAGCTCTTCTTCTTCCAGCCAGAAGCCCAACGCACGCAGGCGCTGGTCGACCGCGGCGCGGCCACTGTGGCGGCCCAGCACCATCTGCGAGGACTCCCAGCCCACGTCTTCCGGTCGCATGATTTCGTAGGTGCCGCGGTGGCGCAGCATGCCGTGCTGGTGGATGCCCGACTCGTGCGCGAAGGCGTTGGCGCCGACGATCGCCTTGTTGCGCTGGACCGGCATGCCGACCAGGCGCTGCAGCAGCTGGGAGGTGGCCACGATGCGCTGGGTGTTGATGCGCGTGTCTTCGTCGTAGAAGGCGTTGCGTACCTTCAGCACCATCGCGATCTCTTCCAGCGAGCAGTTGCCCGCACGCTCCCCGATGCCGTTGATGGTGCACTCGACCTGGCGTGCACCACCTTCGATGGCGGCCAGCGAGTTGGCCACGGCCAGGCCCAGATCGTTGTGGCAGTGCGCGCTGAAGATGATGCGGTCGCTGTCGGGCACACCCGCAATCACGCGCTGGAACATGCCGCGGATCTCTTCGGGCGTGGTGAACCCCACGGTGTCGGGCAGGTTGATGGTGGTGGCGCCGGCGGCCACGGCCACGCGGGCAACCTCGATCAGGAAATCCTCCTCGGTGCGCGTGGCATCTTCAGCGGAGAACTCCACATCGCCCACGTAGCTGCGGGCCAGGCTGACGTGCTTGTGCACCGACTCCAGCACCTGCTCGCGGCTCATGCGCAGCTTGTGCTCGCGATGCAGCGGGCTGGTCGACAGGAATACATGCAGGCGCGGGTTCGCGGCGGCCTCCAGCGCCTTGGCCGAGGTTTCGATATCGGCGGCCAGGCAGCGCGACAGCACGGCCAGGGTCGGGCGACGGACCTCACGGGCGATCATCGCCATTGCTTCGCGGTCGGACTGGGAACTGGCCGGGAAGCCGGTTTCCATGACATCCACGCCCAGCTCGTCCAGCGCGCGGGCCATCACCAGCTTCTGCTGCGGGCTCATGCTGCAGCCGGGCGATTGCTCGCCGTCGCGCAGGGTGGTGTCGAAAATTCTGATTCGGGGGGAGTTGGGCATGGTCACCAGGAGGTCTCCTCGACGGCAATGTCGGATGGGATGGCAGAGGTAGGAATCGAAACGGAAATCGGGGGTGTCGCGAGCACGGTTGGTAGGGGCGGGCGTGTTCGCTCGCTGGCGCGGCGGCGCGGTTTGCGCGGGGGGCGGGGGCGGATGTCGGCCAGCAGCTGGGCCAGGACCAGCGCATCGATGTTGCCGCCGGAGACCACCGCGCACTTGCGCTTGCCGGCCACGCGGCGGCCGGCGGCCAGCGCCAGCGCGCCGGCGCCTTCGGCGATGACGTGTTCTTCCAGCGCCAACCGCACCAGGGTTTCGCGCAGCTCGGCTTCACGCACGATGACGACATCGTCCAGCAACGCGCTGCACAGCCTGCGGGTCAGGAAACCGGGGATCTTCACCTTGACGCCGTCGGCCAGGGTGGCGACCGGGGCGATCTCACGCACGTCGCCGCGGATCGCACGGGCCATCGAATCGACGCCCTCGACCTGCGCGCCGACGATGCGTACACCCTGCGATTTCAGCGCCAGCGCGACGCCCGAAGCCAGGCCACCGCCGCCGATCGGCACGATCACCACGTCGGGCGCATGCGGGGCCAGTTCGATGCCCAGGGTGCCCTGGCCGGCGATCACATCGGGATCGTCGAAGGCGGACAGGAAACGGTAGCCGTGCTGGTCGGCCAGGGCGCGGGCGAAGGCGTAGGCCTCGTCGTAGCTCTCGCCGTGCTGGCGGACCGTGGCGCCCCAGTGGGCGACGCCGGCAATCTTGGTGGCGGGCGCACCGTGGGGCATCACGGTGATGGCGGGGATGTTCAGACGGTAGGCGGCCCAGGCCACGCCCTGGGCGTGGTTGCCGGCGGAGGCGCAGATGACCGGGCGGTCATCGCCGCGCTCACGCCCGGCCAGCAGTGCGTTCAGGGCGCCGCGCACCTTGTACGACCCGGTGCGCTGCAGGTTCTCCAGCTTCAGCCACACGCCGAAACGTTCGGCGTAATGCAGCGGCGTGGGCGGCAGGAAGCGGCGCAGCCGCGCCTGCGCGGCCAGCACGTCGGCGACGCTTACGTCGCCTACATCCGGTTCCTGCGGGGTACGGCTAGCCGGCATCGTGCACCCGGCCACGGTGATCGTCGCCATGCGGTACGCGCTGCGACGGCGCGCCGTGGTGCGACGTCGTGCATCCTGCACGCGCACCACTTGCCCATCCCTGTGCTGCGAGAAGAGACCTCCGTACCGGCACCGATGCAGCGGTGCGGGCGTTCATGCGGATACCCCGGGTTCCAGTGCGCTGATGCGCACCGAAACACAGTCGTAGATCTTCTCGATCTGGCGGCGCAGCGTTTCCGGTGGACGGGTGCTGTCCACCACCAGCTGCAGGTGCCAGCGGCCATCGTCGGCGGCATTGGGCGCGCCGGCGATCGCGCGCGGCGCGAAGCCGCGGCGTTCGGCCATGCCGATCACGCGCAGCAGCGCGCCTTCGGCCGGGGTCAGCACCAGGTCAAGCCGGTATTGCATTGGGGAACTCCTGGGACTGATGGGCGGGGTTGCTTTCCAGCATCGTGCTGTTGGCGTTGTTGGGCGGCACCAGCGGCCACACGTTGGCACGGGCATCGATGGCCACATGCAGCAGCGCCGGGCCGGGCTGGGCCAGCATCGCGGCCAGGCCACCTTCGACATCGTCACGTGCTTCGATACGCGTGGCCGGAATGCCGAATACCTGCGCCAGCGCAGCGAAGTCCGGGTTGTCGGACAGATCGATCTCGCTGTAGCGCTCGGCGAAGAACAGCTCCTGCCACTGGCGGACCATGCCCAGCGAGCTGTTGTCCAGCAGCACGATCTTCACCGGCAGGCGGCAGCGGGCGATGGTGACCAGCTCCTGCACGTTCATCATGAAACTGCCATCGCCGGAGACCAGCACCACGGTGCGGTCGGGGCAGGCGAACTGCGCGCCCATCGCTGCCGGCAGGCCGAAGCCCATGGTGCCCAGCGCGCCGCTGGTCAGGTGGTTGCGTGGGTGGTTGAAGCGGCAGTGCTGGGCGACCCACATCTGATGCTGGCCGACATCGCAGGCGATGATCGCGTCGCTCGGGGCCAGTTCGCTCAGGCGCTTCAGCAGCGCCGGTGCATAGATGTGCTTGCCCGGTGCGTCGTAGCGCGGCGCGAAGCGTTCACGATGGCCCTGGCAGCGCTTCGCCCAGGCCTCCTGCGTGGCCGGGGCGGTGGCCGCGGCGGTCAGGGCGCGCAGCGCCGTACCCACGTTGCCCGGCACCGCGATGTCGGCGGTGCGCAGCTTGGAGATCTCGTACGCGTCGGCATCGATATGCACGACGCGCGCAAACGGAGCGAACTCGTTCAACTTGCCGGTGGCGCGGTCATCGAAACGGGCGCCGACCACCACCAGCAGATCGCTTTCCTGCACCGCCATGTTGGCCGCGCGGGTACCGTGCATGCCCAGCATGCCCAGGTAGTGAGGATGCTGCGGCGGCAGCGCACCCAGCCCGCGCAGGGTCAGCACGGTCGGGATCGCCGTGGCCTCGACGAAGGCACGGAAGTCCTCCACCGCATCGCCCAGCGCCACGCCACCACCGGCATAGATCACCGGCTTCTCGGCCTCGGCGATGGCGGCGATGGCGTGCGCGATGGCCTCGTCCTGCGGCGCAGGCGGTGCCACCACGGTGGAGGGGACGTGGTCGGGCAGATGCGACGCATCGGCGACCTGCACGTCCTTGGGCAGATCGATCAGCACCGGACCCGGGCGACCCTCGCGGGCGATCCGGAACGCATCGGCGACCACCTGCGGCAGGTCATCGACCGAGCGCACCAGCCAGCTGTGCTTGACGATCGGCAGGGTCAGCCCGAACACGTCCAGTTCCTGGAACGCGTCGGTGCCCAGCAGCGGGGTGGCGACCTGGCCGGTGATGCAGACCATCGGCACCGAATCCAGCATCGCATCGGCGATGCCGGTGACCAGGTTGGAGGCGCCCGGGCCGGAGGTGGCGACGCAGACGCCGACCCGGCCACTGGCGCGGGCGAAGCCGTTGGCAGCCAGGGCGGCGCCCTGTTCGTGGCGGACCAGGATGTGCTTCAGCCCGGAATCCACCAGGGCGTCGTAGAACGGCATGATGGTGCCGCCCGGATAGCCGAACAGCGTATGCACGCCCTCGGCTTCCAGGGCCTGCGTCAACCAGCGTGCGCCGTTGCGGGGCGCGGTGCTGTGTGCGGAGGTGTTCATGCGGTGACCTTTACGAAAGCGGGTGGGGGAGCCGCGCGTTTACGCGGCTTGACTTTGCAACCAGACCATCTTGGCGCGCAGTTCCTTGCCTACCTTCTCGATCGGGTGCTCCAGGTCGGCCTGCTTGAACTTGTTGTAGTTCGGCAGGCCCGCTTCGTACTCGGCCACCCAGTTCTTGGTGAAGGTGCCGTTCTGGATGTCGGTCAGCACGTCCTTCATGCGCGCCTTGGTACCGGCATCGATGACGCGCGGGCCGCTGACGTAGTCGCCGTACTGCGCGGTCTCGGAGATGAATTCCAGCATGCGGGTGATGCCGCCTTCGTAGAACAGATCCACGATCAGCTTCAATTCGTGCAGTACTTCGTAATAGGCGATTTCCGGCTGATAGCCGGCTTCGACCAGGGTTTCGAACCCGGCCTGGACCAGTGCCGAAGCACCGCCGCACAGCACGGCCTGTTCGCCGAACAGATCGGTCTCGGTCTCTTCCTTGAAGGTGGTCTGGATCAGGTTGGCGCGGGCGCCGCCCAGACCACCGGCGTAAGCCAGGGCGAACTCGGCGGCCTTGCCACTCTTGTCTTGGTAGACCGCCCAGATGCACGGCACGCCGCGGCCGATTTCATACTCGCGACGGACCAGCGCACCCGGGCCCTTCGGTGCGACCAGCACCACGTCCAGATCCTCGCGCGGAATGATCATGTCGAAGTGCACGTTCAGTCCATGCGCGAACAGCAGCACCGCGCCCTGTTTCATGTTCGGTGCGAGCACGTCTTCGTAGAGCTTCTTCTGCACCATGTCCGGGGTCAGCACCGCGACCAGATCGGCATCCTTCACCGCTTCGGACGGCGCTTTGACGGTGAAGCCGTCGGCCTGTGCCTTGACCTCGGTCGGACCGCCCGGGCGCAGCCCGACGACGACATCGAAACCGGATTCACGCAGATTCAGCGCGTGCGCGCGGCCCTGGCTGCCGTAGCCGACAACAGCGATCTTGATCTGGGGCAGGTCGTTGGTGCTCATGGGGGAGGTCCTTTGGAGGCAAGAAAAAAGAGGGCCGACGGTCAGCGACGCGTCGGCCCATCAGGGGAAGGGGTGGCACCGGCCTGGCCGCGACCACACGCGAACGCACCCGCCGTGGGGGCGGTGGGCGTCGGCTGGCTCGGGGCGGGCTGGCGGGTCATGGTGGAAGGCAACTCGGAGGGGAGGATGGAAAACAAAGGGTTCTGAAACGAAAAAACCCGCACCTGGTCGGGTGCGGGTTTTGATGGATACCTGGCAGTCTTGCTTACACGCCGGTCCGTCCCGCACCTGTTGGTTGGGTAATAAGTACGAGGACGAGAAGCGAATGGATCGCGGCCGCGCCGGGGTCGGCGTGCTGGATGGATTCGCGGGTGGCTGTGCGCTGCAACATGAGATCGAGAAAACCACACGGGTTTTGGCGGTGTCAACCCTGGCAGGACAATTTCCATCGGTTTCGTCTGCATCCACCGCAATGCCCCGCCAGACAAGGATGGTTGCGGCTGAAAGCGTTCCGGTGAACCGGAATTCAGTATTTTGGCGCTGTCGATTGCGCGGATCCGGGGCCGATTTCCACCCCGGTACATGACCATTGTGGGATGCCATCACAGGGCATCTGCCGCCACCATCGATGTCGCTACCATCCTTCAGGAATTCCCCCGTGTCCCCACGCCTCGCCCGCGGCCTGCTCGCCGCCGCCCTGCTGTCCACGCTGCCCGCCGCGGCGATCGCCGCCGACCGGATCACCGGCCACACCTTCGCCACGCGCTCGGAGGTGATCGCCCCGCACGCGATGGCCGCCACCTCCCAGCCGTTGGCCACGCAGATCGCCCTGGACGTGATGAAGTCCGGTGGCTCGGCCGTGGATGCCGCGATCGCCGCCAATGCTGCCCTCGGCCTGATGGAGCCGACCGGCAATGGCGTCGGTGGCGACCTGTTCGCGATCATCTGGGACCCCAAAACCGAGAAGCTGTATGGCTACAACGGCTCGGGGCGCTCGCCAAAGTCGCTGACCCTGGCCGAGTTCCAGCGCCGCGGCCTGAAGGAAATCCCCGCCACCGGCCCGCTGCCGGTCTCGGTGCCCGGCGCGGTGGACGGCTGGTTCGCCCTGCATGACCGTTTCGGCCGCAAGCCGATGGCCGACAACCTGGCCCCGGCGATCCGCTACGCCCGCGAAGGCCACCCGGTCGCCGAGGTCATCGCCTACTACTGGGACCGCTCGGTGCCGCGGCTGTCCAGGTACCCCGGCTTCACCGAGCAGTTCACCATCGACGGCCACGCCCCGCGCAAGGGCGAGATGTGGAAGAACCCAAACCTGGCCCACACCCTGGAGCAGATCGCCCAGGGCGGTCGCGATGCCTTCTACAAGGGCGACATCGCCCGCACCATCGGCACCTACTTCAAGGCCAACGGCGGCTACCTGAGCTATGACGACATGGCCAGCCACCACGGCGAGTGGGTGGAGCCGGTCAGCAGCAACTACCGTGGCTATGACGTGTGGGAACTGCCCCCGAACAGCCAGGGCATCGCGGCGCTGCAGATCCTCAATGTGCTCGAAGGCTACGACTTCTCCAGGATTCCCTTTGGCTCACCCGAACACGTGCACCTGTTCGTGGAGGCCAAGAAGCTGGCCTTCGCCGACCGCGCGCGCTTCTACACCGACCCGGCGTTCCATCCGGCCCCGGTCGACCGGCTGATTTCCAAGGGTTACGCCGCCGAGCGCCGCAAGCTGATCTCGATGGACAAGGCGCTGAGCGAAGTGCAACCGGGCACGCCCAAGCAGCTGCAGGAAGGCGACACGATCTACATGACCGTGGCCGATGCCGACGGCATGATGGTCTCGCTGATCCAGTCCAACTACCGCGGCATGGGCAGCGGCATGGCGCCCCCGGGCCTGGGCTTCATCCTGCAGGACCGTGGCGAAATGTTCGTGCTGCAGAAGGATCATCCGAACGGGTATGCACCTGGCAAGCGTCCGTTCCAGACGATCATTCCGGGGTTCGTCACCAAGGATGGCAAGCCGTGGATGAGCTTCGGGGTGATGGGCGGCGCGATGCAGCCGCAGGGCCATGCGCAGATCGTGATGAACATGGTCGACTTCGGGATGAATCTGCAGGAGGCCGGCGATGCGCCGCGCATCCAGCATGAGGGCTCGACCGAGCCAACCGGGCAGGCGACGGCGATGAGCGATGGCGGCGAGGTGAATCTGGAAACGGGCTTCCCGTACGAGACGGTGCGGGCGCTGATGCGCAAGGGCCACCGTGTTGTTTTTGCGGATGGTCCGTATGGCGGGTATCAGGCGATCCTGCGTGATCCGGAAACCGGGGTGTATTACGGGGCGTCGGAAAGCCGCAAGGATGGGCAGGCGGCGGGTTACTGATTTTCTCGCACTCCGTAGTGCCGACCGTTGGTCGGCACTAGCGCAGAGCAGAGCGTAGAGCAGGACGCTTTGGGGCTGCGGGGGGAGGCGGTGCGCATGGGAAAAGCGAACACGGCCGAAGCGGTAGAGCCATGCCATGCGTGGCTCCTCTCACTCAGCGATGACCCGATGCATCAGGTCATCGCTGCAACCCACCCGTCCCGCCCCGCCCCGCCCACCGATAGCCAGGAAGGCGGGACGCTCCAAACGTTTAGTTCAAGGCGCCCGAGCCGCCTCATCGCGCGTTTCTTCCTGCGCCGCGATTTCCCGCTCGATCCACTCATCCATCAACCGCCGCGCGCGCTGTGCACGGCGCCGCTGCAGCGCATGCTCCATGTCCAGCACCCGGTACAACGACCACATCACCGCCAACATCAACAACGCAAACGGCAGTGCCGCGATCGTGATCATCCCCTGCAGCGCATTGAGGCCACCGGCCAGCAACAGCACGCCCGCGATCAACGCAATCGCCACGCCCCACACCATCCGGCGCGCCAGCGGCGGATCACCGGATTCCTCGGTCGACATCGTCGCCAGCACCAGCACCGCCGAATCGGCCGAGGTCACGAAGAAGATCATTAACAGCACCAGCGCGATTGCCGACAACACCATCGGCATCGGCAGGCTGTCGAACATGGTGAACAACACCGTCTCATAGCCATTGCCCAGCGCCTGCGCCAGGTCCACGTGGCCGAAGATCTGCGACCACAGCGCGGTGCCGCCGAATACCGAGAACCACAGGAAGCCCAGCACGCTCGGTGCGATCACCACGCCCAGCACGAACTCACGGATGCTGCGCCCACGCGAGACGCGGGCGATGAACGAGCCCACGAACGGTGCCCACGCGATCCACCAGGCCCAGTAGAAGATCGTCCAGTCCGCCACCCAGGTGCTGCCCGAGAACGGTGACATGCGCAGGCTCATGGTGACCAGCGAATTGAGGTAGGAGCCGATCGTGGTGGTGAACGTATCGAAGATGAAACCGGTGGGCCCCAGCACCATCACCAGCGCCAGCAGTACCGCCGCCAGACCCAGGTTGAAGTTGGAGAGCCACTTGATGCCACGGTTGACGCCGCTGGTGGTGGAGGCCATGTACAGCACGAACGCCACCGCGATGATGGTCAGCTGCACCGGTACCGAGGCCTGGATGCCGAACACGCGCTCGAGACCGGCGGCGATCTGGATCGTGCCGAAGCCCAGCGTCGTTGCCACACCGATCGCCGTGGCGACCACTGCAGCGACGTTGACGACAGTGCCCATCCAGCCCCGGTGATGCGCACCGATGATCGGCTGCAGCAGATCACTGATCAGCCCGCGGCCGTTGCGGTTGAACTGGAACCACGCCATCGCCAGGCCGATCAGGGCGTAGATCGCCCAGGGGTGCAGGCCCCAATGGAAGAACGCATAGCGCATCGATGCGCGCGCCGCCTCCATGCTTTGCGGGGCCAACCCTTCCGGTGGCTTCACGAAATGCGAGATCGGCTCGGCCGCGCCCCAGAACACCAGGCCGATGCCCATGCCGGCCGCGAACAGCATCGACATCCAGCTCGCGTTGGAGAAGTCGGGTTCGGCGTCTTCGCCGCCGATGCGCAGTGAACCGAAGCGGCCGAAGGCCAGGTACATCAGGAACGACAGGGTAATGAACACCACCAGCAGGTACAGCCAGCCGGTACTGCGGATGATGGTGGACAGGCCGCTCTGGACGACCTCGTTGAAGGGGCCCGGCGCGAGGCCGGCGATCAGCACCAGCAGTGCAACCAGTGCGATGGAAATGCGGAACACCATGCAGGCGTGTCTCCGATCAGTAGGGGCGAGCCGAGGCTTGCAATCTCCAGCGGCACGGCGGCAACGACTGGGGCGGATCAAGCCGGTCGAGGCCGGTCAGTACGGACGTCAATGGCGTCGAACAATGCGCAATGCGCGCGTGATCGGGACGCTACCCCCGATCGCACCGCATACCGCGCTGCAGCATCGTAGTGCATCGGATGTCGGCACGCTGTTCACACCCAGGGCCAAGCAGCTTGGTTGGTCTGCCCCAGCGCGCCGAGGGTCACCGCTTTGTGCTCTAATTCGCCCCGAAGCGGGGGTACCGCGGCCCAGTGGCCAAGGTTGAGACAGTCCCTTCGAACCTGATCCGGTTGATACCGGCGTAGGGAAGCTTCGCAATTGCTGATGCACTGCGCCGTAGGGCTGCCCCGCCCGAAGACCGCCCGTGTTGCGTCTGCCGTGCGCCGCCGCTTCGTCCGTTCCGCCTATTCCTGGGCGGAACCCGATCCAGGACGACGTCATGAACGCAGCGCTTTCCTCCCTGCAGCAGCAGGCCCAGCAATTGTCCGAATCGGTCACCCGCCCGATTCCCGGCTCACGCAAGATCCATGTGCCCGGCTCACGCAGCGACCTGCTGGTGCCGATGCGCGAGATCGTGCTGACCCGCACGCCGACCCTGTTTGGTGGGGAAGAGAACGCGCCGGTCACCGTGTACGACACGTCTGGCCCGTATACCGATCCGAATGCGCGGATCGACCTCTCCGTGGGGCTGCCGCCGTTGCGTGCCGGCTGGGTGGCCGAGCGGGGCGATACCGATGTGCTCGATGGCCTGAGCTCGGCATTTGGCCGCTCCCGCGAAACCGATGCGCGCCTGGATGCGGTGCGCTTCCCGTCGCGGCTGCAGCCACGGCGCGCGCGGGCCGGTGCCAACGTCACGCAGATGCACTACGCACGCCGCGGCATCATCACCCCGGAAATGGAATTCGTCGCCATCCGCGAAAACCAGCGCATCGAGGCCATCGTCGATGCCGCTTTGCTCAGGCAGCATCCCGGCGAAGCCTTCGGCGCGTCCATCCCGGCGCGCATCACGCCGGAATTCGTCCGCGATGAAATCGCCCGCGGCCGTGCGGTGCTGCCCAACAACATCAATCATCCGGAAAGCGAGCCGATGATCATCGGCCGCAACTTCCTCACCAAGATCAACGCCAACATCGGCAACAGCGCGGTTTCCTCGGGCATCGCCGAGGAAGTGGAAAAGCTGGTGTGGGCGATCCGCTGGGGCGGTGACACGGTGATGGACCTGTCCACCGGCAAGCACATCCACGAGACCCGCGAATGGATCCTGCGCAACTCGCCAGTGGCCATTGGCACCGTGCCGATCTACCAGGCATTGGAAAAGGTCGATGGCCGCGCGGAGGAACTCACCTGGGACATCTTCCGCGACACGCTGATCGAGCAGGCCGAGCAGGGCGTGGACTACTTCACCATCCATGCCGGTGTGCTGCTGCGCTATGTGCCGTTGACCGCCGGGCGCGTGACCGGGATCGTCTCGCGTGGCGGCTCGATCATGGCCAAGTGGTGCCTGGCACACCACAAGGAAAACTTCCTGTACACCCACTTCGAAGACATCTGCGAGATCATGAAGGCCTACGACGTGACCTTCTCGCTTGGCGACGGCCTGCGCCCGGGGTGCATCGCCGACGCCAACGACGCGGCGCAGTTCGGTGAGCTGGAAACACTGGGTGAGTTGACCAAGATCGCCTGGAAGCACGACGTGCAGACCATGATCGAAGGCCCCGGCCACGTGCCGATGCAGCTGATCAAGGAAAACATGGACAAGCAGCTGCGTGAGTGCGGTGAGGCGCCGTTCTACACACTCGGCCCGCTGACCACCGATATCGCCCCGGGCTATGACCACATCACCAGTGCGATCGGCGCGGCCATGATCGGCTGGTACGGCACGGCGATGCTCTGTTACGTCACGCCCAAAGAGCACCTGGGGCTGCCCAACCGCCAGGACGTGCGCGACGGCATCATGGCCTACCGCATCGCCGCGCACGCCTCGGACCTGGCCAAGGGCCATCCCGGCGCGCAGGTGCGTGACAACGCGCTGAGCAAGGCACGCTTCGAATTCCGCTGGGAAGACCAGTTCCATCTCGGGCTGGACCCGGAGAAGGCCAAGGAGTTCCACGACGAAACGCTGCCCAAGGACGCGCACAAGCTGGCCCACTTCTGCTCGATGTGCGGCCCGCACTTCTGCTCGATGAAAATCACCCAGGACGTGCGTGACTATGCAGCGGGGCAGGGCCTGGATGAGCGCACGGCGCTGGAGGCCGGCATGGCCGAGAAGTCGGCACAGTTCCGCGATCTGGGCGCAGAGGTGTATCGGCAGGAGTAACGCATCGGCCGGGGCGGGCACGCCGTCCCGGCCATCATCCGGCGCGCGCACGATTCCGGCTAAGCTCGGCGCGACCAGGCAGGGGTGGGGGACCACAATGGCGATTGCACGCAGCACCAAATGGCTGGCCATCGCGCGCCGGCATCCCTCGGCCTGGTTGTTGGCCGTGCAGCTGCTGGGCGTGCTGCTTTACCCCGCGATGGACGAGGCCGGCGCCAGCCGCGCGCTGTTCGGCGCGTTCGGCATCGCCGTGCTCGGCCTGGCGCTGTGGGTAGTGCGGCGCAGTCCGCTTGGAATGTGGGTGGCGCTGGTGCTGGCGATTCCCTCGGTGGTGTTCTCCATTGCAGGCGCCCTGCTGGAGCGCCCGGCACTGGTGACCACCGCACAGCTGCTCGAATGCCTGCTGTATTTCTATACGGCCGGCAGCCTGATCGCCTACATGCTGCAGGACCACAAGGTGACCCGTGACGAACTGTTCGCTGCGGGCGCCACGTTCACGCTTTTGGCCTGGGCCTTCGCCTTCGCGTTCGCGGTCTGCCAGCAGTGGTACCCGGGCAGTTTCGTGGCGACCAGCGAGAGCGAATTGAGGACCTGGATGGAGCTGCTTTATCTCAGCTTCAGCTTGTTGTCCGGGGTGGGGTTGAGCGACGTCGTGCCGATCCATTCCCAAGCGCGTGCATTGGTAATGCTGGAGCAGTTTTCAGGCGTGATGTACGTCGCCCTGGTGGTCTCGCGGCTCGTCGGGCTGACCATGTTGGCGCGTGCACGAAACTGAATCCAGGATAAAAAATTCGCGCCAGAAGGCGCGAATGGTGAGGCGATTTATGTGAATTCATCGGCGAGAGAGAGCCTGTCGTCACCCGCGCGCATAGGCGTGGTTAACCGGCATAGGCTAGTATTCGCGCGCCTTGGTGTTTTTGCGGTTTGCGCCGATGGCGTGTGCGGAATCTGGCGGTTCGTCTGGCTGTATTGATTGTGACGATCGCGTGAATTCCAGTGGTTTTTTTGCATTTCCACGTGTTCTGGATGATCAGCAACGACAGTGAGCGCCCCTCCGCCGATGTGATTCGAATCGGCGACTTCATCGTCACTTTCTCCTCGCGGGAAGTGATGAGCGAAGGCATGCGTCGCCCACGTCGGCTCACACCCAAGGCGCTGGGCGTGCTCAGGATGCTGCTGCGATCGCCGGGGGCGGTCGTGACCCGGGATGAACTGTTTGCGGAGGTCTGGCCGGATACCCTGCCGACCAACGACGTGCTGACCCAGGCGGTGACCCAGCTGCGCAAGGCGTTCGCCAGCGATGATGACGCGGCCGCGCCCTATATCGAAACCATCGCCAAGACCGGTTACCGGCTTCTGGTGGCCGTCAGCGCGGTCGAGGATGCCGCGCCCGCGCTGCTGATCGAGCCTGACCTCCAGCAGCCGGCCGCAAGCGTGCTCACCGTGGCTGAAGTGCCTGCAGCATTGCCGCCGGTGCTGACCGAGCTGGACCCGATCAAACGCCGTCGGCGTCGCCTGCGTCGCTATGCGGTGGTGGCGGTCGGCATGGCGATGCTGGTGGCGCTGCTGGTGATGGCGGGAATGCTGATGCAGCGCGATCCACCCGCCTCGGCGGTGGACGCGGCGGTGGAAGATGGCACGCGGGTGATCGGCAGCCCGCAGCGGCCTTACCGGCTGATCACCGCAACGGCAGGGTTCGAGACGTATCCCACATTGTCCCCGGATGGATCGCAGATCGCCTATGAGGCCGATGTGCCCAGCCGCCCGGGCAGCGTCATCAAAGTGCAGACCTCCGGCAATACGCCTGCCCGCCTGTTGGTCGAGCCTCCCAACGGAATGTCCGACCGGTTCCCGAGCTGGTCGCCCGACGGTCGTGAGATTGCGTTCGCCCGGTTCGGCCCTGCCGAGAGTTGCGAAGTGCTGATCGCCAGTGCGACCGGCGGCGCAGTGCGCCATGTCACCCGGTGCGACGGTACCGAACTGCTCAGCTTCGATTGGACGCCCGATGGGCGGGGTCTGGTGTTCGGCTCGCTGTCCGGCCGGTATGCGCAGCGCGGTATCCGCACCCTGGATATCGCCAGCGGACGATGGCAGTCGCTTGATTACGATCTCGGCCGTGACAACTTCGAGTACGCGCCACGCTATTCGCCGGACGGTCGCTGGATCGTGTTCGTCCGCAATCCCCAGATCGGCGATCTGTGGCGGATGCCTGCCGAAGGGGGCACCCCGGAGCAGCTGACCGACGATTCGGCGGAGATCCGTGGCTGGGCCTGGCGCAGCGACAGCCGCCACCTCGTGTTCGGCCGCCGCGTCGACAGCGAATCGCGCCTGTATGAACTGGACACCGACACGCGCGTGCTGCGTGATGTCGGCCTGGACGATGCGCAGTCGCCGACCGTTTCGCGCACCGGCGACATGCTCGCCTTCGTGCACCGCCGCCCGCAGTTCGGCCTGTTCCGGGTTCCGGTGACGGCCGGGGAGCTGGGCGCACCGGAGCGCTTGTTCCCCTCCAGTGGACGCGATGCGCAGCCGATGGTGTCGCCGGATGGCCAGCAGATCGTGTTTTCGTCGGACCGTTCGGGCAGCTACGCGCTGTGGTGGGCCGACATGCAGCGGCCGGAGTCGCTGCGTCCGATCGAAGGGCTGCGGCCTGAGGCGCGCCAGTCTTCCGACTGGTCGCACGACGGTAAACGCGTGCTGGTGCTGGGCCGCGATGAACATGCCAACCCCGGCATCTATGAGGTGTCTCCGCGCGATGAGCAGACCGTGCGCCTGCCCGTGCCGGTACGGCAGCCGCTGCAGGCGCTGTACGGCAGGGATGGGCAGCAGCTGCTGGTGGTGGAGCGCGACCGTGACGAACGCATGCGCTTGTCCCTGTTCGATCGCAGCGTGACGCCATGGCGCCTGCTCGGCAGCATCGAGGGCGTCTCGCAGGCGCGCTATGACATCGCCGGCGAACGTGTGCTGTTCACCCGCCTCTCGGCCGGGGGCCTGTGGCAGGCCGATGCCGCCCTGTCGCCGGGCAGCATCCGCCAGATCAGTGAAGACCGGCCCACGCGCTGGCGCTATCGCACCTGGACCGTATCGGCGCAGGGCAGCATCGACTACCTGTCCAACCGTGCCGATTGCGCGACCGTGTTCACGCGCATCGCACAGCCGGTCGCCGACCAGGAGCACTGCCTGGACGCAGAGCGGCTGAGTGCCAGCAATGGATTCAGCGCGGGCCCGGGCGGCGAAGCGCTGTACCTGGCGCTGGCCGTGGCCGACGGCACGGACATTGGCGTGATGTCGCTTCCCGAACGCGTCCCGTCGCTGTTCCCCGGCTTCGTCAAGTCCATGATTTTCAAGACGAAAGACCCTTCGTAAGTTCTTCGTAAGGTTCTCGCCTCGAATTCGGATCAATCTCGCCAGGACTTCCTGAGGCAGTGGCCTGATTTGGCAACACTGCAGGCCAGCAAAGGCAAACTCACGGTGTCGTCATGCGTCAGCTCTCCCTGGCCGATCGCGGTCAAGCGCTCTCTCTGGACAAGGTCGTCGACGACGGTCCCTTGCCAACCTGCCTTGGCGTGGCCCGCCTGGGCAGCCTGCAGAGCCCTGGCACGACCTTCACGGTCTGGATCCAGCTGCGCGGCAGCGCATGGGTGGAATCCAAAGAGGGGCGCTTCCGGCTGCGCCAGCGTGAGTGGATCGCCTTCGAAAAGGAATCCCGCCCGATGGTCCAGGCCGGTCGCGATGGCCTGTGCATCGGCCTGAGCCTGGCCCCGGACGCACTGCGCGCGCTGGGTGAGCTTACCGACTGCAGCCTCTACGCCGGCCGCGGCAGCATGAGCCGCAGCGATGCCCGTGTCGCCCTGCGCCTGTGGCGTGATGTGCTGGCCAGCGGCCACCCGACCCAGGCGCTGCGCCCGGTGCTGTTGCACCTGGCGGCCCTGCAGCAGGGCATGGCGACCGGCGTGCAGCGTTGCCCGGGCCGCTCCCGCAGCCGCAAGCGCCAGGTGTTTGGACGCATGCAGCGCGCGCGCCTGTATCTGGAGGGCAACAGCCACCGGGTGGTGCGCATCGGGGAGCTGGCCGAGCTGACCAACTTCTCCAGCTGGTACCTGTCCAAGACGTTCCAGAGCCTGTATGCCGAGAGTCCGCAATCGCTGTCCGCGCGCCTGCGCCTGGAGCGGGCCGCCGATCTGCTGCGCGATACGGACATGATGGTGGGCGAAGTGGCGGCCGCCAGCGGATTTGACAACTGCTGCAGCTTCGCACGGGCGTTTCGGGCCCGCTTCGGGTTGTCTGCGTCACGCTATCGTGAGGCCGGTGCGAATCTCTCGCCAGATTCGGCAAAGTCTTCGGTTGTCTCCCGCAAATAATTCACTGCAACGCAATCGTAACTTTCCGAGGCGTTTTTAACACGCTACTAACGTACCTCGGAGAGATAAATGAATTTTCGTACTCCCGCAGTGCGGCTGGGCCTTCTGCCCGCCGGCATTGCGCTTGCCCTGACGCCGGCCTTTGCTTCGGCTCAGGAAGCAAGCGGCACGACCGACCTGGACCGCATCCAGGTCACCGGTTCGCGTATCCGTCAGGCCAGCACTGAAACCGCGCAGCCGGTGATCGCGCTGCAGCGCGCCGACATCGAGAAGCAGGGCTTCACCAGCGTCGCCGACATCGTGCAGAACCTGTCGGCCACCGGCTCGCCGGCGATCAGCCGCGCCGATGCGCTGTCCTCGGGCGAAGAAGTCGGCGGCCAGTACGTCGACCTGCGCAACCTCGGCCCGGAGCGCACCCTGGTGCTGCTCGACGGCAAGCGCATGGGCGTCAGCTCCGGCGGCTACACCGACCTGGCCTCGATCCCGACCTCGGTCGTGGAGCGCATCGAAGTGCTGACCGACGGCGCCTCGGCGATCTACGGTTCCGACGCGATCGCCGGCGTGGTGAACATCATCACCCGCAAGAATTTCGACGGCCTGGAAGCCAGCGTCTACAAGGGCCAGTACGGCCAGGGCGACGGCGACAAGACCACCTACAACTTCGTCTACGGCCAGACCGGCGATCGCGGTTCGATCACCCTTGGCGCCGAGTACAGCGAAGAAGAGCCGGTTCTGGCCAAGAACCGTCGCTACAGCGCCTCTGCCAACGGCTATCGTCATCCGGTTCCGACCGACGACGACACCAACGGCTGGAGCGCGATCACCGAAAAGGGCGTGCTGGTTACCGATGGTGGCAACTACGTCCTGAACCCGGGCGGCGCCTCGAACAACTTCGGCGACTACCACGAGCTGGGCAACGCCGATCTGTCCAACCCGTCGCAGCAGATGTACCTGTCGACCGGCATCAAGCGTCGTTCGGTCTTCTCCAACGGTCAGTTCGACTTCACCGACAACATCCGCGGTACCGCCAGCGTCCTGTACACCGAACGCGAAGCGCTGCAGCAGATCGCCGGCTACCCGTACCGTTCGGCCGCCTACGACACCCAGATGTCCGGCGACAGCGTCTTCAACCCGCTCGATACCGACGTTGATTTCATGCGTCGTACGTGGGAAGTGCCGCGCCAGACCAAGTCCGAGCTCAATACCTTCCGCTTCAGCGGTGGTCTGGAAGGCTCGTTCGAGTTCGCCGACAAGTACTTCGACTGGGATGTGGGCTACGTCTACAACCGCAACAAGGGCGTCAAGACCGGCACCGGCAACCTGTTCATTCCGAACGTGAAGAATGCCGTGGGCCCATCGTACCTGGATGCCAACGGTATCGCCCAGTGCGGTACCGCCGCTGCTCCGATCGCCGGCTGCACCCCGTGGAACCCGCTGCTGCCGTACGGCTCCACCGCGGACGGTTCGCTGTCCAACCCGGACCTGCAGAAGTACCTGTTCCTGCCGACCCACGATACCTCGCTGACCACCAGCAAGGTCTACAGCGCCAACCTGAGCGGCGCCATCGTGACCCTGCCGGCCGGTGACCTGTCCTTCGCGACCGGTTACGAGCACCGCGAAGAAGACGCCGAGTACAACCCGGATGCACTGCTGCAGTCGGGCCTGAGCACCGACCTGGCTGGTGCGCCGACCGCCGGTGGCTACAAGCTGGACGAGTTCTACCTGGAACTGAACGTGCCGATCCTCGCCGATCTGCCGTTCGCCAAGGAACTGTCGGTCGACATGGCCGGCCGTTACTCGGACTACAACACCTTCGGCGACACGGTGAACTCCAAGTTCGGCCTGAAGTGGAAGCCGATCGACGACCTGCTGGTCCGTGGCACCTATGCCACCGGCTTCCGTGCGCCGACCGTGGCCAACCTGTACGGTGGCACCTCGCAGAGCTTCGACAAGTACACCGACCCGTGCGACACCTTCTTCGGTGCTGCCGTGCGCAACCCCGACGTCGCTGCCCGTTGCGGCGGCGCCGTGCCGGCCAACTTCCGTCAGGAAGCGTCGGGTGGCATCGATGCCACCGGCCCGGGCGCACAGTCGAACTATCCGTACCTGTCCGGTTCCAATGACGGCCTGCTGCCGGAAACCTCCAAGACCTGGACCGTCGGCCTGGTGTACAGCCCGAACTTCGTGCAGGGCCTGGACGTCAGCCTGGACTGGTGGAAGATCCGCATCGACAACGTCATCGCGGCGGAGTCGGTCACCTCGATCCTCAACCAGTGCTACGTGCTGAACAACGCCAACGCCTGTGACCGTGTCACCCGTGACACCGATTCGGGCCAGGTCGTCGACGTGACCCGTACGCTGATCAACGGCGGCTACCAGGAAACCGCAGGTTACGACCTGGGTATCCGTTACCGTCTGCCGGAACTGTCCTTCGGCAACATCGTCATCGACTGGAAGACCACCTATGTGGACTACCTCGAGTACAAGCGCGACAACGAAGCTGAAACCGCCGTCGAGCAGCACACCGGCTGGGGCACGGGCGACTGGGGCGGCAACTTCCGCGTCCGTTCCAACCTGAACATCGATTGGAGCCTGGGCAACTTCGGCGTCAACTGGGGCATGCGTTACTACTCCGGTCTGAAGGAAGAGTGCGCCTACGATCGCGAAGGCGGTCCGGAGTGCAACAACCCGAGCTACTCCTCGGCCTACACGCTGGCGATCCCGGTGCGCAACACCGGCTCGAACACGTTCCATGACCTGCAGGTGCGTTACAACACCCCGTGGGATGCCACCATCTCGGCTGGCGCGAACAACGTGTTCAACCACGAAGGCCCGGTGATGTACAGCCAGCCGAACTCGAGCTTCTCCTACTACGGCGGCTTCGACATCGGTCGGTTCTACTACCTGAAGTACACCCAGCGCTTCTGATCCATCGAAGCAATGGCGTAAAAAAAGGAGGGCGGGCCGCAAGGTCCGCCCTCTTTGCGTTGTGGGGTAGGGAAAGTCTGAGTTTCAGCGAACGGTGATCCGCCTCACAATTCGAGCGGAAATGCAGTTGATACCGTCAATCGGTCCAATCGTGGACGATTGAGAGATCGATATGAAAATGACGCTCGCTCAGAAGATTTCCGCTGTTCTGCTTGCCTCCCTGGCAACCGCGGCCAGTGCGTCGCCCGGCCTGATCATCTGCGGGGGAGGGCGCTACTGTGAAGACGTCCGCATCGAATGCCTCGCCGACGGTGGCTCGGCCGCCATGTGCGAGCGCCTGTGGCGCTTGTGCGTGCTGGACGCCTGTCCGCAGCGCTGAAACGACGATGGCGCGCCACGGGGCGCGCCATCCTTCAAGCATGCTCCGCCCCACACTCAGGCGTCGCTGGCCACCAGCCCCATCAGTGCGTTGGCGTGATCGCGCCACTGCGGGAGCTTGTTGAGCACGCCGGCCCGCTGCAGATACTCCTCGTCGACCGGGTCACCGTTGATCAGCGCCAGGGCCACGTGGACCGCACCGGTCACCCAGAAGCTGCGGGTGGTGGAGCGATGCGGCTGCAGGTGGAACGCCACGGCTTCGATGATCGGCATCGGCAGGCCCCACAGCCCCAGCAGGTAGGCGCCCGCCTCGGCATGGCCGGGGCGATTGTCGGCCGCGTCTTCCGGGGTGCGCTCGTTGCGTACGCCCGGCAGCAGCAGGCCGATGTCGGCCAGCAGGGCCGCGGTGGCGCCCAGTTCGGCGCTGGAATCGGGCAGCAGTTTGGCGGCCAGGCGCGAGGCCAGCAGTGCGCGCTGCTGCAGCGAGTTGCGCTCGGCACCGGACAGCGGTTGGGCCGAGAACACTTCGCTGGCCAGCACCAGGTCGCGCAGGGTCGACAGTCCCAGTCGGGTCACGGCGGTACGCAGGTCGGAAATGATCCGGCCGCTGTTGAAGAACGCCGAGTTGGACAACTGCAGCACCTTCGCCGCGATGGCCGGGTCGGCCGCGACCAGCTTGGCCACGTCGGCGGTATTGGTGTCGTCGTCGTGTTCCAGCGCCTGGGTGAGGGACAGATACAGGTGCGGTGGCGAGGGCAGCTTCTCGATCCGGCCGATGGCGCTGCGCAGGCGTGCGCTGTCGAGCAGTTCGCGCAGCTCTTCCAGGCTGGTCAGCGCTTCGAGCAGCACTTCCGGGGCCAGCGGCATCGGCAGGAAGCGGTGGGCGACACCGATCAGGCGCGCCGGCGGCGGGCGGTTGCCGTGCTCGGCATCCACCAGTGCGATGCGGATGGTCTCAGGGCGCAGCGTGCGGATCTGGCCGAGCAGCGTGGTGGCGTTGAGATCGGGCAACTGCGGGCACACGATCACCGCATCCACCGGCGAGCCGGCAACGATGCCCATGGCGCTCTGGCCATCGGCGGCGGTCAGCGGTTGCCACTCTTCCCCAAGATCGGCAATGAATTCCAACAGCTCAGCCGACAGGCTGGCTTCGTCCCCAACAAGCAGAATGCGCACGACACGGTCCCCTGGCTGACCACGGTGAAACGCACCGTGGACGGTGTGAAGAGACGCAATGTACCCAATCCGGCACGAATAGTGATGTGCCGCATTGGAAAAACGTGATGCACATCGCTCCGGCAGGCGGTGCCGGAGCGATGCCGGTCAGTCTCAGGCGATGTTGCCGAGGTAGCGCTGGTGCGCTTCGACCAGGATCTTCTTGGCTTCGGCGGCGCCGCCCCAGCCATCGAGCTTGACCCACTTGCCCTTTTCCAGGTCCTTGTAATGCTCGAAGAAGTGGCCGATGCGCTCCAGCCAGTGGCTGGACACCTGCTCGATGTCTTCCACGTGGGCATAGCCACTGAAGACCTTGGAGATCGGCACGGCCAGGATCTTTTCGTCGCTGCCGGCCTCATCGCTCATCTTGAGCACGCCGACCGGACGGCAACGCACCACCGAGCCCGGGACCAGCGGCAGCGGCAGCACCACCAGCACGTCGGCCGGATCGCCGTCGCCACACAGGGTGCTCGGCACGTAGCCGTAGTTGCAGGGGTAGCGCATCGGGGTGGAGAGGATGCGGTCGACGAAGATCGCGCCGGTTTCCTTGTCCACTTCGTACTTCACCGGCTCGGAATCCTTCGGGATCTCGATGATGACGTTGATTTCTTCCGGCGGGTTCTTGCCCGGCGAAACGAGTTCCAGACCCATGGGTGTGCTCCAGCTGAGAGGGGGTAGGGCGCAAAGTCCGCCATTTTATGCCTTTGCCGGCCAACGTGCAGCGGCCCGGCCGCCGGGGCGCCGAATCGGTCCGCCCGGCAGGGAAGAATCGCCACACGGTGGCCCCTTCCATCCCGACGCGGCGCTGGGTTGAGGCCTGATGGCCGAGCCCGGCGCCGCTGGCGATCATGGCATGGAACCCACTCCGAGCCTGGCGATGCCCAAGATGACCCCGATGGCGGCCTTTCGATGGCGGCGGCACTCTGCCTGGTGGCCCCGGCCGCCGAGGCCCATGCCTCGTCCAGACCGTACGTGGACCTGGTCGACTTTCCCTACAAGGAGGCGAACTGGGACCGTTTCTACGCCCTCGAGGGCCACTTGATGCGGGAGTTTCATGACCTGTGCGGCGTCACCTATTGCCAGGGTGTCTATGCCAACCATGTCCTGCTGCAGTTCCGCTGTTCGGTGCACGCGGCCACGGGCACCGTGACGGAATGCGCGCTGGTCATTGCGGCCGGCAACCTGGAGGTGGACGCCGCCACCGGCAAGGTCATGCCAGACAACCGTACCTGGGCGTGCGCCGTGCCACTGGCCCCGCATACGCCTGTGGAGGCCCTGCATGCCGCCCTGGGACGTCGTGACGCGTTGATCCTGCCGCTGCCGGGTACCGGACGGTCGGTCCATGACGCGCTTCTGGGCTGCCTCGGCGAAGGCGGTTCGCTTGCCGCGTCCCACAGGAGACACCCATGAACCGCTTCCTCGCGAGCGTCGCGCTTGTACTTGCAGCCGCCAGCTTCCCGGCAGGGGGCACCACTGCGGAGACCTTCATCGATGCGCGCAGCTATCCGACCCCGGCCGCCGGCCGGGAGCGCTTCCTCGCGCTGGAAACGCGACTGGTCCGCGGCTTCGATGAGGTCTGCGGCGATACCTTCTGCGAAGGGGAGTATCACAACCTGCAGTCACTGCGTTTCCGCTGTTCGGTCAACGCCGCCGATGGCGGTGTGGAGGAGTGCGTATGGACGTTCACCGGCAGCACCGCGCAGGTGGATGGATCGAGCGGGCGGATCATCGTCGATGCGCGCAGCTGGGCCTGCCCCGTCCCGCTGGCCGCCAGGACGCCCCTGCCGATACTGCTCCAGGCCTTGGAACAGGACGATCCACTGCACGTGCGGCTGCCCGGCACCACGACCAATCTCTACGAAGGGCTGACCGGATGCCTGTGACCGGCATGAGGCATGGCCAAACGTGACTCATTCTCATTTGCGGAGTAACATGCCGCGCCTTACGGGTTGCCGTCTCCCTGCGGTCCCGCTTTGTGCACTGGCCCATGTCCTCCAACGCCACCACTCTCACCGAGCTGTTGATACGCGAACGCCCGGCGCTGCTGCGCCTGGTGCAGCGCATTCTGGGCAGTGATGGCGGCGCGGAGGATGTGATCCAGTCAATCTGGTTCAAGGCCCGGGGTGTCGACGGCGGCCAGCCGATCAGCAACCCCCGGGCGTACCTGTATCGGCTGGCGGCGAATCTGGCCACCGACCACGGCCGTGAGCGCACGCGACGCACGCGCCTGTTGGCCGAGCATTACCTGTGGGGGCCGGACGAGGTGCTCTCCACCGAAGAGCAGGCGATGGCGCAGGACGAACTGCAGCGCGTGCTGGCGGCGGCCGAACATCTTCCCGAGCCGACCCGCACGATCTTCCGCCTCAACCGCCTGCAGGGCATGACCCAGGTCGAGGTCGCCAAGCGCCAGGGCGTGTCGGTGACGACCGTCGAAAACCACGTGCGCAGCGCCTTGCAGCGCCTGGCTTGGGCGCGCAGCGGGCGCTGAGCGGCGCGCATCCGGGCTTGGGGAAGCCCGTTTCCCATCCGTCTTGATCATAATGCCGACCCTTCCGGCCTCTTCTTCGTCCGCGCGCGCCTGCGCACCCACTGCCAGCCATGAGCCCGCACGAACAGCCTCCGATGTCCCGACCCTTGCCACCGTCCGACCCTGCTGCCGTCCAGGCCCGCGCCTGGATTGCCTGGCTGGCCTCCGGTGCGGTCGAGCCCGGGCAGATGCAGGCCTTCGAGCAGTGGTTGGCCGAGCCGGACAACCGGCGCACCTTCGAATACGAACGCCAGCTGTGGCGCAGCCTCGGGCCGCAACCGGCCCCGGCGGTGGTGGCCAGCCGGCCGCCGCGCCGCCTGCGCTGGCCCGCCGTTGGCGCGGCCACGGCCGCCTTGGTGGCGTTGGCCTGGGTGGCGCCGGAAGCCTGGTTGCGGCTGCAAGCCGATCACCGCAGCGGCACGGCCATCCACTCCGTGGTGCTTCCCGATGGCAGCCGCGCCGTGCTTGATGCCGACAGCGCCATCGCCATCCGCTACGACGGGCAGGTGCGGCGCATCGCGCTGCTGCGCGGCCAAGCGTGGTTCCAGGTGACACCCGACGCGGCGCGCCCATTCCAGGTGGATGCGCAGGGCGGGGTGATCGAGGACATTTCCACGGCGTTCGCGGTCGCACGCGAAGGCGACCACGTGGACACCGTCGTGGCGCAGGGCCGGGTCCGGGTCGCAGCGGCCGATCGGGGTGGCTGGACCTATCTGGACGCGGGCCAGCGTGCGCGCTTTGCACCGGGCGGGCGGGTCACACGGCAGGAAGACGTCGCGCTGGACAGGATCGCGGCCTGGCGTGAGGGCGAACTGCTGCTCGACGCAACCGGGGTGGAAGAGGCGGTGCGGCGCATCGCGCGCTATCGGTCCGGGCCCACCTTCGTGCGCGGAGATCTGGCCAGTCTGCCCGCGATCAATGCGGCCTTCCGCATCGACCGGCCGGAGCAGGCCCTGGATGCCCTGGCGGTCAGCGCCGGGTTGAGCGTGACCCGCCTGCCGATGGGCGTGGCGATCGTGGCACCGGCCACCCACCCGTAGCGCGGCGGGCCTGCTGCGGAGGCGGCGTGGCGTGCGTCCAGTCGGGGGGCGGCGCATTGGTCTTGGGGCAGCGACCTGTTCGTTCGTCTTACCCGGCATAACGTACCCGCCGCCGCCACGTACGTCCGCTGCATCCGCACCTGCGTGCGGATGACCCGCCTCTGCGGCACTGATCTTTCGACAGGTTTTTTCATGCGTACTTCCACCCGCGCGGGGCATCGCCTGCGCCCGTCACGTCTCTGCATCGCCCTGCTCAGCGCCGGCCTGGCCACCGCGCCGGCACTGCCGGCCCTGGCCCAGTCCAGCCCGGCCTCCGCTGCGGCCACGCTGCGTTTCGACATTCCCGCCCAGCCGCTGGCCGACGCGCTGCGCACCTACATGCGGCAATCCGGTGTCCAGGTCGCCTATCCGGCAACACTGGCCGAAGGGCTGACCTCCACGGCGGTGGCCGGGCAGATGGATGCACCGTCGGCCTTGCTGCGCCTGCTGCAGGGCAGTGGGTTGAACATGCGCCAAGTCGGGCCGGAAGCGGTAACGCTGGAGCGCGCACGGGTGGCCGCCAACGACGACGGCCTGATCGTCACCGATGCGCTCAGCGTGGCAGGTGATCGCATCGAGGGCGGCAGCGACGCCGAGCGCGCGCTGGACGTGTACCGCACCGCCGGTTCCAGCGCCTACATCGACCGCACCACCATCGAGCGCTTTCGCGGCACCTCCACCTCGGACATCGTCAAGGGCGTGGCCGGTGTGACCGCCGGCGATCCGCGCACCGCCAACGCGCTGGACGTGAACATCCGCGGCATCCAGGGCCAGAGCCGCATTCCGGTGATCATCGACGGCGGGCAGTCGACCATGGATACCTACCGGGGTTACGCAGGCCAGTCGCAGCGCACCTATCTGGATCCGGACCTGATCTCCAACATCACCATCACCAAGGGGCCGAGCCTGGGCGTCAACGCCTCCGGCGGCATCGGTGGCGTGGTCGAGATGGACACCCTGAAGATCGAGGACGTGCTGCGTGAGGGCCGCGACGCCGGGCTGCGCGTGCGCACCGGCATGGCCAATGCCAGCGCCAACAACGTGCCCGCCTACGACGCCGCACCGCGCACCGACCGCAGCGCCCTGGGCAGCCAGTTCTTCAACATCGCCACCGCCAAGCATTGGGATCGCTTCGACCTGGTCGCCGCCTACGCATGGCGCGAGAACGGCAACTATTTCTCCGGCAAGCACGGCTACGACGACTTTCCACAGACCCGGCGCACGCTGGCGCCGTTGAATCCGCCGGATACCGAGGTGTTCAACACCTCCTCGCGCTCGGAGTCCTTCCTGCTCAAGGGCACCTGGCGCATCGACGATGACCAGACGCTGGAAGCGGGCTACCGCCGTTATGAAGGCACCGCCGGCGAGATCATGGCCTCGCAGATCATCCGCGTGGACCGCGACCGCGTGCCGCAGTGGGACCCGGGCCATGTCGACATGGATGCCTACAACCTGCGCTACCGCTTCAACCCGGACAACGAGCGGATCGATCTGAAGGCCAACCTCTGGTACACCGATGCCGACAGCCTGATGTACAACGGCCTGACCGGCATCACCCCGTGGTACTTCGATCGCCGCACCGAGTGGTACGACGGCCCCTCGTTCAACACCGATCCGGGCTACAAGGATGCCTACCGCAATGAGCTGACCCAGACCCGGCTCGGTTTCGATGTGGGCAACACCACGCATCTGGACGGTCGCGCCGGGTTGTTCACGCTGGACTACGGCCTGTCCTTCAGCGACGAGGACGTCGGCCCGGGCCCGCACTCGCCGGTCATGCACGACGACCTGGTCAACAACCGCTTCCTGCGCAACGCCGAGCGCAAGGAATACAGCGCGGTGGCCTCGGTCAAATGGCAGCCGGACGAGCATTGGGAAGTGGTGCTCGGTGGCCGCTACAACCGCGTCAACGTGCACGACCGCAATCGCCTGGCCACGCCGGAAACGTACGGGGTGATCGGTCAGTACCGCTACACCCAGCTGCTGGACGGCAACCCCAATCTTCCGGCATGGCGCGCCAAGCGCATCGCCATGCTCAACTGGTATCCGGATGCCAACGGCCAGTTCACCGAGGCCTCGCTGCTGGCATCACCGTATGAGAAGGGCACGGTGGCCGACATCACCGGCTGGAACTTCTACGACGCCGATGATGCGGAGGATCTGAGCGTGCCGGTCAGCTGGACCTGGTCGCAACCGATCCGTCGGCGCGACAGCGCCTTCATGCCCAGTGCCAGCGTCGCCTACCGTTTCGACGAAGACACGATGGTATACGTGAAGTACGCCGAGGGCGTGAAGCTGCCCAGCCTGTTCGAGACGACCCTGGGCCTGTTCACCGCGGCCAAGCCGACCGGTGAGCTCAAGCCGGAGCGGGCAGGGACCTGGGAGGTCGGTGCGAGCACGGTGCGCCACAGCCTGTTCACCGAGGGCGACCAGGCCGGCTTCAAGCTGGCCTACTTCAACACGCGCATCGCTGATCTGATCACCCGCGACTACCGCACCCTGTCGGCCGGGCTGATCCGCAACGTCGACCGCTTCAAGGTCTCCGGCGTGGAGTTCCAGTCCAGCTATGACAGCGGCATGGTGTTCGCCGATCTGTCCGCGCACTACTACATTCAGGCCAAGACCTGCGCGCCGGACATCGCCGCCGAGCGTCGTGCCTACGGCATCCAGCGGAAGATAGAGGAACTGAAGAACACGCCGGACTGCGTGGATGGTGGCTTCGAAGGGTCCTACAGCAACACCCAGAACCCGCCGCGCTACAACGTCAACCTGACCCTGGGCTCGCGCCTGTTCGACCAGCGCCTGAGCTTCGGCACCCGGGTGATCCACAACGCCGGCCCGATCAGCACGCTGGACAAGGAATGGAACGTGGGCCTGTCGGCGATCCAGCAGCTGTACCGCTCGGTGACCATCGTGGATCTGTTCGCCAGCTGGCAGGCCAGCGAGCAGTTCGCGGTCGACCTCAACGTGGACAACCTGACCGACCGCTACTATCTCGATCCGCTGGCGCTGGGCGTGATGCCCGCACCGGGCCGGACGGTGCGGCTGGCGCTGACCTACCGCTACTGATGCCCGGACACGACAGGGGCCGGCATGGCCGGCCCCTGTCGTGCATCCAGCCTGCCCATCCTGGGCCGGCCGGCATCAGATGCCCGTGATCGCTCAGCCGGCGTTGGCCTGCGCGGTCGCATCGGCGTGCAGGGCTTCGCTGAGCTCATCGACCACGATCGCCCACTCCGCATCCGAGCGCAGCTGCTCGGTCAGGAACTGGCGCTGCCCATCGTTCCAGTACGGCGCTTCGATCAGGCGGATATCGTTGGAGAGCTGGTGGTCGCGGATGAAGGCGGCGATCGCCTCCTCGCTGGCCTCCAGCCCGAGCTGCAGGAACAGATTGGTCATGCGCGGTTCGGTGGTGATCATCGTGTCATTCCAGTGGCAGGGCGTGGCCCGTATTATCGGGGCAAGGCCGTGACGGTGGCATGTGACGGACGCAACGCTCCCCACGCGACAATGGGCTTGGGGTTGCAGCCGTGACAGACGTCTTCAACAGAGAACCGCGCCCCACTTCCCCATCCAAGCAGTGCCATGATCGTCATCGATACTCCCCAAGCCACCCGCAGCCAACGCCTCAAGGCCGCCACCCGTGACAGCCACGGCGCGCTGGACAAGCGCATCATGGCCGGCGACATCTTCGCCAGCCGCGACCTGTTCGCGAAATTCGTGCGCGTGCAGTTCCGCTTTCACCGCGACATCGACGCGCTGTATGGCAACCCCGCGCTGGACGCGCTGCTGCCTGACCTGGACGAGCGCCGCCGGCTGCCGCTGATCGCCCGCGACCTGGCGGATCTGGAACAGACCCTGCCACTGCCGGCATCCACCGGCCTGGATGGCGACCTGCCGCTGCCGGCCGCGCTCGGCTGGCTGTATGTGGCCGAAGGCTCCAACCTGGGGGGCACCGTGTTGTACAAGATGGCCGCCAGGCTCGGCCTGGACAGTGACTTCGGCGCGCGCCACCTGGCCGCACATCCCGATGGCGCGGCCCGCCATTGGCGCGCGTTCACCGCCGCGCTCGACGGCGTCGCGCTCACCCGGGCGCAGGAGCAACAGGTGATCGATGCCGCCGATGCCGCTTTCCGCAGCGTGCACGGTCATGTCGAGGAAGAATTCGCATGAGCACCGCTCGGCACAGCTCCGCCGTGCCGGACCGCCACGGCCACCCGTGATGCGCTGGCTCTGGTTCGGCCTGGGCTGGATCATGGTGGCGCTGGGCGTCATCGGCGCCCTGCTGCCGGTGATGCCGACCACCATCTTCCTGATCCTGGCCGTCGGATGCTTCGCGCGCAGCTCGCCGAAGTTCGAGCGTCGGCTGCTCGAGCATCCTCGTTACGGCCCACCGCTGCGCCTGTGGCGCGAGCAGGGCGCGATCAGCCGCAAGGGCAAGGCCTTTGCCGGCGCCGGCATGGCGTTCGGCTTCGTCATGTTCTGCTGGGGCGCGCATCCGTCCTGGCCGCTGCTGCTCGGCGTCGGCCTGTTCTTCGCCGCCAGCGCGGCCTATGTGCTGTCACGGCCCGCGCCGCGGCCATCGGCCACGCCGGATCGCCCGTCGGAGCGCTGAACGTGCTGTCCGCCCCGCACTGATTCCCACTGCTTCGCCCCCCGATACTCCTCCGCCCTTTGCCTGCCTCCGGCCCTGTCACGCGCCGCGATGCCCTGACCGACGACTCCGCCCATGACCCTGCCCATCGCTCTTCCTGCCACCGTGGCGGCGCTGCCGCATGACCTGACTCCCTGGGGCATGTACCAGGCCGCCGATGGCGTGGTGCAGGCCGTGATGATCGGGCTGGCGCTCGCCTCGATCGCCACCTGGACCGTGCTGGTCGCCAAGACCTGGGAGCTGGCGCGGCAGCGCACGACGTTGCGCGCGGCCCGTGCGCTGCTGCTGCAGGCCGCGCACCTGCCGGCGCCGCAGACGCAGCGGTTGCTGGACGAGGGGGTCGCGCATGCGTTGATCGATGCCGCCCGCACCGAGCTGCGCCTCTCGCATGACGCGCATGATCCGGTCGGGATCAAGGAGCGCGTCGCGTCGCGCCTGGAACGCATCGAACTGGCGCATGCGCGCCAGCTGCGCACCGGCGTGGGCCTGCTCGCCAGCATCGGCGCGATCGCGCCGTTCGTCGGCCTGTTCGGCACGGTATGGGGAATCATGAACAGTTTCATCGGCATCGCCCATGCCAACACCACCAATCTTGCCGTCGTCGCGCCGGGCATCGCCGAGGCGCTGCTTGCCACCGCACTGGGCCTGGTCGCGGCGATTCCCGCCGTGGTGATCTACAACCACTTCACCCGCGTGCTGGCCGGTATCCGCGGCCTGCTGGGGGATCTGTCCGCGGGCGTGCAGCAACTGGTCTCGCGCGATCTGGACCGGCTTGGCAAGGCGCCGGCCGTGCACGACGCGCGCTGAGGACCGGCCATGCCCATCAAGACCGCCCGCCACGACGACGACGCGCTGGAAGAAAGCCACGAGATCAATGTCACGCCCTTCATCGACGTCATGCTGGTGCTGCTGATCATCTTCATGGTCGCCGCGCCGCTGGCCACCGTGGACACGCCGGTGGACCTGCCGGCCAGCACTGCGCAGCCGCAGCCACGCGATGGCGAACCGGTGTTCCTCTCGGTGCAGGCCGATCTGTCACTGAGCATCAACGACGTGCCGGTGGGCCGTGATGGCCTGAAAGCCGCGCTGGAGCGGCTGACCGCCGGTGACCACGAGCAGCGCATCTACCTGCGCGCCGACCAGGCGGTGCCCTATGGCGATCTGATGCAGACCATGAATGCCCTGCGCACGGCGGGGTATCGCAGGATCGCGCTGGTCGGGCTGGAGCAGCGCCGCGAATGAGCCGCGACCCCGCCGCGACGCTGCGCTGGGTGGGCAGCCTGGCCCTCGTGTTGGCCGTGCATGGCGCGCTGATCGGCGGCGCGCTGTGGTGGCAGCAGCGTGCGCCGGTGCTGGTCAGCGACACGCCCGTGGAAGCGGTGATGGTGGAACTGGCGCCGGTGCCTGAGGCGCCGTCCGCGCCACCGAAGGAGATGCCGCCCGGGCCGCTGCAGCACGAACAGCATCGGCCCGAGCCTACGCCGGTGCCGAAGTTCGATCTGCCGCCGGCCGACACCCCGGACGCGCAGGGCGTGCTGCGTCGGCAGACGCCGCGCGAAGAGGAGCCGACCGACCCGCACAACGTCGATCAGACGCTGGCACCGCCGGATGTCTCCGCACGCCCGTCCGAACGTTACGCTGCCACGCAGACCGTGGCCGGCCACCAGGGCAACGCGGCGGTCACCTGGCAGGGGCTGCTGCTCGGCCATCTGGAACAGTACCGCCGCTATCCGCGCCAGGCCGAGCGCCTGCGCCAGCAGGGCGTGGCCTATGTGCGCTTCTCGGTCGACCGCCAGGGCAATGCCTCCAACATCCGGCTGGGCCAGAGCAGCGGTCATCCGCTGCTGGATGAGGAAACCCTGGCCACGGTGCGCCGCGGCAGCCCGCTGCCGCCGCCGCCCGCCGAGGTGGCCGGTGATCCGGTGGAGGTGATGGTACCGGTGACGTTCTTCATCCGGCGGCGTTGAGGCGCGGCAGGAGAACACCCCTTGGGCGCGCCGGCCAACGAGGCCCGCGCGCCCGTCCTGCCTCAGAGCAGCGGCACCAGCAGCAGTGCCACGATGTTGATGATCTTGATCAGCGGGTTGATCGCCGGGCCGGCCGTGTCCTTGTACGGATCACCGACGGTATCGCCGGTCACCGCGGCCTTGTGCGCCTCGCTGCCCTTGCCGCCGAAATGGCCATCTTCGATGTACTTCTTGGCGTTGTCCCAGGCGCCGCCGCCGGTGGTCATCGAGATCGCCACGAACAGGCCGGTGACGATGGTGCCGATCAGCAGGCCACCGAGCGCACGCGGCCCGAGCAGCAGGCCGACCACCACCGGCACGGCGACGGGCAACAGCGAGGGGATGATCATTTCGCGGATCGCCGAGCGGGTCAGCATGTCCACCGCGCGGTCGTACTGCGGTTTGCCGGTGCCTTCCATGATCCCGGGAATCTCGCGGAACTGGCGGCGCACTTCCTCCACCACCGCACCCGCCGCGCGACCCACCGCTTCCATCGCCATGGCACCGAACAGGTAGGGGATCAGGCCGCCGATCAGCAGGCCGATGATCACTTCATGGTTGGACAGATCGAAGGCGAAGGTCTCGCCGGGATTGGCGGCCTGCAGGTTGTGGGTGTAATCGGCGAACAGCACCAGCGCGGCCAGGGCCGCTGAGCCGATGGCGTAGCCCTTGGTCACCGCCTTGGTGGTGTTGCCGACCGCATCCAGCGGGTCGGTGATGTCGCGGATTTCCGGCGGCAGTTCGGCCATCTCGGCGATACCGCCGGCGTTGTCGGTGATCGGGCCGTAGGCATCGAGTGCGACGATCATCCCGGCCATCGAGAGCATTGCCGTGGCGGCGATGGCGATGCCGTACAGGCCGCCGAAATAGTGTGCCAGCCAGATCGCCACGCACACCGCGATCACCGGCAGGGCGGTGGACTTCATCGAGACACCGAGGCCGGCGATGATGTTGGTGCCATGCCCGGTGGTGGAGGCCTGCGCCACGTGCTGCACCGGTTTGTACTGGGTGCCGGTGTAGTACTCGGTGATCCACACGATCAACCCGGTCAGCACCAGCCCGATCAACGCGCAGAAATACAGGTTCAGGGCGCCATGCGCGTTGTCCGGCATCAACTGCGTGGTGATCGGGTAGAACGCGATCGCCGCCAGCACCCCGGATACGATCACGCCCTTGTACAGCGCGCCCATGATCGAGCCGCCCGGTTTTACTTTGACGAACAGCGCGCCCACGATCGAGGCGATGATCGAGACACCGCCCAGCACCAGCGGATACAGCACCGCATTGGCACCGGCCTCGGCGATCATCAGGTTGCCGAGCAGCATCGTGGCGATCACGGTGACGGCGTAGGTTTCGAACAGGTCCGCCGCCATGCCGGCGCAGTCGCCGACGTTGTCACCCACGTTGTCGGCGATCACCGCCGGGTTGCGCGGGTCGTCCTCGGGAATGCCGGCTTCGACCTTGCCGACCAGGTCCGCGCCGACGTCGGCGCCCTTAGTGAAGATGCCGCCGCCCAGCCGCGCGAAGATCGAGATCAGCGACGAACCGAACGCCAGCCCGACCAGCGCGTGCAGCGTCTGCGCGACATCCAGCCCGAGCTTCAACAGCAGCGCGTAGTACCCGGCCACGCCCAGCAGGCCCAGCCCGACCACCAGCATGCCGGTGATCGCACCGCCGCGGAAGGCCACGTCCATGGCCGCGCTCAGGCCGTTGCGGGCGGCCTCGGCGGTGCGCACGTTGGCGCGGACGGAAACGTTCATGCCGATGTAGCCGGCCGCGCCGGAGAGCACGCCGCCGATCGCGAAGCCGATCGCGGTGTACCAACTGAGGAAGATGCCGACCAGCACGAACAGCACGGCACCGGCGATGGCGATGGTCAGGTATTGGCGGTTGAGGTAGGCGCGCGCGCCTTCCTGGATGGCGGCGGCGATTTCCTGCATGCGCGCATTGCCAGCCGGCTGCCGGAGGATCCAGCGTGCCGACACGATGCCGTAGAGAATCGCGAGGATGGCGCAGAACAGCGCCAGAGAAAGCCCATAACGTTCCAGCATGTCCCCTCCCGGGTGATGGAATGACATCCAGTGAACGGATGAACTTCTCCACGGGGGGCACAACGGGCTGCAACCATGAACCAACCCATTCAGACCGTGCCCGGTCGTCAAGCGTGTGGCGGTGTTCAGCAATCCCTGGTGGCCCGAGTATGCGGGCAAATCCTCGATGCAAGCCAGCGAGGATTACAAACCGCATGCGTGAGGCCGAACTGTCAGTGACATGGGTAGCGCCGACCAGTGGCATGGGTAGTGCCGGCCGCTGGCCGGCAACCACGCAGATCCGGACGACGGGCCGCCTTTGCCACGCCGTTCAGCCACCCACTGGCAGCCTCGGCCCATCCCCAGCCGTTGGAGTCCTGCCATGTCCCCCCGTCATCTGTTGTGGCTGGCCCTGTTGCCCGCCGTGTCCTCTTTCGCCGCCGAGACCCCCGAACTGCAGCGCGCCGCGGGCACCCCGCAGGCGGTGGGCGCGGCCCACACCCTGCGCCAGATTCCCGAAGCCTGCGCCCGGCTGGAAGGCGTGTTCACCGGCGAGGCGGCACAGCCGTACAAGTTCGCCGTGGTCCGCACCAGCGAGCAGTGCCAGCCGCGCGCCCGCTTTGTGGACTACGACAAGGCGCAGCCCAGCGAGGCCAAGGGCTGGAAGCTCAATGATGTGATCCGTGTGCCGAATGCAGGCTGCCCGGCGCAGCAGGCGGTGGTGCGCGTGTGGCGCATGCCGGTCACCACCACGCCCGAACTCGATGGCCAGGGCCAGTCGCGCATATACCTGGAAGACGCCAAGAAGCAGGCCGCCGCCGGCAAGATCGCGCAGGTGCCGATGTTCGCCGCGCAGATGAAGGTCGAGGGCAAGGCCTGCAACTGACCTGACCACGCACCGGTAGTGGCGGGCGCGGGGCCGCCCCCCCCCCCCCCCCCGCCCCGCCCCCCCCCCCCCCCCCCCCGGCCCCCCCCCCCCCCCCCGGG